>NZ_CP111043.1:4585752-4938441 GCF_026250525.1 Chondrinema litorale
AAAATTGATGATCCTTTCTTAAGGAGATTTTCGGAACCACAGCCTGCCAGAGAAGTAAGTATTGTGGTACATCAAAGCTTCGCAAGAGAATTATTGATGGAACGATTGCGACAGGCTATATTAAATGTAGTTCCTGATAATTTTAAGAAGAACAAAAAGTTTCTCAAGATTCAATGGCGATAATTATTTTGTCTCTTGTATAGCCTCTTTTAAAGTTTCTGCATGTTGGGCAACCAGATTTTGTTGCTCACCTTGTAAGTCAAATCTGTAAATATCTTTAGAACCTTTAATAGTGATGGCCTCAATTTTATCGCTGAGCAATTGGTGATAATGTTCTTCCATTTTTTCTGCCCAGCTAGGGTCTTTAGCAACCTCGGTACTTACCAGATAGTAACTTACTTTATAATCACCATAATCACAGTTTGTATCAGATTGCTGTCTTAATAGCATTTCTTCGCCATTTGCAAAGTGAATTAAAGCTTGTCCGTTTTTTTCTCTCAAACATCCGATATTATCTACATTTAGAATTTTAAAAGAAAGAAAATAAAGTACTCTTCCATTGTCGGTTTTAATATATTTAAAAGACGGATAAATACTTGGTTGATCTGTTTCTGGCTTTTCACCATCCCAAGGACTGGTGGTAATTACTCGAGTGTTGGTTCCCTCATCAATTTCATTTCTTTGGATTGACTGTCCGAAAACAGAAAAAGTTGATAGTAGTAAAAAAATACTGGTTAAAGTTTTCATAGGATTTTATGTTAATTGTTCAGTTAATACTTCTATTAAAAAAATAGGCTATATATTTTCAACAGCTTAAAGCGAATAATGTTAAGATTCGCTCGTAGTCAGCGCTCGTAAAAGCTTCAATATCAATATTGAATAGGAGTAAATAAGATTGAATACTTTAAAAATTTTCTGTGATAAATGCGCAATTCTACTTCTGAGTGGTAAATAATTTTGATAAAAGAACTTAGCGTAAAATCACCATCATTTTTCTTAGAAAAAATATGATAATTTGAAGATTGTTTTTTAGCTTTAAGAAATCATTAATTATCTAAGAACAGTTTATGATGAGTAAACTATAAAAACTACAACAATCACCTTATACTTAATTATCTTCTTGTTATTTGACTAAATTACTAGCAATCAGTTTTTTAAAACTGAATTTTAACCACAAAAATTTACGTTTTGAACAGAAGAAATTTTGTGCAACTAGCAGGTTTAGGAATGGGAGCAATGATTGCACCTTTACCAGCCTTTAGCAAATCTGTGCATCCTAGCGAAATGTTACGGAAAATGGATGTTGCAAGAAACAAAAGCTTAGCAGACATCGGTTTAAATGCAGCTACTTCCAAAGGGGCTTCCTATGCAGATATCCGAATTGGAAGATACCTCAATCAATACCTTTTTACTCGTGAAGACAAAGTGCAAAATATTGTAAATACGGAGTCTTATGGTTTGGGAATCAGAGTGATTGCAGATGGAACTTGGGGATTTGCTTCAACCAACGATGTAACCCCTGAGGGAATAAAGAAGGCTGCTGAACAAGCTGTATTAATAGCAAAAGCAAATGCTAAAATCCAGAAAGAACCTGTAAATCTGGTTCCTGTAAAGTCTTATGGCGAACAAAGTTGGAAAGCACCTATCAAGCAAAATGCATTTGAAGTTCCAATAAAAGATAAAGCCGATTTATTGATAGAAGCCAATACAAAGGCGATGGAGGCCGGAGCAAGCTTTATCAATTCAAACCTATTTTTGGTAAACGAGCAAAAGTACTTTGCATCTACAGAAGGTAGCTATATCGATCAAGATGTACATAGAATATGGCCAACCTTTACAGTAACAGCTATTGGTGAAGATGGCTTTAAAACCAGAAATGCACTAAGTGCACCTTTAGGAATGGGTTATGAATATCTGCAACCAAAAGCAGAAGATAAAGTAATTGGACCTGAAGGAATTGTACTTTACAAACATTCTTATGATATAGTTGAAGATGCTGTAGCTGCTGCCAAACAAGCTAAAGCTATGCTCGGAGCAAAATCTGTAGATCCGGGTAAATATAGTTTAGTATTAGAGCCAAACCACCTTGGGCTTACCATACATGAGTCTGTTGGCCACCCATTGGAACTAGACCGTGTATTAGGTTACGAAGCTAACTATGCAGGAACTAGTTTCGCTACTTTAGATAAATGGGAGAGTAAATCTTTCGAATACGGAAGTAAAGAAGTAAATATTTTTGCAGATAAAACACAGCCATTTTCTTTAGGTGCAGTTGGTTTTGATGACGAAGGAGTAAAAACAAAGAAATGGGATTTAATTAAAGAAGGTGTTCTTGTAAATTATCAAGCAATTAGAGATCAAGCCCATATTATTGGCGAAGAAGAATCTCATGGTTGCTGCTATGCAGATAGCTGGAATTCAGTTCAATTCCAAAGAATGCCCAATGTTTCACTAGCACCAGGAAAAGAACCTTACTCTGTTGCAGAAATGATTAAAAATGTAGACAGAGGTATTTATATTGCCGGAAGAGGTTCTTATTCAATAGATCAGCAGCGCTATAATTTCCAGTTTGGAGGTCAGCTTTTTTATGAGATCAAAAACGGAGAAATTACTGGCATGCTCAACGATGTAGCCTACCAATCGAACACACAAGAATTCTGGAATTCATGTTCAAAAGTTTGTGATGAAAGTGACTATCGCCTGTTCGGATCATTTTTCGACGGTAAAGGTCAGCCATCACAAGTAAGCGCAGTTTCGCATGGAAGTGCCACTGCTCGCTTCGACGATGTAAACGTGATTAACACAGCAAGAAAAATATAATTTGTAAATTTTAATTGCCTATGAATAGAAGAGACTTTACCCGATTGGCCGGTCTTGGTGCCGGAGCTATGTTTTTGCCTTTCCAGATGAATGGTAAAGATGTGCCACTAGATACTTACTCACCCGGAATGGATCAGTTGCTCAAAAAAGAATTGGCTGATGTTGCTTTAAATGCAGCAAAAGACATGGGAGCATCTTATTCGGATGTAAGAATCGGAAGATACCTCAATCAATTTGTAATTACTCGTGAGAACAAGGTTCAAAATATAGTAAATACTGAATCTTTTGGTGTGGGAATAAGAGTGATTGTAGATGGAACATGGGGTTTTGCTTCTAGTAATGATGTTTCAAGAGAAGGAATTGCAAAAGCGGCAAAACAAGCTGCTGCCATTGCAAAAGCAAACTCAAAATATCAAGATGAACCAGTACAACTTGCTCCAGTAAAATCTCAAGGAGAAGTTGCTTGGAAAGCACCTATTACAAAAAATGCTTTTGAAGTTCCTGTAAAAGATAAAGTTGATATTTTGCTAAATGCCAATGCAAAAGCGATGGATGCTGGTGCAAATTATATCAGCTCAATGATGTTTCTTGTGAATGAACAAAAGTATTTTGCATCTACTGATGGTAGTTATATCGATCAGGATGTTCACAGAATATGGCCCAACTTTAACATTACTTGTGTTGATGAAAAAACAGGTAAGTTTAAAAATAGACAATCTTTAAGCTCACCAATGGGAATGGGCTTCGAATACATGGATGGTATTAAAGAGGATAAAACATTATCTCCATCTGGAATGACTCTTTATGGTAACTCTTACGATATTGAAGAAGATGCCATATTTGCTGCTAAGCAAGCTAGAGACAGTCTTACAGCGAAGTCTGTAGATCCGGGTAAATATACTTTGGTATTAGACCCAAGCCACTTGTGGTTAACCATTCACGAATCTGTAGGGCACCCACTAGAACTCGACAGGGTATTAGGTTACGAAGCCAACTTTGCTGGAACTAGTTTCGCTACATTGGATAAGTGGCAAAGTAAGACTTTTGAATACGGAAGCGATAAGGTGAATCTAATTGCCGATAAAACTCAAAAGAACTCTTTAGGTGCTGTTGGTTATGATGATGAAGGTGTTCCATGTAAAAAATGGGATTTGGTAAAAGATGGTGTTCTTGTAAATTATCAAGCAATTAGAGATCAAGCGCACATCATCGGAGAGGAAGAATCTCATGGATGTTGCTATGCTGATAGCTGGAGTTCTGTGCAGTTCCAACGTATGGCGAATGTGTCTCTTGCTCCTGGTAAAGACCCATTGTCAGTTCAAGAAATGATTAAAGATGTAGAAAGAGGTATTTACATTATTGGAGATGGTTCTTTCTCAATCGACCAACAACGTTACAACTTCCAGTTTGGTGGACAAGCATTTTTCGAAATCAAAGAAGGTGAAATAAAAGGCCAGCTTAGAGATGTGGCTTATCAGTCAAATACGCAGGAATTCTGGAATTCTTGTAGCGCTGTTTGCGATGAGTCTGACTACAGACTTGGTGGTTCTTTCTTCGATGGTAAAGGACAACCTTCTCAGTCTAGTGCAGTATCACATGGTTCATCTACAACAAGATTCGACAATGTGAATGTCATCAACACTGAAAGAAAAATATAATTGATTATCGTTCAATAATAACAAAAATATTCAATGGCTATATTTTCAAAAGAAGAAGCTAAAAGCATTTTGGAAAAGGTGATCGGATTCTCTACTGCAGACGAATGCGAAGCCAACCTTAGAGGTAATGCGGGAGGTAACATCCGTTACGCTAGAAATACGGTATCTACCAGTGGTATGGAAGCTAACACCAGTTTAGTTGTACAAGCTGCATTTGGAAAACAAGTGGGTACTGCCTCAATAAACGAATTTGATGATGAGTCTCTAAAAAAGGTAGTTCAGCGTGCTGAGGAATTAGCAAAGCTAGCTCCTGAGAACCCAGAGTATATGGGTGTTTTAGAACCTCAAGAATATCAAACTTCAGAAGAATATGTGCAGGCAACTGCTGATATTACTCCTGAATACAGAGCTGAAGTAGCTGCGGTAAGTATAAAGCCGGCAAAAGAGCAGGATGTAACTGCTGCTGGTTTTTTAAGCGATTCTTATGGGTTTTCATCAATGATGAACTCTAAAGGTTTGTTCGCTTACAGTAAGTCTTCTAATGTAGATTTTACAGTTACCATGCGAAGTAACGATGGTACTGGTTCTGGATGGGTTACTCGCGATTTTAATGATGTAACTAAGTTCGATGCTGCTGAAGCATCTTCAATTGCGATTAAAAAATCGTTGGCTTCTAGAAATCCAAGAGCAATTGAGCCGGGTAAATACACAGTAATTCTTGAGCCAGCAGCATCATCTCAGCTTATCGGTAATATGGTAAGAAATATGGGTGCAAGAGCTGCTGATGAAGGAAGAAGCTTTATGAGCAAGAAAGGAGAAAAAGGCAAGAATAGATTAGGAGAGAAGATGTTTGATGAAAGAGTAAATCTCTACATCGATCCTTTGCATCCAGAAGTACCTTCTTCTACTTGGTCTAACGATGGTATGCCAATCAAAAAAATGGACTTGATTAAAGATGGCGTGGTTAAAAACCTTTTCTACTCAAGATATTGGGCACAAGAAAAAGGTGTTGAGCCAGTACCATCTAGTAGAACTTTCATTATGGCGGGTGGTACCGACACCATAGAAGAAATGATAAAGGATACTAAGAAAGGTATTCTTGTTACTAGAATGTGGTATATCAGAACAGTAGACCCACAAACCTTACTATACACAGGTCTTACAAGAGATGGTACTTTTTATATCGAAGATGGTGAAATTAAATATCCATTGAAAAACTTCAGGTTTAACGAAAGTCCTGTGATTATGCTTAACAACCTTGAAAAATTAGGTAAGCAATACAGAGTAAATGGCGACTTCGTACCTGTAATGAAAATCAGAGACTTTACATTCAGTAGCTTATCTGATGCGATTTAACAAGTAAAATGCTATTCAGGCCGCCTTTGAAGAACAAGGCGGCTTTTTCATTTGTTGCAATGAAGTTGTAAAGAAGAAATGTATGGAGGGAAAAATCAATCAGTATAACCTGAACTATAAGAAGTTTTCTAAAGAATTAGAAAGTGATTTCCATTTTGCTGCCACAAAATTGAAGGCTGGTAATAGTTTTTTCTTTACCAGGTTACAATACAATTCTGGAGATTGGAATACTGATCAGCGTATGCCTTCTAACTTGTTAAATTCGGTAGTGGAGTATACAACCATTCCTGTAGATACCAAAGAGAATGTTGTTCCACTTGGGAGCGATGAGTTATTTAATGCACCTTTTTGCTATTTGAGTGGACATAAATTGGTGGAGTTTGACCAAAAAGAAAAAGCCAATTTTAAGAAGTATGTAGAAAATGGCGGTTTCATTTTTGTCGACGATTGCAACCACGATATAGACGGACTTTTTGCCAAATCTTTTGAAGCAGAAATGATTGAGATTTTTGGCGATAATGCTTTAAAGAAGATTCCTAATAACCACAAGATTTACAATTGCTTCTTTGAGTTTGAAGATGGCCCACCAAATACCTCTGTAGAATTAAATGGTTGGGGAGATGATCTCGTACATGACTACCTTAAAGCCATTGAAGTAGATGGACGAATTTGCGTGCTTTACAGTAACAAAGATTATGGGTGCGAATGGGATTACGACCATCGAAATAAAAGATGGATGGCAAGAGATAATACTCGATTTGGCATAAATATCATTTTATATGCACTTACAGCTTAAGTGCTTATTTGTAACAAATTAAACATTCAAACAGCTACAATTTTCAATGACAGAAAAAGATGTTCATCAGCTAATAGGCAAAATACACGCACTAAAAGCTGAAATACAAAAAGTAATTATCGGGCAGGAAGATATAATTGATCAATTATTAATCTGCTTTATGGCAGGTGGCCATGCCTTACTAGAAGGTGTTCCGGGTTTAGCTAAAACCCTTATGATTAGAACACTGTCTGAAGCAGTGCATCTCAATTTTAAAAGAATTCAGTTTACGCCAGACTTAATGCCAGCAGATATTACTGGTACCGAAGTATTAGAAGAAGATATTACTTCTGGGAAGAAGTTTTTTAAATTCAACCACGGACCAATATTCGCCAACATCATTTTGGCCGATGAGATAAACAGAACTCCTCCAAAAACGCAGGCTGCTTTGCTAGAAGCCATGCAAGAATATGAAGTAACTTACGGTGGTAAGACTTATTCATTAGAAAAACCATTTTTCATTCTAGCTACCCAGAACCCAGTTGAACAATCTGGTACTTTTCCATTACCAGAAGCTCAATTAGACAGGTTTCTATTTTATATTCAATTAGGTTATCCTGAGGAGCAAGACGAATTTACAATACTTTCTAGTACTACTGGTAGCAAAAAAACTAAGGTTGAAAGTGTAATTACCGGTGAAGAAATTGCAGCAGTTCAACAGCTTGTAAGAGAAGTGCCTGTAAATGATACGCTTATTTCGAGAGTGAACAGAATTGTAAGAGCAACCCGCCCGCAAACTACTTCGGTAGACATGGTGAAATCTTGGGTGCAATGGGGAGCTGGCCCTAGAGCTGGGCAGGCAATGATGTTAACTGCAAAAGCTGCTGCTTTACTCGATGGCAGATTTGCTGTTACACCTAATGATATTGAGAAAGTAGCTTATCCTGTATTGCGTCATAGAATGTTGATGAACTTTAAAGCGGAAGCTTCTGGAAAAAATACAGATGAAATAACCAGTGCCATACTGCAAGAAATAAAAGCTTAAATATGGAAAACTATCTGGACCCTGAGTTGATCAATTCGGTGGAAGGTTTGGAGTTACTAGCCAGAAAAACTGTAGAAGGATTTCTGGCTGGTGCTAACAGAAATTTACGCGCTGGGCAAGGGCAGGAGTTTAGTCAGTATAAGTCTTACCAACCTGGAGACGATTTAAGACAACTAGACTGGAAGCTTTTAGCCAGAACAAGCAGGTATTACATTAAAGAGTCTGAAACGGAAACTAATGTAACCAGTACTTTTATTCTAGATGCATCTGCATCTATGAAATACGAAGAAAACAATTTGAGCAAATTGGCTTTTTCTAAAGCGATTATAGCTTGTTTGGCATATATGGCTAAAAAACAAGGAGATTTAATTAGCCTGTTTGCTTTAAATGAAATGGAATTAGTACAACTTCCACCAAAGCAGTCAACTGGATTTTTTATGCATTTTTTGCATGAATTGCATCAGGTGCAAGGCATGAAAAAATGGCCAGAGCAAACAGATAATGTTTTTTTAGGTAGTAGAAATAAAGGGTTGGTAATCTGCTTTTCCGATTTGTATGAAAATGATTCTGAGATAACTCAATTGCTTAAAAACGTTGCCGCTGCTGGAAATGAAGTGATGTTGTTTCATGTTTTGGGCAAAAAAGAATTGACTTTCGATTTTGGAAATACTTCTACTTTCCAAGACTTGGAAACAGGTGAGCTGCTAGAAGTGAACCCCAAGAAATACAAAGAAAAGTATCTGGAAAGAATGAATGCATTTATTAAAAATGCTGAAACCAGTATGCTGGAAAATAATATCAGTTATGTGCAGGTAGATTTACAGCAGCATCCAGCTCTTCTATTGCAAACTTTTCTAAAAAGGAGAAAAGCTGGATTGCCATAAATTATATCTTTAGAATTTTTAATCTTCTTTTTTTACTTCGGTCTCATTAGTAGCAGCATTAGCTTTCGCTAAAGCTTTCTCCTTTTTTCTTTCGTCTAGTGCTACCAAGCCAACTTCAAGAAAGTGCATGTAGAAAGACAAAAACAAAATGGTTAAGTGCACACCAAAAGACATATAAGAAATGATAGAAATAATACCGAAATAGATTAGGTAGAAAGTAACATCTGCGGCAAATTCTATAATGAAGTTATATTCTTTAAATTTCCTTTTTACCCACATAGTTACTGGGTCGTTTACTGTAATAGCCTTGTAAGAAATTAAAGAGTAAGCAACAAGCAGTAATAAAATAAAATAAATAGAAACTAGATTATCACCATTTTCTAAAGCAAGAAATGCATTTAGTAGAATGAGTGGCCCCGGTGTTTTACCATAAATGGTATTATGTATATCTCGATCTTCAAAATCACCGACAATAACAATTTTATCCTTTGTCATTGCCTGAATGAAAGACGGTGATGCCATCACCATTTCATTGAGATATAAATAATTGTACATATCCCTTTTGAATATGTCGTATTGATCTACCGGATAATCAATAATAAATGAATTGAAAATCTTCTTGCCATCTAATTTATCATAAAGGAATCCTTCTTCGAATTTCGCATCATGAATTTTTTCATACATTAAAAGGGGAGTAGTCTTTAAAGAATCTCCTTGAATTAAATGGTATTTCAACACCAAATCTCGATCTTCATCATCAACCTGCATATCTGATAAGCCAAGCGGGGCTTTTACTACAGGATATAATGGTTTCCCTTTTACATCCTTGTGGTAAGAAACCAAACAGTTTTTTACTTTTAGTAACTCGGCTTCTAAAAGAGAATCGTCTGGTGAATCGTCGAGAAAGTTAACATCTATCAGGAGAAACTCGTGGTTGTCAGGCTTTTGGTTCATTGCCTGAAGCAACTTTGCGATGGATGCTCTATTAGTAATTGCTTGATTACCTATTGGAGTGCCAGTTGAATCTATTCTTGGAATTAATTTTTTATCCCAACTCACATTTACTAACAGCAGTCTGTCTTTATCTGGTCTTTTTTTCTGACCTAACAGTTTATTTTTTACTGCAGCTGTTAACTGAATAAGAATAATCTCATCGTCTAGCGTAAATGTTATGGAAAGGTAAATTAGGGTGGCAATAATTAGAAATACACCGTGACCTATAGACAAGCCAATTCGAACATATGTATTTCGCTTTTCTTGGAAAATTGGTGTCAAAAAAATTAGGATTATGGTTCAAATAAAAAAATAACGGCAACTAATTAGTTATTAGTTGCCGTTTCAAATATTTTTTATCCTCTAGTTATCAACTCTTTCGAATTGAGCCAGTCAAAGAAAATGCTTTTGTTTATTGGACCATGAACATCTAGTACAAACTTGTATAGTTCATCCATCAGTTCTCGACCTTTCATTACATTGTTGTTTTCCAAAAATGTGGCAACCGATTTTAGCTCAACAGTTAGTGTGTTTTCGTCAACAAACACTGGATGGAAAGTAACAAGTTCTTTTGCATCCTTATTATTGCTATTGAAATAGAACAGCTTTACAGGATAAGACTTTTCAGGATCTACAACTACACCTTTTGTTTTGTAAAGTTGTTTTCTGTCTAATACAATCTCAGCACCTTGATTAGCAACAATTTTATTTACAGGACGAGAACCAGTTTCGTATCTATAAATAAAAGACCAGCCATTATCTATTGGAAAAACTCCTGGGTCTGGTTTCACTTTTAACTCATCGCCAATAATTACATATTTTTCTTCGCCGAAGAAGGTTTTAAAGTCTTGGATGTTGTTTGGGTCACCACCTCTTGTGCTTAATTGAATATTTGAGCTAAGTGGCAATACCACATCTTGTACAAAACTTATAAATTCACCATCGTTGTTTTTCTTAGTTTCTTTGCCGTTTAATACCATTCTTTTTCCTTCCATGGTCATTACAACAGCATTAGCATCTTGAGTTAAGAATCTTAACTCATCGGTTTTATTTAACTGATCACCAACAGCTACTTTTTTGTTGGTTCCCTTAACTTCAATATCACCTTTTATATGCGCTACAAAATAATCTTGAGCTTGTGTTATAGAAATCGTAAACAATAATAAAATAAAAGCAAAAATGCGTTTCATAATCGATTAATTTTAAGTCTGCTCTTTCAAAAGAGAAAAAGTCGATTTTTTTAATGATTGAATTTAATTGTTAGAATTAATAAAGTTAATGGTTAGTCCTATTATTACTGCAAATATAAGATTAAGTGATTTAAAAAGTCATTTCTCTATTTTACAATAATTGCTGCAAGTTTTAAGCAAATGTTAATTCTAAAAAATTAAGCTTAAATTATTACACAGGTTTCTCGGGTTTAAGTATAGTTTTAATTTCTTGAAAACATCTTTCAGCCGTTTCCATAGCTCCATGCAAAGTTGATGAATGCCCAGTGAAGTTAGTTGCTTCACCACCAAAAAATATGCGATTATTAATTGTTTTAGCTAAATCTTCCCTTTTTCCTTCTGAAAAAGGAGTATCAAACGAATAAGCACCTTCTATATATTTTTCATTTTTCCAATTCATAATCAAGCTATTTTCTAAATGCGTTGTAGCTTGTTTATCGCCAAAAATATTATCCAGTTCTATTACGAGTTCGTCAATTCCTTTGTTACCTTTTTCAATAAATTGTTCTGCATATTTCCCCATCATATACGCGACTAATACATTTTCGTCACTTTGAGTTCCGGGAAATAGATTATAATACAGTGGGCTGCTTTTGGTGCCGAATAATTCCCACATGTTTTTCTTCCAAAATCGCTCTTTAAATTTCAAAAAGACTTTTACCCCTGCATCCATTCCCAATACCTCAATTGCTTCTTTCTTTGCTGTAGACAATTCAGGTGTGAATTTGATCATACCTTTCTTTAACATAGTAAGAGGAATGGTGCAAATCAGCTTTTTACAAATGAAGCTTTCACCTTTTTCGGTCTGAACTTTAACCTCCTCTGTTTGATAGTCAATTGCAGTTACTGGAGAGTTATATTGAATGTCGTGATCTAAACTTTCTAAAAATTCCCTAAGAATACTTAACAAAGGAGATTTTAATTTGAAATGTTGGTCACCTGCTACCCAGTTAGATTCATTTAAAGCAAGACTTCTCATGCCTATTTTATCATTAGAAGTACCATATTCCATAGCAAAAACTTCTAGTAATTGCCTTACAGAATCAGGAAAAGGTCTATTAGAGAGATATTCTTGTGCTGTTTTATCTAATCCTCTGTATCGCCAAGAATTATCAAGAAAATCAAATACCCTTTCTATTTGTGCATCTTCGGCTGCTTTATTTTCAGCTAATAATTCATTTTTGAACCAAACATAATTCTTCCCTTTAATTTCTATTAGTTCTTCTTCAAAGTATTCTAGTAATTCGTAGAGTACTGTATATTTTCCATGAATAAACTCAGCACCCAATTCTATTGGGCTTTGAGAAAAACCAGTTAAACTTTTTATTCTTCCTCCATAAGTTGGCCCGGCTTCTACTACTTTTACACTGTAACCTTCATTTTTAAGCATATAAGCTGCATAAAGGCCAGAAATACCAGCGCCAACTATTATTACATCATGTATTAAGTTTTTCTCCATATTTAAAACTACTTCTTAAAGTATGCCTTCTTGCAACAAACCAATATAAAATTTAACTTTAAAAAGAAGGCTATATGACCAAATTTTGCAGATATTGTAACTTTGGAGACAATTTAAGGTAAATTTTACTTTCTGAAAATTATTTAAAATGAAATTAACCAAGCTTCTTAGCATATTGTTTTTATTCTTCTATCTGAGTTCTTGCAATAAAGATGTTGAGCAATTTAGTAAGGATAAACCCTATGCCATAATTATAGATCAATACAGAAGTCTTGAAACTGCATGGAATTCTTTTGAAAGAATTAAAAAAATGGGTATCGAGGGCTATTTGGCAGAAGTAAAAGATCCTGCAACAGGTACTTGGTACATGCTTTTAACAGGTTCTTATAAAACCCTCGAATCTGCTATAGCTGGAAGAATAAAGTTTGAAGATTCTTTTAGTTTTCTATATCTGGATATTGTAAACTATAATCAGTTGAGCCAGAACTTGGTAAATTATGTTGAAAAATATAAGCCCATGCCTCTGCCAGATTCGCTTACTTCAAATGCTTACAAAGTTGCTTTGGTAGATTTAATGAAAAAAGCACCTTATAGCGAAGCTTACTCAATTTTAGATGTAAAGGCTGTTCAACCATCAGACAGTATTGATGTACTCAAAAGAACTTCGCTTAGAACGAATCAATTTGATATGCCTAGAGGAGTTTATCCTCCAGCTTTAATTAACTCTTCAGATGCTTTAATTGAGGCTGTTTATTTTGATGAATTAATTGGTGTAGAATTTAAAATTGATGTTTTTGCACTAAAACCTTCTCATGAGTTGGGGGCAGATATAAGTCAAGTATTTGCAGATAAGATAAAAGATACAAGAGAATACAATTTTGAAGAGATACTCCCACGAACAGTAAATGGAGCAATTGAACTTAAAGGTTTCGCAGTTAATATTGAACCAACTCAAGGCAAAGTTTATCGATATATGGTTTTATCAGACCTAAATGGTAGATATTTATATTTTATACAATCTGAAAAGTGCTCTCAAGAGAATATAGATAACTTTATTAAATCTATTGCTAGTAATAATGGCTTAATTAGCTATCCGGCTTTTGCAGAGAAAATGTCAATTTTACCCGATTCACTTCCAATAGATAGCCATTTGGCATATGTGCATTTACGCAAATTAATTGATGTACCAGGTGCTACTGGTGCTAAGTTAGAAAAGCATTATAAAACCAGATTTGTGTTTTTCGATAATCAGAAAGGAGAATGGGAAATTGCCAGCACTAGAATTTTTGATAGAGAAATGTCTAATACAATTTTTAGCAATGTGTATAATCCGCAAAGGAGAGTGCATAAAGATTCTGTTGAGGTACAAGGCAACCACGGCTGGCTTACCACTTTAAGAAGACGGAAACCCGGAAATAGAAAGTATGAAGATTTTCCTAATGAGATTCAGTTTAACTCAGATAAGTTTCTGGTGATTATTTCTAATAGGAGATATGCTTGGTTAGAACAAACTGAAATGATGGAGGTTTTGGAGTCTTTAAATCTTAGCCCTGAGTTTAAAAAAGAACAAGGCTTTTTAGAAAGCCTTGTATCAGATTAATATCTCTTATTTTATCGCAACTATTTCATAGCCACCATAGAAATTTCTAAATGTGCATTTTTTGGAATAGCAGCCACCTGTACAGTTACTCTTGCAGGTGCTTGCCCTTCTTTAAAATAGCTGCCGTAGATTTCATTTACTTTTGAGAAGTCAGCTAAGTCGGTCATATAAATGGTTGTTTGAACAACTTCGTCCATGTTGTAACCAGCTTCTTCAATTACCGATTTTAAATTGTCCAGAACTTGACTAGCTTCAGCTTCAATAGAATCTGTAACCATTTCGCCAGTAGCTGCATTAATGGCAATTTGACCAGCAGTATGTAATGTATTACCAACTACAATACCCTGATTATAAGGACCAATTGGCAATGGTGCTTTTTCTGATTTTACAATTTTTCTTTTGTTTTCAACAGGTTTTACTTCTTCTATCTTTTCATTTTTAGGTGCTGAACAAGCAAATGATAGTAGAAGAAGTAAAAATGCGTATGAAGTTCTCATTTTGATTAGGGGTTTTGTAAAAATTAATTATTGAGTTTTAACTTAAATTTTTCATCAATATCGAATACAAAAGCAGAGATAAATTCTACTGCATTCATATAAAATGCTTTAGTAAGTTTATCGAACGTATCTGTTGATTTGTGGTAATATGGATGATCTTCTACACCAAAGTAAACAAAGGGAATCTCTGCTTTATAAAACGGATAATGATCTGATTGCCCAGTCCAATCATTGTGGCCAGTGTTTGGTAAATCATGTCCAAATAATACTTTTATATCTGAATGATGCTTTGCTGTATTTTCAATTGGCTCTTTAAGAAATGGAAAATGATAAGTGCCACAAGCATACAATTCGTCTTTTTCAGACTGGCTCACCATATCCATGTTGATGTTTAACGCAATTATTTCTTGATCTACCATAGGATGTTTTACAAAGTGTTTAGCTCCTTGTAAACCCATTTCTTCAGCATCGAAAGCTGCGATAATAATAGAGTGTTTTGTTTTTTTATTTTTTAATTCTGAAGCAATTGCCAGAAGTGCAGCTGATCCAGATGCATTGTCATCTGTACCATTGTAAATATCGTCGTTTTTAATGCCTAAGTGATCGTAGTGTGCAGAGATAACGATATAAGATTCAGGATACTTTTGCCCTTTAATTTCAATAAGTAAGTTCACTCCTTGAACTGGCTCTAGAGTCGACCTAAAAGAAAAAGTATCTGTCTTTACCTCAAAACCAAGTTTTGAAAATTCTTCAATTAAATATGTTCTGGCTTTGGCGTTACCTTCAGTTCCTGATTTTCTACCTTCCATATCATCAGCAGAAAGTACTTCTAAGGCTTTTACTGCCAGTTCTGCTGATTGCGTATTTTGTGATTGTGCTGGTCGTATAGCAAGTATTACTGAGCAAATTGCTAGTATTATGCTAGTATTCAATTTCTTCATTGATTAGATTAATTTCATTTTAGATATAGTTTCTTTCGGATTTTCTGCCTTAAATACTGCACTTCCTGCTACAAAAATATTAGCACCTGCATCTTTAATTTCTTTTATATTAGTAAGATCAACACCACCATCAACCTCAATACCTAAGTTCGGATTAAGCTCATTAGCCATTGCCCTTAATTTTTTGATTTTAGCTAGTGCTTGTTTAATAAACTTCTGACCGCCAAATCCTGGATTTACAGTCATCACATTTACGAAATCAATATCAGCCAATACATTTTCTAATTGTTCAACAGTAGTATGCGGATTTATGGCCACTCCGGCTTTGCAACCTAACTCCTTTATTAAACCTATTGTTCTGTGCAAATGTGGTGAAGCTTCAATATGTACAGAGATAGAAGAAGCACCTGCGTCTTTAAAATCTTTCACATATTTTTCTGGTTCAACAATCATTAGATGCACATCTATTGGCTTTTTGGCTATTTTATTTATCGATGCACAAACAGGAATACCAAAAGAAATATTAGGAACAAAACGACCATCCATTACATCGAAGTGAATCCAATCTGCTTCGCTCTCGTTAATCATCTCAATTTCCTTTGAAAGATTATTAAAGTCAGAAGCGAGGAGTGAGGGTGCTATTAAAGTTTTCATTGGGCAAATATAGACTGATAAATGTATTCTATAAAATGCGATTTCATTAAATCTTTCGTATTTAAATTGCTTAGGTCGCAAATAAATATTTACTTTCAGTCCAAATAATTTTTTAAGCTTATCGAATTAAATTTTTTTAATAAAGAATCGATTAAAATTCATTACAAAACTCTTTAAACTGCCTTTTATATACTAGACATTCTCTGATTATTGAAAGTTAAAGAGAGTCAAATTCAGTATATATTTTCACCATGCTTATAAAAAAAGAATACTACGCTTTTTTGCTTTTGATCTGTTCAGTTCAATTTGCTTTTGCTCAGTCAGATACTATTCCTGTTAAATTAATAGATGCAAGTTCCATCGAAAGTGCTTCAAATGATGGTGAAGGCGCCATTTTGGAGCCTATTGGTACTGTGGTTGATCTGGAAACAGACTTACTCGAAGAAGGTTTTTGGCAAGATTTAGAAGAAGGTAAAAAATCTTGTACACTAGCTTTTTCTTCTGAAAGTGTCGAGGGAATCAATTTTTATTTTAAAGATATGGTGTTACCTGAAAGTGCATCACTATTTCTAAAAGGTAATTACAAAGAACAGGAATTAGGACCATTTACAAATAATGAAATACATAATGGCATTTTTTCTTCAAGTTTTGTTTTTGGCGATTATGTAGAAATGATTCTCGAAGTAGATGAGCAGGATGTTGAGAAATCAAATATAATTATAGAGTCTGCTGGCTTGGCTTTTAAAGATGTGATACCCGAAGATAACCGTAAGGGATTTGGAGATGCATCTTCTTGTAATGTAAATGTGAACTGTTCGGAAGGTGACTTATGGAAAGATGTTAGCCATTCAGTAGTTAGAATTTTGGTGAGAAGTAATAATGCAATTGGTTGGTGCTCAGGAGTTTTAATGAATAATACAAATCAAGATTTTACTCCATATATTCTTACAGCCATGCACTGTGGTATGAATAGTATAACAGAAGAAGTGCTTTCACAAACCAATTTCGATAAGTGGATTTTCTTCTTTAATTACGAGGTTGATGATTGCAACGGAATTTTTTCATCTTCTGATGTTACAGAACAGTATGTGACAGGTGCAGACCTAATTTCTTACAGTGATGATGGAGGTGGTGAAAGAGGTTCAGATTTCTTATTGTTAAGGCTTCAAAGCGATGTTCCTGAAGAATACAATCCTGTATTTGCTGGCTGGAGCAATATTGAAGGTTCTTATGATAGAGGGGTAAGCATGCATCACCCAGAAGGCGATATAAAAAAGATTTCAACTTATAATACTTTGCTTGAGTCGAGTACTTATTCTTCAGATGCAAATATTAAAAACACTCACTGGCAAGTTTACTGGACGCAAACAGATAATGGATTTGGTGTAACTGAGGGTGGTTCTTCAGGTGCTCCATTATTCAATGTTGCAGGTCAAGTTGTTGGTACGCTCACTGGAGGTACATCAAGCTGTAATAATACAAGTGGTTTTGATATGTATGGTAAGATTGCTTACGACTGGGAATCTAACGGTACTACATCTACTTATAGATTAAAAGACTGGCTAGACCCATCTAACACTGGTGTGTCTACTTTAAATAGTATAGATTATTCTGGTAACTTTATAACAGGTGTAGATGATGAAGTGGAGTATGAATTAAGTATTTACCCTAATCCGGTAGAAGATGTGTTGTACATCGATTTGCCAATCGACATATTAAATAGCCAGTTTAACATTAAATTAGTAGACACTTCTGGCAAAATCGTAATAAACCAACAATTTGATATTGATTATTCCGGAACTTTATCACTAGATTTGGCGCATCTTAGCCAGGGTATATACGTGGTTGAATTGAATGATAATGAATTAGTATACAGGAATAAAATTCTGATCAGATAAGCCAAATGCATAAAATTTACCTTACTTTTTTACCTCTTTTTTTCTTTAGTATACTTTTATGTAAAGGTCAATCAACACAAGTTTATGGTACAGTTCAAGATTCAATAGGTAAACCTGTGAGTCTTGTAAATATCTTGATTGAAGGTTCTAGCAAAGGAACTACCTCAAACGACAATGGAAAATATAGCCTTACACTGCCTGCAGACTCTACCATTAGTTTAATTTTTAGCCATAGTGAGTTTTTAAGAAGAACTATACCTTTAAAGCTGAATAGAGGGGAATCCAGAGAATTAAATATTACTTTGAGCTATAATACAGTGATGCTCGAAGGTGTAGAAGTTACTGAAGTTATTGACAATTCCCGCGAAGAAGTTGGAACAATAGAGTTAAATCCTAAAACACTAGAAGCGATTCCTACACCATTTGGCGATTTTAATCAGGCTTTAATTTCTGGTGGAGGTCTTGGTATTACAGGTAATAATGAGCTATCAGCTTCATATGCTGTGCGAGGTGGTAATTTTGATGAAAACCTAGTTTATGTAAACGGCATACAGATTTACAGACCGTTTTTAGTAAGAGCAGGCCAACAAGAAGGTTTAAGTTTTATAAATACCGATATGGTAGATAATGTAACCTTTTCTTCGGGAGGGTGGCAACCAAAGTATGGAGATAAACTCTCATCAGTATTAAATGTAGATTATAAAAAACCTGAAGAGTTTAAAGCTTCTGCCTCTGCTAGTTTACTTGGTGGTACTTTTCATGTGGAAGGAAGCAGTAAAAACAGAAAAATAAGGTTCATTACCGGACTAAGGCATAAGTCGTCAAAATACCTTTTAAATACGCTCGAAACCAATGGCCAATATTTACCTCGTTTTACAGATTGGCAAAATTACATCACCTTCGATTTGTCTGGCAAAAACAAGAGAGAAGGAAATACAGAATTATCCATTCTTACATCTTATGCACGAAATAGATACGAACTACAACCAGAATCAAGTGTTACGAATTTTGGTACATTTGGTCAGGCTTTTAGGCTAAGTGTTTTGTATGTTGGTGCTGAGGAGATGAATTACGATACCTTTCAGGGAGGTTTAAAATTAAAACATAAATTTAGTAGCAAAGTAATTAGTGAGGTGTATGCTTCATTTATGAAGACGCGAGAGCGTGAATACATTAATGTGGAAGGAGGCTATTTTTTGTGTGATGTAAATACCAATACAGATTCAGATGGTTTTAATGAGTGTATTTATGTGAGAGGTTTCGGCTCGCAATATCATTATGGTAGAAACTTATTAGATGCCACTGCGACCTCTGTTGAAAATAGAAATACTTTCGCTTTATGGAATCATACAACGATTGAAGTAGGTTTTCGCTTATCTGGCGAGCAGATAGATGATGAGCTTTATGAATATACATTTATGGACTCTGCCGATTATGTGCAGTTAGATGAGTTAATTGCCAGTAATAATTCACTCGGTTCAACAAGGTTGTCTGCTTATTTGCAAGCCAGACATCAGTTAGGTAAATCACATTCTATAACCTATGGTGGTAGAGTGAGTTATTGGAATGTAAATGGACAATGGGTATTTAATCCACGAATTCAATATTCTTTTTCTCCATTTTACTGGCAAAACGATATCGTATTTAAAGCGGCCGTGGGTATGTATTCTCAACCACCATTTTATCGGGAACTCCGAGATTTTCAAGGGAAGCTCAATCGAGACTTAAAAGCCCAACAATCGATACATGCTATTCTCGGAATTGACTGGAATCTAAACCTATGGACTAGGCCATTTAAATTTATAACAGAGCTTTATTATAAGAACCTTTGGGATGTGGTGCCTTATGATATTGATAATGTTCGATTGCGATATTATGCAAATAATGATGCAGTTGCGTATGTATATGGGGCAGATTTTAGGTTGAGTGGAGAGTTTATTCCCGGTACAGAATCTTGGATTAGTTTGAGCTATATGCAAGCTAGAGAAGATGTTCCTGGTGATAATCGTGGATACATTAGAAGACCATCTGACCAACGAGTAACCTTTAATCTCTTTTTTGAAGATCACTTACCAAATGATCCAAGCATCAGGGTATATATTCGTGGTTTGTACGGTTCTGGTTTACCTTATGGGCCACCAGACTCTCCAGAATTTAGAGCTTCTTTAAGGTCAGGTTCCGATTATGTAAGGTCTGATATTGGCTTTTCTAAGATATTTAAGATCAAACAAAAAAGTGATAAAAGAAAATTGGAATCTATATGGGTAGGGTTAGAGGTGCTTAATTTGTTTGGTTCTGAAAATCACATTTCTTTTAATTGGATTCCAGATTTTGATGGCAATGTTTATGCAGTTCCTAATAGTCTATCTCAGCGATTCTTAAACATTAAGATGAAAGCAAAATACTAGAAGCAACAAAGCCTCGCAAATTAATTACAAGGCTTTGTTTAAACAGATTAAAAGTCTGTATAAGCAGCTTGCTCTAATTCTGCTAATGTTTTAAAACCACTTTCTGGCTTTAAATATCCATTTAAAAACTTATATACTTTTAATCTGATTTCTTTTGCTTTTTTAGTATCTAATCTATCAAAAGCATGGCCACCGGGCATGTCTTCGTAAATCTCATATTCAAACTTTTTGTTCTCCGCTTTTAGCGATTTTATGAGATGCTCTACTTCAAGCACGTTTACATCTTCATCATTGGTGTTTGTATGAATTAAAAGCGGGGTTTGCAGTTTATGTGCATTCCATGCTGGAGATCTTTTTCGGTATTCATCAACATCTGCATAAGCGGATTTGCCAATGTGGTAATCTGCAGAATACAACTCTCTGTATCGCTGTGTTTTATAGCCCATACGAGCAACTAAATCGCTAACAGGCACACCAGAATAAGCCACTTTGTAACTTTCTGGGAATTCGAAAATATTCATTAGCGTAATTAAACCTCCATGACTCCAACCCATTATTCCTACGCGAGATTCATCTATAAAGCTATAGTTTTCTATCATGTAATCTCTAGAAGCTTTGGTGTCTTGAATTTCTAACCCTCCGTAATCAATTTGCTCATAAAATCCTTTGCCATAACCAGTACTACCTCTGTAATCTGGTGCTACAACAATGTACTTCTGAGCAACTAACTCTTTAATAATATGGGTGTAATAGGTATTAAAGTTACTATGCACTCCACCATGTGGAAATACTAAAAGGGGGTACTTTTTTTTAGTATCAATCCCTTTTGGGATAAAAATATAAGTGTAAAATTTTAGTGGATTTCCAGCTCCCTGTGCTGTTGGATTTTTTTCAACTCTGGGTTTGGGACCTGTTAGAATTACTTTGTCGACATAAGCGGCATCACCAACTCGGTCGTACCAGTAAATGTCATCGATTGATTTTTCTAGTGAATTAAAACTGTGTCTTAAATCACTAACTCGATTGTTTAGCGTTTCAATTTCTTTTTTGAGTTCTTCGACAGTTTCCTGTGCAATGCTAATTAGGGGTAAAGTCAGTAATGTTAAAATTACTAATAGGTGTTTTCTCATTTAAAAATTAGGTTTATGAATTATAATTCCTCGAATATATAAAACATAAACCTAAATTATTCTTTGTGAAATGGATTGAGACTATTCGTCTAAGAGGGCGTATTCATTTGCAACTGCTTCCATTATATAGCCAGTAATCCAGCCAATGTAACCAAGTCTTGCATAATAGAATTTCTTAGGTACATCACTATTTAACTGGTAAACTAAAGCATCTAGAATAATAGAACCGGCAATCATTTCTTCTCGGGTAAAAGACTTGTTTAGCCTATCAATTTCGGACTGTGCCTTTGCCCTGATATTTTCATCAGTAATGTAATTGAGGTTAGGAGCAGTAACAAGTTCATGCTCTTTCATCACATTTATTCTGAATTTTCTTATGTCAGCAGGAGATACCTGAACAAACATTTCTTCTACTTTTTCTGGATACATTAAAGTAACAACAGCCCAAGGTGCGCCACCAGCCAAGTGTACAATTCTTCTTGTTCTAAATCCAGCGTTTTCAGATAGTTCTTTTTTCACATCCTGATAAACATATTCTTTAGCAAGGTATCTGGCTACGCTATCGTAACCCTGCAACATCTCAATTTTGTTTTCAGCAATTTTCTGTGCAAAAGTACCTGTGCCGAACTCAAATGTAAGTGGAGATAATTGATCGAGTTTTTTACCTACTAAAAAGCCTCCTTTCGTGTTTCCACTGCCAATATCTATTGTGGTTGATATAGCTCTGTATCTTGGTAGTGTAGATCCTTTAATTGCGTAAAAAGCTTCTTCTTCTGGTGTGATAAAATGGATTTCCTTACTATAGCCTTTAACACCATCATTAATCTTTTTCTTCACTTCTTCCAGCTTGCCTTTCTTTTTTGTTTCTGTCATTACACCACTACTGGCAACAATAAAGACTTTGTCTTCTGGAATTTTGTATTCTTTTTTTATGTGAGAATAAAATTCGTTTACTGCATCTACTGCTTCTTCTATTGCTTTGTCAGACAGACTTATAATGTTTGGGTTTATTGATGTATCTTCTTTAATATCAAAAAGATAATGACCATCAATACCAAGTCTAATGCCTACAACACTCAGTTTAACACCTTTTGCGCCGATCTCGATGCCTGCATATAATTTTTCAATTTCTTCAACACCTTCTAACAAAGCGGTTACAGCTTTTACACTAGTTGCACTTCTTAAAGATTGGTAAATTTTTAGTGCCTTTCTAAAATTGACAATTGCATCGTCACTTCTGCTTTGATCACGATACAAAAGTCCTAGATTTTCATAGGCAGAAGCTTCCCAATATTTATTTTTATCTTTAATGGCATTAAGGCCTTTCAGTAAAAATTCTTCTGATCTTTGGTATTGTGCGGCTTCTCTTAAGGTATTACCTGTCTTAATGTATTCTAAGGCTTGATCTTCCTGTTTTTCCTGAGCTAAAAGCGTAATACTTAAAAACAAGCATGTTAAAAAAACAGATAAAAAAGTTTTCATAAATGTCAGGTTAAATTGTTTTTGTAAAAACTGATACTTGTTAACGAGACTTAATTGGTTTTAGTAACCTATGTACTGTTAAAGTATTCAGAATTGATTATTAATTTATAAAAATTAGCAGTTACACATAGAACAGGTTCTTAATGGGGCAAATTTTGCTTAGATTAAAGTTTTTTACTGTTTGTCTGCGCTGTGGTCGAAAGTGTAGACCAAATTTATGAAAGTATTTTTATCATAAAAAAGATGAATTTTACTTAGCTTTCATGCTAAAAACTGTAAAATTGCATTGAAGAATAGATTCAATATTTATTTTTTTCTTTTACAACACTGATTTTTTTAGATGAAACCTACCTTATTGATTCTTGCGGCAGGATTGGGAAGTCGCTACAAAGGACTTAAACAAATGGATACTTACGGACCTTCTGGTGAAGCAATCATCGATTATTCTATTTATGATGCTATTCAGGCTGGTTTTGGAAAAATTGTTTTTGTTATTAACAAAGCAATTGAGGAAGATTTTAAGGAAATGTTTATCAAGAAATTAGAAGGTAAAATTTCTGTTGAATATGTATTGCAAGAGCTAAATGCTTTACCTGAAGGTTTTGAATTGCCAGAAGAAAGAGTAAAGCCTTGGGGAACAGGACATGCGATTCTTGTTGCTGCTGATGCTATTGATACACCTTTTGCAGTAATTAATGCTGATGATTTTTATGGCTATGCTTCATTTAAAGCATTAGCAGATTATCTATCTAATATGGAGCTTTCTTCAACCAATTATTGTATGGTTGGTTACAGATTGCATAACACCTTGTCTGATCATGGAAGTGTTTCTCGTGGTATTTGCCAAACAGACGAAGAAGATTTTCTTTTAAGTATTGTTGAGCGTACTAAGATTAACAAACAAGAAGGGCAAATCGCTTATGTAGAAAATGAAGAACGCATACCTCTAACTGGAAATGAAGTAGCATCTATGAACATGATGGGTTTTCCACCGTCTGTAATGGATCATTACAAAAGCCAGTTTATAGATTTTCTTAAAGAACATTTGAATACTCCAAAATCTGAATATTTTATTCCAACAGTAGTAAATAATCTTATTAACTCTGGTACCGCCAAAATGAAAGTACTTGATACGCCTGAAAAATGGTTTGGTGTAACTTACAGAGAAGACAAAGAAATTGCTGTTGAAAAATTAAAAGCACTTGTAGAACAAGGGGTTTACCCTAAAGATTTATGGGCCTGATAATACTGGATATTTCATTCCTGATAATCGGATTTATACTTCTTATAAAGGGAGCACAATTTCTTATAAATGGAGCCAGTGCCTTGGCACAAAGATATGCCATTCCAGATTTGCTAGTTGGAGTAACGGTACTGGCTTTTGGTACTTCAATGCCAGAATTAGTGGTAAATGCCGTATCCTCTTATAGAGGTTTTCATAATATGGTATTTGCCACAATTATTGGTGCAAATATCTTTAATTTATATGTAATTTTAGGGTTAGTTGGATTAATAATTCCTTTCAACTTACCCAATAGGACTATTTGGCAGGAGATTCCTCTATTAATAGTTATTTCTATTCTAGTGTTTGTACTTTGTAATGATGCTTTGTTCTTCGATAAAGATGTGAACGAAATATCAAGATTGGATGGAGTGCTACTACTGTTTTTATTTGTTCTTTATCTATTATTCATCTTTGCTCATTTAAAAGGTACCGGTTTAAACAGAGTAGAAAAGGAAGTTAAAATTGTACCCACTTGGAAAATATTGTTGTTGATAGGAGGGGGCTCATTGGCGACTTCTTTTGGTGGTGATTTAATTGTAGATAAAGCAACCAGTATATCTAACTTTTTTGAAGTTACCCGTAGGTTTTTTGGATTAACTATAATTGCCACTTTTACCTCTTTACCAGAGTTGGTTACATCGACCATAGCAGTTTACAGAAAACAACCGGGTTTAGCATTCGGTAATGTTATTGGTTCCAGTATGTTTAATTTCTTATTTGTATTGGGAGTTTCTGGTATTGTACACGAGTTGCCCTATAACAAAGGATTTAACTTTGATCTAAATTTCTTCTTTTTTGGTACTGTATTGTTATTTGTAGGCATGTTTTCTGGCAGGCTAAAGCGATTAGATAGGTGGCAATCTTTTTTCTTTTTACTGTTTTTTATCGCTTATATCTATTTTGTATTTGTAAGGGTGTAGTTAAAAGATTAAGGTGAATTTTGTGCCTTTTCCTGTTGCAGAGCTTACTAAAATTTCTCCTCTGTGTAAATACATAACTTGTCGGCAAAAGCTTAAGCCAATTCCAGAACCTCTTTCTTTAGTAGTATAAAAGGGAATAAAAATTTGTTCCATAGTCTCAGTATCCATTCCGCAAGCATTATCTGCTACTGTAAAACAAATTCTTTTATTTTCATTTTCGAAAATTGAAACTTTAATCTCAGGGTTTTCAGTACCTTGTAAAGCATCTGCCGCATTATTTAGAAGATTAATAAAGACTTGTTCCAACAAGTTTGGGTCTGCTGTTAAGCTTAATGTTTTCTCTACTCGCTCTAAATTTAAATTGATGCCATTTTCATATAAAACTGGTTGATACAGCGCTATTACACTTTTTATTAAACTATAGCAGTCAACATTTTTGAAAATTGGCTGAGGTAGCCTAGTTAGGTTTTTGTAAGCTTCGGTAAAATTTAACAATCCATTTCCACGATCTTCAATGGCAGATAAACCATTAATTAAATTATTATGATGAAAAGTGGGGATAACAGTATCAGAATGTATTTGATGCTTAACAATCTCTAAAAGTGTGGAAGACAATGAAGTAATTGGTGCGACAGAATTCATAATTTCATGGGTGAGGATTCTAATGAGTTTTTGCCATGAGTCCAATTCCTGACCAACTAGCTCGCTTTTTATATCATGAGCAGAAATAAGCGTAAAGTACTTGTCTTTCAGCTTAAAAGCACTAGCCTGAAATGATACTAACATCAACTGATTTTGAAACTCAATTTTCAGTAGCTTTCGCTCGCCAGGTTTCATGTCGAAAATAGATGCACGATTATTTATATTATTCTTGAGTTCATTAATATTTCGTGGTCTAACTAATTTGCTATTTAGAATTTTCTCCTTCATAAAAGGGTTGAGGAGCAGAATTTCACCCGTTTTATCAAAACTTAAAATTCCAATATCAATATGATCTATAAGAGTCTGTAGTTGTAAAAAATGCATTTCACGCTCATTGTTAAGCTCTTGCATTCTATTACTAATCTGGTTGAAGGAATTATAAAGTTTTTCAAATGAGTTTCCTCTAATGCCTCCAAAATGACTTGAGAAGTCGTTGTTTGTAACCGCCAACATAAAGTTGCTGAGGTCTCTGTTTACTTTGTCAGTAAAATAAAAAAACTCAAAAAATTGAAGGGAAATGAGCACAAATACATAAAATGCTCTAAGGTGTTTATGTATGATAAAGAAACAATAAAGAAACAGGGTAATTGATAGAATAAGCAGAAGAATTCTGAATAAAATATTTACCCTGTAACTTTTTAAAAACATAATTTATTTAGCTGAAGATTAGATGATTATTTCACTTAAATTTTTACAGCATAAAAACTTTTTTCAATAATTCTGTTATTTCATCTACACCTTCTTGAAGTGGTAGAATTACAGGTATACCTGTTCTTTCTGCATATTCTTTTTGTACTTCTTTTATTTCGTTTGGAGCTAAGCCATAGGTGTTTAACGTAATTGCCAATGTTTTTACCCCATACATTTTTATAAGTGCAATTTCTTCTTCGATTTCTGGAAGTTTACCATACTCTTCTTCATCGTCGAAATACAGCCTAGTTGGTTGGTGCTGTAAAATAACACCGTCCATTTTACCAGAAAGCAAGAATTCTGAACCGCAAGGGCCAGATGGGTTTCTTAAAGCAGATTGACCCTCAACAAAAATCACATCTGGTTTAGCTTCTTTGTAGCAATTATAAATGGCATTCTCAATCTCACCAGAGATAAAATCGTTTGGTGTACAATCGAATATAAAACCATATTTTCCTCCTTGTAACCAACCTGTTTGGCCTGTGTAAATCATCTCTGATTTCAAACCATACTTTTTAGTCGACTGAGTAAGCATTCTGGCAGTTGTTCTTTTGCCAATAGCACATTCAGTCCCTAAAACTGCAATTTTTGGTGCAACAACTTCTTTAATTTTTCCGGTCCAGAAGTGGAGTTCGTTAAAAGTTCTAGGTTTTCTTATATCAAATATTTTACAGCCATTTCTCTCTGCCAATTCACGCATTTCTATTCGGTTGCTTACCAAATCGTGTAAACCATTTACAATAGAAATTCCATTCTCTAGAAATAACTTCACTACTTTTAGTAGCTCATCTGGTAAGTAACCTCCGTGGGTTGCCACACCAATAATTCCATAATCTACCTTATAATTTAAGGTTTTTAATGCGTGATCTAATGATTCAAAAACCGGGATATCTCTGTGTTTTCCGTCTAATACTTCACCAGCATCTTTCCCTGCACATTTATGATCAATAACACCTGCTATTTTATATCTTTCAGTACCTCTAACCAGCCCATGAGCAGTTTTAGCGTCATTTAACATAAAGTATCCGTTTGTGATGATCAGTGCAGTTCCTTCCATAAATTTTAAAAAATTGAGTTAAAAAATTTGTTTGAATCTAAAGCTTATTTTTCAATTAGCTCAATATTCTGGCTAAAATCATAGAGATTTTCGAAAGTAAAATCGGCAATTGTTTCTTTTTGATTCTTAGCTACTAAAACTGTATTAATGTTGAGCTTTTTGGCTGGAATAAGGTCCCTTTCCTTATCTCCAATCATAAAAGATTTTTCGGGATCGATATTAAATTTGGCAATTGCTTTCTCAAACATCAAAGAATCTGGCTTTCTGCTAAGCGATTCTGTATAGTGTGGATGATAAGGAGAGAAGTATAATTTATCTATAATGTGCTTGCAAGAGTTTTGAAGTGTTTCGTGGCATCTTAAAACATCTTCTGCTGAATAAAGCCCTTTTGCAATACCCGCCTGATTGGTAATTACCACCAAACAATAGCCTTGCTTTTTTAAGATTTCCAAAGCTTCAGGTACATTATATTCTATAATAAAATTTTCAGGCTTGTATGAATATTCACCTCTTTCTACATTCAATACTCCATCTCTATCGAGAAATATACATTTATTCAATTTGATTTGTTTTTATAGTTCAAAAATTTCAAAAGAATAAAAAATCCTTTTAAAAAGCATAATTAAAAAAGAAAGTACAGACCATATTTATCTATATTTGGAATATAAAAATCAATTAACAGCACATATGATACAAATTATACCTTCAATATCTATTATCGGTGGTAAGGTAGTAAGACTTGCCCAAGGTAATTATAAAAATAGAATCGAGTATAAAGAAAGCCCGATTGATATTGCTAAAAAATTCGAAGATCATGGAATAAAAAATGTTCATTTAATTGATCTTGACGGCACAAAAAAAGGACAAGTCGTAAACTACGATGCATTGGGCTTAATTTGTGGACATACTGATCTAAATGTTAACTTCGGAGGTGGAGTAAATACAGATGGAGATATAATTAAAGTTTTTGAATACGGTGCTAAGTCTGTTACAGTAGGGAGTTTGGCTATTAAAAATCCTAATTTATTTTCTTCTTGGATTATTTCTTATGGAAGAAGTAAAATAACATTGAGTGCAGATGCGCTAAATGGAAAGATTAGTATAAGAGGTTGGCAAACAAAAACGGAAACTGATCTGATGGAGCATATCAGTAACTACTACAATAAAAGTATTTTGTATGTAAAATGTAGCGATGTGGCAAAGGATGGATTACTAGAAGGGCCAGCTTTTGCAATATATGAAGACATTTTAAAAAAATTCTCTGGAATAAAATTGCTTGCTAGTGGTGGTATAAGTAGTTTAGACGATGTAAAGAAGTTGGAAGAAATGGGCGTTTACGCAGCAATTATTGGTAAAGCGTATTACGAAAACAAGATCTCACTAAAAGAGATTTCACAATACCTGTCAAATTGATTAAATTTTGTTCTTAGGGCTCAGTTAACAATATAAAAACCGTTATAAAATACCTTTAAAAGTATTTTTTTTATACTTTTAAATCTGTATTACAGTTTTTAACAAAAAAAATTATTGTATATACATATAAATTAATATTGAAAATTTTGAAATACTTTTATTTTTTATAAATTGCCAATTAATAATTTTTATATTAGTAATTGTTAAAAACAGCTAATAATCAATTGTCTTTAATATTAAAAGAAAAAGAAATGAGTGCATCTATTAAATTAGATCAAACTGACCGTAAAATCCTGACTATATTACAAAAGCATGCGAAAATTACGAATGCTCAACTTTCAAAAGATATAGATCTCTCTCCAGCTCCTACCTTAGAAAGAGTTAAGAAGTTAGAAAACACAGGAATTATAGAAAGTTATCACGCTAAGCTAAATGGTCAGTTACTAGGCTTCGATGTGAATTCTTTTGTAAGTGTTAAAGTCAACAGGTTTGATAAGAAAAGTGTGGAATCCTTTTTAGGAAAGATAAATAAAGTTGATGAAGTTATGGAATGCCACAGTGTAAGTGGTGAGTATAATTTTTTACTTAGAATAGTAGCTAAAGACTTAGCTTCGTTCGAAGCAGTTCTTAGTGAGAAGATAAGCACAATTACAGAGGTCGCAGAGTATAACTCAATGATCATTATGTCTACACCCAAAGACACTAAAGTGATACCTGTAGAGAAAATGTAAAAAATTTACTTCAAAAAAATAGCCCGATATGTTTTTCATACCGGGCTATTTTTTTGAAAAATATTAATACTTTATTCTTAGGCTTAAAAAAATTTAAGTTTTACTTTTACTATAAGCCTTATTTTTTGTTTATAAATGTTAATTTTTAACAGAATAAAGCTATATTTACATACTGTTTAACGCTTTTATTAATCATCCTCAAAGCCTGATCGCTTTTTTGTACTTCAGGCTTATCCATCATCAATTATTATAAAAAACTCAATGCAGTTACATCTGTAACTGTAAAGCTAATTATTTCCAAATTATTACTACTAAGTGTAAGAATATCTAATCTTTAAAATGTTTATCTTATGCATTTAAACCTGATTAACTCTACAAAAAAAGTTAAAGTTTGTAGAAAAGGTTTTGCTTATCTTAAGAAACAAGGACTTGATAAGGGATGGAGGTTACATTCTGCAGGGTATGCGGTGTATCAGTTTACCAGATTCGGTAGAATAAACACTTTGTATCTGCACAAGTTACTTGCTGAGCAATTTCTACAGACACCTAGTACTGAAAAGAAATTATTTGTAAGAATGATTAATGGAAACAAGCTCGATTGTCAATTAGATAACATTGAATATACAACAATGGCAGAGCTTAGAAGAGAGCAGTCAACGACAACTGGGTTTAGAGGTGTTTCTAAAGACGGAAATAAATTTAGAGCAGTAATCTACGATAAAGGAGAAAGAATATATTTAGGGATGTATTCTACTGCAGAAGAAGCAGCTAAGGCTTATGATGAAGAATCTTTTAAAAGATTCGGACTCACCAAAAGCCTTAACTACAGAGCAAAATATGAGTCTATGGATGTTTAATTACTAGTTAAATTAAGTTTCCAGTTATACTCCTTAAATTCCAATAAATAATTTTCGGGTATTTTTTTATCTCTGTATTGATTTATAAAATTCAATACACCTTTATTTGTATTTCCAAAATCTGAATGGTACCAGTCAAATATTTTAGATATGGTTAACTTCCGTTGCGCTTTATCTGTATAAATGATATTTGAGTCATTTAAAGAAGTACGGGTGTTATTTGTTAGCTGATGTTCAATACTTTGGGGAGTATAAGCATAGTTTGCCAACTTGGGGCAACTAATTGCTGCGCAACCGAGTGCAAAATGAACTCTTGGATCCTTATATTTTAAAATTAGGTTTTTCTTTTCTAAGCGATCTAGGCTCATCATTTCACCGGCGATTTTATGATTAAACTTGTCGAAGAAACCGCTTTTATCTAGCGCTGATTTAATCGGATAATGTTTAGTAATTTGTTGAATTACTAGAATGTTGTAGGTATTAATGTAAAATGCTTTCTTTTCTTCATCTGTAGCATCAGATAAATTAGCATTTGAAATTTGAATGTGAAGATTTTCAATTTCATCGTAATGTGATTTTAATTTTGAATAATTGATATTGCCTTCCACAACCCATTTTTTGAAGAATACATCTGCATCAATAAAGAACTTCTCCAACTTTTGAGCTGATAAATTAACTGTTGTGAAAAATGCGATTAATAATAAGAGAACTTTGATTGACATTTTGTCAGAATTATAAGATTATTAATATTTTATCTTTATAAACTGATATTGATTGTCAAAATTGAGTCATTAAATTATATTCACTGTTGTACGTTGAGGAATTACTAGACAATATTAAGCATAATGCTGTATAATTTCTTCTGAAACCTTTTTTAGACCTACACTTCCTATATCTGGAAATAGATGCAAGTTTGGTCTTCGAGATATTGGAGGTAATTCAGGATCGACTATGTATTTGGGGACTTCGTCATGTACATAATCTATTAAACCTGCTGCAGGATATACTAAAAGAGAGGTTCCTACCACTATAAAAATATCAGCTTCTATTGCTTTTTGTACAGCTAAGTCCATCATTGGAACCATCTCGCCAAACCATACAATATGAGGTCTTAATTGAGAGCCTTTTTCACATTTATCGCCTAGTTTAATTTCCCATCCGTCTATATTGTAAACTAAGTTTTCGTCTACAGTGCTTCGAGACTTAAATAATTCTCCATGTAAATGGATTACATTTTTGGAGCCCGCTCTTTCGTGTAGGTTGTCTACGTTTTGGGTAATAATAGTAGTATCAAAATATTTTTGGAAATTTGCCAGAATCTTATGGCCTTCATTTGGTTCTGCTTCTAAAGCCTTTTTTCTTCTTTCGTTGTAGAAATTGAGCACTAATTCTTTATCTTTTAACCAACCATCGTAAGTAGCTACTTTGTTAACATCATGTCCTTCCCATAATCCGTTACTCGCTCTAAATGTTGCTATACCACTTTCAGCACTAATACCAGCACCCGATAAAACTATTAGCTTTTTCTTTTTCATATTGAGTTTTAGTTTCAACATTAAAAATATATTGAATAAACAGATTAAACAATTTCCTTTCTTAAAAAGTAGATTTGCCCAAGCGTGAGTTCATTTGAGCAACGATTTTAAGAAATAGTAATTTGTAAAAAATTATTCTCTATATATTTGAATAAAATTTTAATTAGATAAATGAAAAGTAGCATTGCAGATTGGATAGAAGCTTTTAGGCTTAGAACATTGCCATTATCATTGGCAAGTATAGGGATGGGGAGTTTTCTGGCAGCTTCGTATGGAAATTTTGATCCTATAATTTTAACTCTCTGTATTACAACTACAATTTTTCTTCAGGTACTTTCTAATCTGGCCAACGATTACGGTGACTCTAAACATGGTGCAGATAGTGTAGATAGATTAGGCCCTTCTAGAAGTGTACAGGCTGGCAAAATAACTGCTAATGCCATGAAGAATGCGATGATACTATTCGTGTTATTTTCTCTTGCCTCAGGAATAGGTTTATTATATTATTCTTTGGGTGTTGAGAAAATCTTATACTTTTTAATATTTCTTGTTTTAGGTGTTTTGTCTATTGGTGCAGCAATAACTTATACAGCAGGTAGTAAGCCATATGGTTATGCAGGATTAGGAGACATTTCTGTAATGATATTTTTTGGTTGGGTAGGAGTAGCAGGTACTTTTTATCTATTCACAGAGAGTTTTACCTGGGATATATTATTACCGGCAAGTAGTTGTGGTTTTTTTGCTACAGCTGTATTAAATATTAATAATATTAGAGATATAGAGTCTGATAAAAAGGCAGGCAAAAGGTCTATACCTGTAAGAATTGGAGCTACAAAAGCAAGATTTTACCATCTGATTCTTTTAATCTCCGGCTTAATAACTGCTTTTGGTTATGTTATTTTGCATTATCAAACAGCCTATCAATTTTTGTTCTTACTTGTGTTGCCTTTCTTAGGTTTAAATATAAAGGCTGTATACACTAAAAAAAGCCCTTCAGAACTAGATCCTTTTCTTAAACAAATGGCTTTAACAAGCTTACTTTTTGTAATGTCTTTCGGGATTGGTCAATTAATTTGATTGTTTACAGTAGTATATTACACCTTTTTTGTTATGAATCAGCCTATTTTATGATTGATTAACATGTAATATAATTGAATTTATAACTTTCAATAATACTGCAATATTCTAGTTTAATACTCAAATAGTGCAAATTACATATGCACTCAATGTGATCTTAGAAAATTACAATTTCTACTTAGATCAGTGTATTATCTAGATTTATTGTGTTGAAAGTATTTTTAAAATATATAGGAAAGATTAGAGAGAACTTCAGACGCTATCTGTATGTTTTGGCTGTCTTTACTGTTTTAAGTTTGGTTGGAGGAACACAAGTAATTACTCAATCACACATAGGAGTACAAAAAGAATATGCCTATCTTCTTGAGATTGCAGAGAATCAGAAAGAGTATACTTATAAAATAGTTGAGGCGCTCAAGTTTTATACTGGAAGTAACGATGAAAAAAATAAAATCTTAGACTACATTTCAGTTTACGATAAATATCACTTTATACTTTTTAATGAAGAAAATAAATCTATTGGAGTAGATGAAGTTAATGAGAGATTGATAAATAAACTAACTCCACACTATAATAGATTTACTAACTATTCTAAGAAGTTATTATTGATTGATATTAATGATGAATCCAGAGCTAAAATTTTTGATAATCTGGTTACTACAAAACGATTTTTAAATGATGATTATGACTTGGTAATATCAAGGTATCATCATATGCTTTCTGATAAAATAAATAATCTCCAAATTATAGAATTAGCCCTAGCAGGACTTACAATTCTAATTTTGCTTTTTGAAGTAATCTTTATTTTCAAACCAACCTTTGAAGATCTTTCATTTAAGAATAAGAGGATTACATATATAAATAAAGAGTTAAAGGAATCAATTGCAGAAAAAGATCAGTTAGCTGAAGAATTAAAAGCCGGAGAGGAAGAATTACTGCAATACTTAGAGCATTTAAATGCGGTCAATCAAAAACTTACTCAGTCTGAGCAAGAGCTTAAAGTTAAAAATGAAGATCTTGTAAGCATTAATAATGCATTAGATAAGTTTGTATATAGTGTTTCTCACGATTTGAGGTCTCCAATTGCATCTTCTATAGGCTTAATTTCGATTATGCGAAAAGAAGAAAATATTGAGGTTTTAAGACAGTATTTTAATCTACAAGAGAAAAGTCTTACCAAGTTAGATAACTTTATTTCTGAGATTCTGGATTACTCTAGAAATGCAAGACTAGAATTATCTAAAGACGAGATTGATCTAGATAAAATGATTGTAGATGTAATAGATCAATATTCTTATATGGATTACTCAGAAACCATAGAGAAAACTATTAATGTTAACATAAACCAAGAGTTTTATTCAGATTCTAAAAGATTACACATTGTTTTTAGTAATCTGATTTCTAACTCTATTAAATACATTAGTCACAGAAGAGAGCATCCTTATATTCATATTGACATTACTGATTATAGAGAAGGTATAAAAGTAATTATCGATGATAATGGACAAGGTATTGCTGAGGAGCATTTACCTAATATTTTTCAGATGTTCTACAGAGCAGATAATGAAAAACCCGGCTCTGGGCTGGGCTTACACATTGTACAAGAAATTGTAAAGAAAATGGGAGGAGATATATCTGTAAAATCAGTTCAACTAAAAGGTACGACTTTCGAAGTATATTTGCCCAACCTTAAAGTTGCTTCTCAAAAGGAAATGGCTGCTTAACTTAATAGTCAAGCAGGTCTAGGTGCAATGTTTTTATTAGTTCTTCCATCTGGTTGTAGCAATCCTTTTCTAAGGAAAATAGGCTATCGTCGCATTGAATTTGCCCTAATTTCTCAGTCCAGCTTTTAAAGTCTTTTCCCCCTGTAAATAAAGAAGCATATTTACTATTTGTCGAAAGTGATTTAGCATAATCTTCAAATGCTAATGTGTAATTCTTATATTCCTTTATCTCATCATTTTCAATGTAATTATAGATGTTATTAGCATACATTCTGTTTCCCCAATCTGTTTGAATCATTGCTTGTGCTAATAATACAGATGCTGGTATATGATATTTATCCTGCATATCTAAAGCTATCTTTATAAAAGAAGCATTACCTAATTGTTCCTCTTTTAAAAAAGATATTTGAGCCTGAGTAATTTCTGATGATTTTTTATTTATTAAGAGATTACTATACTTCTTAGCTATGCTTTTATGTAGCTCATTTAATTGATTTTCTTTTAAAAAACATGTGCTAGACACGCCATTTTCAATTAAGTATTTAGACGTGAGTAGTTGCTTGTATTCTAAGAAGTTAGAAATTTTATTTTGATGATCGAATGTAGTTGTATAATTATCCAGAACTGGACTAACTATAGAAGCTTTATTAAAGTCTAAACTTAATATTTCGTTTGAACGACTTTGAGTATATGTATTTAAATCTGTTTCTGGATTTATTTTAAATAATACCATTGCCAATAACACCAATAGGAAAACTAAAAATTCATTAGATTTCACTTCCTTAATTTCTATTGTATAAGCATCATTAATAGGAGAGTTGCTATTATTTGTAGAAACATTATATGGTCTTACGATTAATTGGTTGGTATCCATAGTAAAAAATGTTAAAAAAAGTAACAATTGAATAATTTCTTACAAAGGTAGCAGTCTAAACTAGATTGTCAATATTTTGATCAAATAAATGTTTATAAAATTAGCATTTATGGTTTTTATTCATTAAATTAGTCGCAAGTTGCAACTAAAATGTTAATATGGAATTTTTTGAAAAGAAAGAATTACTTGACAATATAGAGCTAGAGCTAATAGAACTGTTCCGACATGATAGGCGAAATTGGGTTAGAACAGCTCGCTTACTTTTAATCATAGAAAGAGATAAGTTGTATGAAGTACGAGAGGCATCATATTCTAGCTATATTAGAAAACTAGCATTCAATAATAGAGTGCATGCTTCTACACTATGGAGAATTAAAAGTGCAGCGCAACTGTATATGGAATTATGTGATATTGATGAAATAGAATTGCTTGAAGAGCAAAATATATTAGCTACACCTGAGCAATTAGAGATTTACAAAAAAGTAAGAACCATTGTACCCGAAAAAATTATGGAGAACATTAAAGCCAGAATGCTTGAAGGTAAAAAGGTACGAAGAGAGCTTAGCAGATTATGGGAAACTTACAGACCTTTAAAAAAAGGAAAAACAGAAAGAGGTAGAAAAAGTAATAATGATGAATTAAAACTGAGTACTACCGAAGATTTTCATATTCCATATACAGAAGATGAAAAAAAAATCAACTTTGCCATTCAATCTAATAATTTAAAACAATTCAATCTTGACCTAAAAAAAATAAACAAATACCACTTATCACCTGAAGAAATTAGTATTACCAATATCAAAAATGCTTTAAGATCACAGTATTGGATTGAACAAGCCTATAGAAAGATACCAGTATATCGGTTTGAGTTTTTTAATAACATCAACTTAAGATTGCCAAACCAAAATAAATCTGAAAGAGCAGACTGTCTGGCTGTTTCTTTTTCTGAAAAGAGTACCATTCAAATTCCAGAAATATCGGCAGTAAGAATTTATCTAACAAAAGAGAGTATTGTAAAATACCAAACTGATAATGTATTGGACAACTTTTGTAATTATGCTTTTGTAGCAATACCTGATAAAGAAGAATTGTATGATTTAGCATTAAGTACTTTCAATAAATCAGTTGGAGTAATATCTGTAAAAGAACAAATAGAGACTACTCGCCATCAATTAAAAGTTTTACGTGTGCCAGAATATAAAGAAGTAAATCCCACATACTCGAATGTTGTATTTAGTGCATTACTATTGAGATCGTTGCATTGGAATAATGCAGAAAAGCCGGGAGCTATTTAAATACCCCGGCTTTTATATGCTTTAAATAATATGGTTAAACACTACCAACTTCTTCAATTAATTTATTGATAGAAGATTTAGCATCACCAAATAGCATTTTTGTTCTGTCACCAAAGAATAGTTGATTTTGTATTCCAGCATATCCAGCACTCATACCTCTTTTTAATACAGTTACAGATTTTGCCTTTTCTACATCAAGAATCGGCATGCCATAGATAGGAGAGGCAGGGTCTTCTTTTGCTGCAGGATTTACTACATCATTTGCACCAATAACCAGTACCATATCTGTACTTTCCATATCTTTATTGGCATCTTCTAATTCCATAAGTTTTGGGTAATCCACGTCAGCTTCTGCCAACAATACGTTCATATGGCCTGGCATTCTTCCAGCCACTGGGTGAATGGCATACTTTACTTCGACACCTTCACCTTCTAAATACTTTTCAAGCTCATGCACACTATGTTGCGCTTGAGCAACAGCCATTCCATAACCCGGAACAATCATCACTTTAGATGCATATTTTAATTGAATAGCAAGATCGTTTGCTGCAGCTTCTTTTACAATCTCTTCTCTAGAACTACCAGAAGCAGCACCTTTAGAGCCAAATCCACCAATCACTACATTAATAAGTGATCTGTTCATTGCTTTACACATCAAAACGGTAAGTATAGTACCAGAAGCTCCAACTAGAATACCTCCAGTGACCATTACCATGTTTCCGTAAATTAAACCTGCTCCAGCAGCGCCTAACCCTGTAAATGAGTTTAATAATGAAATAACTACTGGCATATCTCCACCGCCAATAGGTGTAACAAAGGTAACTCCATAAACCAGTGAAACTATTAATAGAATAATTATTAAGCTTAGGCTAACTTCAGGCAATAAAGACGCATATATATTAAGCGCAATAATACCTAATAGTAAACCTATATTGATAATTTGAGAAGCTGGTAATACTAATGAATCGCGTAAAAAGCCATCGAGTTTTCCCCAAGCTACAATACTACCAGTAAAAGATATTGAACCTATAAACAAAGCAAATAGAGTAGTTGCGCCTTGTCCCGTAGCTAAACTTGTACCGGGTTCTAGGTTATATAATTCTACAAAAGCAATAAGCATTGAACAAGCACCACCCAGACCATTAAAAAGAGACACCATTTCTGGCATTTTTGTCATTAAAATTTTCTTAGCAGCGATATATCCGACAACGGAACCAACTACAATACCTCCGGCTATCCAAGCATAATTGTTAGAAGCGCCTTCCATTGGAGTGAGTAAAGAGATAACGATTGCGAGTCCCATACCTGAAGCTGCAATAAGATTACCTTGTTTGGCAGTTTCAGGATGACTTAATTTTTTAAGACCTATAATGAATAATACTATACTTACTAGGTATAGAAAATCAGTAATTGTTTGCCAATTATCCATTTTGTTTCAGTTGATAAGTTTGTAAATGTGTTGTATAGTAGTTTATTTTTTCTTTTTCTTAAACATGTCAAGCATTCTGTCTGTCACAGCAAAACCTCCCATTACATTCACCATAGCCAATGCAATTCCAAGAAAACCAAGGGTTAATACAAGGTAATCGTCAGGTTGGGCTTGTCTTATTAAGATAATGGCACCAATAATTACTACACCACTAATGGCATTTGCTCCAGACATTAAAGGAGTATGAAGTACTGTAGGCACTTTGGAGATAATTTCCATACCTAAAAACACAGCAAAAGTTAGCACATAAAGCATTAAGAGGTTCTCTCTTAGAAATTCGATAATCATATTGTAAGTTGTTATGGTGGTTAATTATATTCTAAAAATTCTTCTCGAATACAAATTTTCAAGACTCTGTGGAAGACTCTGTAGTTAAAAGTTTAGCCTCTTCCGGATTTCCGTATAAAACTTTACCGTTAAAAACTATGCAAGACCCACTAACAATCTCATTATTGAAATCAGGTGCAAATTCTTTTTCTTTGATAAGAATGCTTACATAATTGTATATGTTTTTACTATACAATTGGCTAGCATGCATAGGCATTTCAGCGGATAACTCAGAATTACCAAAGATGGTAATATCTCCATGTTTTATAGTTTGCTGGTCTACTGTAAGCTCACAGTTACCACCTGTAGAAGAAGCTAAATCTATTACTACACTTCCCGGACGCATCAACTCCACCATTTCTTTTGTGATCAATTTTGGAGCAGGTTTTCCTCTTAATTGAGCCGTTGTAATTACTACATCAGATTTAATGATGTGTTCTTTAATGAGCTCTTTCTGCTTAATCTTGTACTCTTCTGTTTGTTCAACAGCATATCCACCAGCAGCTTTGTCATCTTTTGCACCCTCAACTTCTACGAACTTGGCACCAAGACTCATCACTTCTTCTTTAGCAGCTAAGCGAGTATCAAAAGCTTCTACAACTGCTCCAAGTCTTTTAGCAGTGGCAATGGCTTGCAAACCAGCTACACCGGCACCAAGTATTAGAACTTTAGAAGGAGGGATGCTACCTGCAGCAGTTGTAAGCATAGGAAAATACCTAGGCAACAACTCTGCTGCTTTTAATACAGCTCTGTAACCAGCTACCGAAGCCATAGACGAAAGCACGTCCATTGCTTGGGCTAGTGTGGTTCTAGGAATCATATCCATACTGAAAGCCTGAATGTTAAATTCAGCCAGTTTTTCAATGGGGTAAACCGAATTAAATGGTTGAAAAGATGAGACTAAAACTTTTCCCTTAAATTCAGTGAGATCGCTAGGAGGGGTTATACTAATTAATACATCCGATTCTTTAATTAAATCAGATTTTGCCAGTATTTTCCCTCCGGCTTCGGCATAAGACATGTCATCAAAAAAAGCTTTTGCTCCAGCTTTTTTCTCGACTAAAATGTCTACACCATCTTTAACAAATTTGGAAACAATATCGGGTATAAGGGCTACCCTGGAATCGTGTTCTTCCCGCAGTACACCTATCTTCATCGTAAATGAAATTTATTGGTTTAGTAATGATTTCCTTTTTTGAAAATTTCCACAAATAATGTAATAATTAATGTTATTTTCAAAAATATGCAGATATTACATCATTATTTCAATGATAAATATCATTTTTTTAACATAAATATAATTTGTATAAAGATACTAATTTTTGCTTTTTTTCAATAATTACAGTTATTTGGCTAACAAAATTTAAACATTTTTAAATAATCATTCATCAATTATAATAATCACAATTTATGCGTAGACCATTACATTACCTAATTTATAGGGTAAGTTTAATGTTAATTAATCTGATTTTTTTAAGTGTATATACATCTATTGCACAAGCACAGAAATCATCCGAATTAAGTATAGATAAAATAATGGATGGCCAAGATTTTACTGGCTATTGGCCAGAGAATTTCTTTTGGTCTGAAGACAGCAAAACCATATTTTTTGAATGGAATAAAGAAGGCAATGCTTATTCTTCTTGGTATAAAGCTAACATTAGCTCAGGTGAGGTTACCAAAGCTTCTAAAACTGATCTTGAAACTCAAGATATGGATAGAGCAGAGTACAATCAAGATAAAACATTGAAAGCTTTTGCAAAAGGCGGCGATATCTACTTTAGTGATCTTACTAAAAAAACGCTAATTCAAATCACTCAAACGATTGATTACGAAACCAATCCTTCTTTTTCTTCAGACAATCAGTATATCATTTATCAATCAGGTGGGAATATATACACTTGGGGAATAAAAACTGGAATTACCAAGCAATGGTCTGATTTTAAAAATGGCAAAGAGCCTAAAGATGAAAGAAAAGGAAGTGAGCAAGACGAGTGGTTAAAACAAGATCAGTTACAATTATTTGAGGTAGTAAGAGACAGAGAAGAAAACAGTACAGCTAGAGACGAATATAGAAAATCGTTTCAACCTGAGCGTCCAAAAACTATCTATAATGATGGTAATAGCTTTAGAAATATTAGCATGAGTCCAGATATGGCTTATATCACATATTCTATATCTGAAAGAAAAGGCAACGCACAAAATACAGAAGCGATGGAATTTGTGAATGAGTCTGGTTACTCCAAGAGTTTAAGAGCACGTGAGAAAGTAGGTGGTGAAGAATCGTCTGAGACGTTCTATGTGTATCACTTAAAAAAGGATACTGTTTTCACTATTGACACAAAAGAAATTGACGGCATTTTCGATAAGCCAGGATTTTTGAAAGACTACGCGAAAGAAGGTGAAGAGTATAAAGAAACTTATGATGCTCCTAGAAAGGTAAGTTTCCACGGGCCAGTTTTTTCTGCTGATGGTAAAGCTATTGTAGTTGTTAGAGCTGCCGATAATAAAGATAGATGGATAATGCTACTTGATGCTGAAACTGGAAAATTAAAATTACTAGACAGACAGAGAGATGAAGCATGGATTGGTGGACCGGGTATTTCTGGATGGAATTATTCAACTGGAAATATGGGCTGGTTTCCAGATAACAAAACAGTTTGGTATCAGTCAGAAAAAACAGGGTATTCTCATTTATATACTGTAAATACTGCGACGGGTGATAAAAAACAACTTACAAATGGCAAATATGAAGTGTTAGATAGTGAGCTTTCTGCAGATGGTAAAGAGTTTTATCTTACTACCAACGAAGTACATCCGGGTGAAAATCATTTTTATAAAATGTCTGCCAATGGAAAGAAAACGGAGAAAATTACAGACATTCCTGGCAGCCACCAAGTAAAAATATCGCCAGACGGAAAACAATTGGCAGTTAAGTTTTCATCTAGCAATAAACCTTGGGAAATGTATTACATGCCATTTGAGAAAGGTGCTCAAATGAAACAGTTAACCAACTCTACAAGTGAAGCCTTTAATGCATATTCTTGGCGAGTTCCAGAAATTGTTACCTTTAAAGCTGATGATGGTGCAGAGGTTTATGCAAGACTTTATAAACCAAAAAATGCGAATTCTGATCAAAAAGCCATAATATTTGTACATGGAGCAGGTTATTTACAAAACGTGCACAAATGGTGGAGTAGTTATTTCAGAGAATACATGTTTCATAACTTTTTAGTGGATAATGGTTATGTTGTTTTAGACATAGATTACAGAGGTAGCGCTGGATATGGAAGAGACTGGCGTACAGGCATTTACAGACATATGGGCGGTAAAGACTTGTCTGATCAAGTGGATGGAGCAAAATTCTTAGTGGAACAACATGGGGTTGATAAGGATAAAATAGGTATTTACGGTGGTTCTTATGGTGGTTTTATCACTTTAATGGCACTTTTCAAGAATCCAGGAGTATTTAAAGCAGGTGCAGCACTGAGATCTGTAACAGATTGGGCGCATTACAATCACCCTTATACTGCTAACATCTTAAATACACCAGTACAAGACAGTATTGCATATAAACAAAGTTCACCAATATATTTTGCCGAAAACCTTAAAGATAATTTATTGATGCTTCACGGTATGATAGATTTAAATGTACACTTTCAAGATATTGTTAGACTTTCTCAGCGATTAATAGAGCTAGAAAAAGAGAATTGGGAATTAGCTGTTTTCCCTATGGAAGGACATGGATTTAGAGAAGCATCTAGCTGGAAAGATGAATACAAAAGAATTTTTAAACTTTTTGAAGAAACATTGCAATAAATTCGGTATTCATACGACAAACTTTATAAATTGTAACCTATTCAATCAATTTAAAATTAAATAGAGAATCATTTCGTCTAACATTTTTTAATTCTATGGATCATTTCGAAAAAGTAAAAAACTTTCTTACAGAGCTTGAATGTGAGATTGTAAGCGAGGACCCGGAAGAACAACTGGTAGTAGTTAACAAAGAAGAGGAAGGTATCTTAAACATGGTGATTGATTGTGAAGATCCTATCTTAATTATTGAACAGTTCTTGTTTGATGTAAAAACCGACAACACAGAAACATTTAAAAGTTTACTGCAAAAAAACAGAGAGATTGTACACGGTGCTTTTACATTAGACGAAACTGGAACAAGAGTAATTTTTAGGGATACTCTCCAATTAGAAAACCTCGATCTTAATGAACTTGAAGGTTCTTTAAACTCATTAAGCTTATTGATTTCTGAGTATTACGAAGAATTGCTAACTTTTGCTAAGGCTTAATAATTACTATAGTCGATTAAATAATAATAAATAAAAACCATGTCAATATTTAAAAGAATTTTTGGAATAGCATCTGCGGAAACACATGCCGCAATAGATAAACTCGAAGATCCTGTAAAAATGACGGAGCAGGGAATAAGAGATTTAAAAACAGATTTAGATAAAAGTTTAAGAGCACTTGCAGAAGTTAAGGCTGTAGCTATCAGAACTAGAAAAGAACTAGAAAGCTCAAAAACTACTGCAAAAGATTACGAAGGCAAGGCTGTGCTTTTATTAAAAAAAGCTGAGACTGGCCAAATTGATATTACTGAAGCAGATAGACTTGCTACTGAAGCATTAAGTAGAAAAGATCAAGCTTTACAACAAGCTTCTGTAAACCAAAAATCTTTAGCTACTCAAGAAGCAAATGTGGCTAAGATGGAGCAGAATGTACAGCGACTTAAGAGTCAAATCGGACAGTGGGAGAATGAACTTAAAACGCTTAAAGCTAGAGCTAAAGTGAGTGCTGCCTCTCAAAAACTTAATAAGCAACTTGCTAATATAGATTCTTCTAGCACAGTAGGTATGCTTGAGAGAATGAAAGAAAAAGTTGATCAACAAGAAGCATTGGCAGAATCTTATGGTGAGATGGCCGATATGTCTACAAGTGTAGATGATGAAATAGACAAGGCATTACTTGGTTCTGGTTCTTCAACTTCTGCTGGCGGATCAGATGCATTAGCCGCTTTAAAAGCAAAGCTTGCATCAGGTAAAGATTCTGCTGCGGAATAGATATAAATTATTTTCAATATAAGATATCCCTGGCTTTGTAAAAGGTCAGGGATATTATTTTAAAGACTTGTATTGCCATGAATCAACAAAGGTTAGAGCAATTACTTAATTTTTTGAAAGATGATCCTAACGATCCCTTTTTGCTTTATGCAATTGCTACTGAATATGGAGAAGATAATCCGAAAGAAGCTTTAAAATATTACGATAAATTGTTGAGCGAACATCCATCATATTTTGCTACCTATTATCATGCTGCGGCATTATTAGCCGAAGAGGAAGAAATTGAAAAAGCGAGAGAGGTTTATTTAAAAGGAATCGAAGTTTGCAAAGACATTGGTGAAGTAAAAGCATTGCAAGAAATTCAAAATGCTTATCAAAATTTTTTATTCGAATATGATGAATAATTATCAATAAATGCGGTCTTAAAATAATACTATTTGTAATTTTTTCATTTAAGAATTATCAAATCTTAAAAAAACAATTATTAATTTCTAAAACGATTTTGTATTTTTTGAAGTAATTACATAGATTTAAGGACGTATAGTACGATTAATGTTAATTTTTTTAACTTTTAAGAGTTTTATCTTTCTGAAAAAAGCTTTCTGAAATCATGGAAGATTACAATAAAATTATAGAATCATTAAATACTCGCTTTAATGGCACAAGGTATGTTGATGTCATACAATCTGTTAAAATTTCAAATTTCTATGAATTTCAGAACTCTCTGATATTACTCAGAAATGGCAAAGGTTTTTACGGGCCAGAGCAAGAAGAACTTTCAGTAGGAGATATTTTATTTCTACCGGGTAGTAAAGGAACCGATTTAAAGTTAGGCCTTTCTGATGGTGTATCTCTTAATAACGAGGAGTTTTTTAACAAGAGAGAGCAGTTTTTAAGAGCAAGATCGCTTCATCAAATAAACAAAAGTGATGAACCTGTAGCTACATTATTAACAGTATCTTTTGATGTAAAAGCATTCGATTCTGTCAATTTCTTTAATTCTCTGGATATTCCTCCATTTGTAATTAAAGGGGCTTCAGCGTTAAGTACGCTTATGTCTAAGATCAATAACGAGGCGCAGCACGAGTATCCCGGTAAGACGAGAATTATCAATTTATATACAGATGAGTTGGTAATTGAGGTTTTCAGATACATCTTAAACAACAATCTCTTTGTAGAAAAATTAGCTACCAACAGTAATTACTTTAAAGATCCAAGGCTTATAGATATATTCAATTACATAAAAGAAAATCTTGCAGGAGATTTATCAAATAAAGTTTTAGCAAATGTTGCAAACGTATCAGAAGATTATGTGGGGCAATATTTTAAAATGCTTACAGGAATCAATCCGCAAGATTATATTGAATATCAAAGAATGGAAAAAGCAGTTTCATTATTGAGAACTTCTAAGAGAAGTATTAGAACTATTGGCAGCGATGTAGGCTATAAAGACACTGCTTATTTCTGTAGAAGATTTAAAATGATGTTTGGAATTCCTGCTGGAAAAATGAGACGAAGAGAGTCATTAATGGACGTATAGATTAGAATTAGCTTATTTTTATATACTGGCAATGTTCAAATAATTGAGCATTGCCTTTTTTAATTCTTAGCAGGATTCAAATATTTTCTTAGATATGTTATACTTACTTGATAATAAATGTTAATTTTGTTTAAAATTAAGTTTACATCTATACGTTTTAATGTATTGAGAAATATAGATTTTGCCTATGCTATAAAACTACAAATCGTTATACTTTCTAAAATATAAACCTTAAAATATTAGCCATGAAACGGTATCTGTTTTTTACATTGTTTCTTTGCTTTTTATTTTTGATTAACTGGATTTCAAAAGCAAAATCAACTACTAACATTACAAAGAAAATACCTGCAAAAAGCATTAGTACAGACAAACAACTTCCAACCTCCTCTGATCATAAACTAAACAAATAACTAATTTACATTTAATCTTTTCAGGTGATATAGTCTTCAATCTTTAGAAGTTTACAAGCTTTTAATTGCTTGCTTCATATAATGCTGGCAATTATAAAAGCGATGTAGGTACCAACTCCATTGCCTAGCGCACCAACTAAAATGCCTGGTAGTAAGAGGTCATTTCTATTTAAACTTTTAGCTAATGCTAAAGCAGTAGAAGAGCCGCCTATATTTGCCTGAGAAGCAATAGAAATTAATTCCCAATCAATTTTTATAATAGCGCCAATTCCAAAAAGTACTATTGCATGCACAATTACAAGGATACAAGCAAACACCATTAAATTAATTGCTATAACTCCAATAGAGGCTAGTGCAGACAATTCGCAATAAGCACCTATCACTATTAAAAAAAGATAGACACTGTATAAGCCTAAAAATCTACTGCCTTTAATTTGATGAATGGCTTTTATCTGTGCAAGTATTAATGCTATTGTTGTAACTATTATAATAGTGGGCATTTCTACTCCAAGCTCACTAAAAGCAAGGCTTATTAAATCTGAGAGGAATAGTGTTACAGCTCCAAGAAAGAGTAAAATGCTTATACTAGTAGTATTTACACTTACTGTGTCTGCACTATTAGAGGTTTCTACCGAATTACCCAAAGGCATCGCTTGTATTTGAGGCTTTCTATTAAAGAATTTATTAAAAAACTTCGGAAGGGCTATACATACCACCATCCATACGGTGGTAATAATATTATCAACTGCAACAGCTCCTGCATAGATGTTACCTTGTTCCATCATGTTATAATGAATTGCTAAAGCATTAAAATTGACACTGCCTCCAATATAAGTGCCTGTAAACATTCCTGCTACAGCTTGATAAGAATCTCCAAAAGCCTCTTTTCCATCTATTAAATATATTCCTAATAAAGCACCGCAAGCAGTTCCAAAAGCCCCTAGAAAAAACATAGTTAGCATAGGTAAACCAGCTTTTTTAAGGCTTTTTAAATTGACTTCTAAGAGTATATAAAAAATAGAAAGAGGAGCAAGGTAAGTAAATATTCCACTATATAAAGGAATACTATTAGATGCCGAAGGTATTAAACCCGAGTTTGAGAGGATGGCTCCGGCTATAATAACCAAAAGGGCTGTCCCAAAATATTTGAAGACAGCCCTTTTCGAAATTACTTCCATTAAAAATATGCTCAAATTAAGTATAGCAAATACATAGACAGGGTTTTGTATGAAGTTTTCCATTCAGTAATTAGCTGATTGTTGTAAAGTTTAGACCATTACTTTCTTCCACCTACCTTGTCTAAATAATATAATACTAATTATAGCCAATAATGAGAGGGAAAAAGCAATTGCAAAATATACACCAGCAACCCCAAAACCAAAATAAACAGAGGAAAACCAAGCTAAGGGTATTTGTACCAACCAATAGCAGATAAAATTGATTAATGTAGGTGTAAAAGTATCTCCAGCCCCATTAAAAGATTGGCTTATTACCATTCCATATGCAAAGAAGATGTATCCACAACATATAATTTTTAAACTTAAGGTTGCTTGAGAAACTACTTGAGGTTCTGATGTAAAAATGCCTACAAAATCATTTGCTCTTATAAAAAATAAGGCTGAGATTAAACCAAGAAAAATCATGTTGTAAAATGATGCCAACCAAACAGCTTTTTCTGCCATTTCTGGCTTTTTTGCACCAAGGTTTTGGCCAACCAGCGTAGCAGCAGCATTTGCCACTCCCCAAGAAGGAAGAATAGTAAACATGATAATTCTAAAAGCAATAGTATAACCCGCTACTGCATCACTACCAAAAGTTGAAATAATTCTTACCATAAATACCCAACTGGCTGAGCCTATCATAAACTGAATAGTACCACCTGTAGATAGTTTTATAAGTCTGAGAATTAATTTTTTCTCAAGAATAAAATCTTTTAGTTTTATTTTAATAACAGATCTATTACTTGTAAGCGCATAAACCTGAATTAAAACACCAATACCTCTACCCACATTTGTTGCAATTGCTGCACCTTCTAAACCAAGTTGTGGAAATGGGCCTAAACCTAAAATTAAACAAGGGTCTAGTATTAGGTTAATACCATTTGAAACCCAAAGCACACGCATAGCTAAAGAGGCATCACCAGCACCTCTAAAAATAGCGTTAATCAGAAATAAGAAAAGAATAGTAATATTACCACCCAACATCCACTGAATATAAATTAATCCACTTTCAGCCAGCGCTTCTTCAGCACCCATTAGAAGCAATATTTCTTTGGCGTAGATCAATCCGAATAAGCCGATTGTAAGACAAATAAACATTGTAAGCGATACTATTTGCCCAGCTGCATGAGAAGCTGCTTTTGTATCTTTTTCACCAATTCTTCTAGAAATCATGGCTGTAGCACCTAAGCTCAAACCCATTCCTATAGCATAAATTAATGTAAGTATAGATTCTGTAAGGCCAACAACTGCAACTGCATCTACACTTACTTTAGACACAAAGAATACATCAACTACAGCAAACAACGATTCCATTAACATTTCGAGAATCATTGGCACTGAGAGCATAAAAATAGCTCTCTTGATGTTGCCATCTGTAAAGTTTTTTTCTTTACCTTGAATGGCTATTAAAAACTCATTAAAGAGTTTCTTTAAATAATTGAGGGTAAAAAACCTCATGACAGTAAAATTTAAGAAATGACCGAATAAAATTAAGAAAGGAGAGTAGGAATGTTACTCCTTAGCAAATGGTATTAAAATTAGATGTGGACATAAATATAAGCATCGGTCAAGAGCTTTAGTAGAAAAAAAATCTAACTCACTGAGTTAATTAGTAGCGGAGGCAGGACTCGAACCTGCGACCTTCGGGTTATGAGCCCGACGAGCTACCAACTGCTCCACCCCGCATTTTTGTGATTGCAAACGTAGGGAATAATTTCAATAAATCAATATTTTATTGAAATTAATTTATAATTTTCTAGTAAATCAGTTAGTGAAATGTATAAAATGCAGAAAGATGAATTCCTTTGAAACTGTAAGACAAAAAAAAAGTCTTCCAACTAATTGAAAGACTAACTTGTAGCGGAGGCAGGACTCGAACCTGCGACCTTCGGGTTATGAGCCCGACGAGCTACCAACTGCTCCACCCCGCATTTTTGTGACTGCAAATGTAGGAATAATTTCAATAAATCAATATTTTTTTTGAATTATTTTATTTCTTTATTGAAAAGCTAAAAATGATCGGAGTATAAAGAAGAAAATTTACTTACTTAAGAAAGGAAGAAGCATAAAAAAAAGTCTTTCAAATATTTGAAAGACTTGTCTAGTAGCGGAGACAGGACTCGAACCTGTGACCTTCGGGTTATGAGCCCGACGAGCTACCAACTGCTCCACCCCGCATTTTTGTGATTGCAAATGTAGGAATAAATCCAATTAAATCAAGTATTTTTACAAAAAAATTATAAATAAAATTTTATGAAAGAGCACAAAGCAGGGTTTGTAAACATTATTGGCAAACCTAATGCAGGTAAATCAACACTCATGAATGGTTTGGTAGGTGAAAAGCTTTCGATCATTACCTCTAAAGCACAAACTACCAGACATAGAATTATGGGAATGCTAAGTGGGGAAGACTATCAAATAATATATTCTGATACTCCGGGAATTATCGAACCCAAGTATGAGCTTCATGCAGCAATGATGAAATTCGTTGAAACTGCTTTTGAAGATGCTGACATTATTCTTTACATAGTTGACATAAAAGATGAAGATTTTGATGAAAAGCTTTTAAAAAAGCTTGAAGACTTAAATAAGCCAATTATTCTTGTGATAAATAAAATTGATCTTGAAGAACAAGAAAAAGTATTAGAAAAAATTGCACTTTGGAAAAGCCGCATTCAAGCTAAACATATTATTCCAGTATCTGCTTTGCATCAATTTAATATTGAAACACTATTTGATACAATACTTGAGTATTTGCCAGCACACCCACCTTATTTTGATAAAGAATCTCTATCTGACAAAACTGAAAGATTTTTTGCCGCAGAAATTATTAGAGAAAAGATTTTCTTAAATTATGAACAAGAAGTACCTTATGCTTCAGAGGTTTCTATAATTAGCTTTAAAGAAACTGATAAAATAATAAGAGTTTCTGCCGAAATTTATGTTGAACGCAAAAGTCAGAAGGCAATCATTATCGGGAAAGGGGGAGCAAGTCTTAAAAAAGTAGGAATTGAAGCCAGAAAAGACATGGAAAAATTCTTTGGGAAGCAGGTTTTTCTTGAAACTCATGCCCGTGTAGAGGAGAATTGGAGGAAAAAAGAAAAAAAATTAGACAAATTCGGATATAATGGCTAAAAAAAATTAAATTTTTTTTGTCATACCCTGAGAGTTAATTGTCTTGGTTGAAAGTGAATTTCTATAATACTTACTTTCATCTAATTTCAATCTACATGAAAAAGACAAAAATCAATTTCAGAAACATCGCTTCTAAAAGCTTAGATATTTACTCTCAAAAGTTTGAATCGGCAGTAAAAATATTTGAAATTGCTTCTGAAGAAGACAGATTGAGAAGTACAACTGCGGCAATGCGTAGCAGATTTGCGAGCTTTAACTGAATTTAATTATATAAGAGGAAAGCATTAAAACTTTAGTGTTTTTCTCTTTCCTTTTTTATTGTATTGATACCAGGTGCCAATTCTTTCGGCATCCTTGTAACTCCCTTCAAATTCCAGAGAGCCATCTTCTCTGTAAAATCGCCAAAGACCATTTTCTTTGTTATTTATAAACTGACCCTTTTGGTAAAGATTCCCATTTTCGTGGAAAATATACCAATCGCCATTTGGTAAACCATTCTTATAATTGCCAATTTGCCTTAAGCAAGAGTTTTCAAAGTAAAAATACCATTCACCCTCATTCAAACCATTATTGTAAATTCCTGTTTTCTTTAATTGCCCATCAGGGTAGAAGTCCGAAGCTCTGCCTTCAAGCAATCCATTTTCCCATCTTTCAATATGTTGTAAATTGCCATCAAAATCGTAGTATTTACAAATACCTTCTAATTCGCCATTTTTATAGTATTCATGAGCACTTATGGTACTATCTGGATAATAAGTTATCCAAAAGCCTTCTCTTAAATTTTCTGTTAATTCTCCTTCAGCTTTTAATGCACCATTATCATAAAACTCTTTAGAATTTTGTGCGAAAATTAAATTTGTTGAGAAGATCAGAAAAAAATAAAATAGGTATCTCATATTGTTTTAGAATATTAAAATGTATCCGGCTACTTTAAAACAAAAAAAGGCTGAATCCATTCAGGAAACAGCCTTAATTAAAATGGGAAATTTATTATAATGTATCTACATTATTTAGGTCTTCAAAAGCTTTTTTCAATCTTGCATTGAAAGAAAGCTCTGCTTTTCTTAACCAAACTCTAGGGTCATAGAATTTTTTGTTTGGAGAATCATCTCCTTCTGGGTTACCAATTTGTGTTTGAAGATATCCTTCTTTGTCTTGGTAGTAGTCTTTAATTCCTTCCCAGAATGCCCACTGTTGGTCAGTATCAATATTCATTTTGATTACACCGTAAGAAATAGCTTCTCTAATTTCTTCTACTGTAGAACCAGAACCACCGTGGAATACAAAGTCGATTTCTCTGTCACCTACGCTGTATTTTTCTTTGATATAATCTTGAGAGTTTTTAAGAATTACAGGAGTTAACTTTACGTTACCTGGCTTGTAAACTCCATGAACGTTACCAAAAGCCGCTGCAATTGTAAAACGATCACTCACTTTCTTTAATTCTTCGTAAGCATACGCAACTTCTTCTGGTTGAGTGTAAAGCTTAGAGCTATCTATGTCTGTGTTGTCTACACCATCTTCTTCACCACCAGTAACACCTAATTCAATCTCAAGTGTCATATCCATTTTGCTCATACGCTCAAGATATTTTTTACATACCTCAATGTTTTCTTCGATAGACTCTTCAGAAAGGTCGATCATGTGTGAGCTGAAAAGAGATTTTCCGTGAACCTTATAAAATTCTTCGCCTGCATCTAACATACCATCTAACCATGGAAGTAATTTTTTTGCACAGTGGTCAGTATGAAGGATAGCTACTACACCATATTTTTCAGCCATCATATGCACATGGTGAGCACCTGATACTGCACCAGCTATAGATGCCTGTTGGTTTTCATTTGATAGTCCTTTTCCAGCATAAAACTGTGCTCCACCATTTGAAAATTGAACCATTACAGGAGAATTTAAATCTCTAGCTGTTTCTAAAACACCATTAATAGTATTAGTACCTGTAACATTTACGGCTGGAAGGGCGAATCCTTTCTCTTTTGCATATGCGAAAATTTTCTGCACTTCGTCTCCAGTAGCCACACCGGGTTTTATATCTAATTTGCTCATTATTGAAAAAACGTTTATAATGTCTCTTTTGAATGCAAATATAAAACTATGCATCACAATTAAAACCAAACATTGTTTATATTACTGTTATCATTTTACCTAAAAACTACTGCTTCATAAAATTTGCAATGGATTTTTTTACTAAATCAGTTAATATTGCACCCCAATAAAACAACTGTTTAGATAATGATTTTATACGCGATACCTTTCATATCAGCAGCAATAGGTTGGTTTACAAATTATGTAGCAATTAAAATGCTCTTTCACCCACGTGAAGAAAAGGATTTTGGATTAGTGAAATTTCATGGAATTTTCCCGAAACGGAAACCTGTTCTAGCTGAAAGGCTTGGTAGAATTGTAGCCAACGACTTGCTTTCTCCTCAGATTTTAAAAGATAGAATTGATAATGATAATAATAGGACAAAACTGAAAACAGCTATTATGCTGCAAGTAGACGACTACCTCAAAACAAAGTTTAAAGAAAGCAACAAAATGTTTGCTATGTTTCTTAACGATAAGGTAATTGAGCAGCTAAAAGAAAGACTAGCAATTATGTTAGACGATCTCGTTCCACAAGTTATGCTTCAAATAAGTAATAAAGTAGAAGAGATTGATATTGAGAAGCTTGTGCACGACAGAGTAATCAATTTTTCTAATGAGAAGCTAGAAAACCTATTAATGTCGGTAATTAAGAAAGAACTTAAGTTTATTGAATTAGCAGGGGCGATACTTGGTTTTATTATAGGCGTAATTCAAGTAGGAATTGTGTTTGCCGGAAATGCAATTCAGTAAATATTTATCAAATACAATCAATAAAAAATAGTACAATGGCACTAGAAATCGGACAAAAAGCTCCAGAATTCGAAGCAAAAGATCAAGATGGTAATACCATTAAATTAAGTGATTACAAAGGGGAAAAAGTAGTTTTATACTTTTATCCAAAAGATAATACTCCCGGTTGTACAGCTCAAGCTTGCAACTTAAGAGATAATTACGATGCGCTTATAAAGCAGGGGTATCAAGTAATTGGTGTAAGCTCAGACTCAGAAAAAAGTCATAAAAAATTTATTGAAAAACACGAGCTGCCTTTTCCACTCATTGCAGATACTGAGAAAGAAGTACATAATTTATATGGCACTTGGGGAGAAAAAAATATGTACGGAAGAAAATATATGGGAACCTTCAGAACTACATTTGTAATCGATGAAGAAGGAAACATCTCAGAAATAATTAAAAAGGTTAAAACAAAAGAACATACAGATCAAATTTTAGCCTGATTTCATTTGGCTATTCTTAATTCTAAATAAGTTTAGTATTAAGAATAGCTTTTAATTTATACTCTATGAAGATAGTAAAAGCACTGTGGATATTTAGTTTTTTGGGTTGTTTTGGAGTAATTGTACTAACATATGCTCATTTACCATTAACCGTAAGCATTGGTGAGGTTGAAAGTGATGCTTTAGTAATTAGCAAAGACGCCTATTTTTATTACTCAACCGGAATATTATTATTATTTAATATTCTGCTAAACATTATTGGCAAAGTTATTCAGTATGTTCCTACTCAAGGAATTATTATACCCAATAAAAAACTATGGCTTACTAATATAAATACGATTAAAGAACTATTCTTTCTTGTAAAAAGCTGGGTTAGAGGATTAGCATTTATTTCTAATCTATTTTTAAGTGTAGTTATTGGTATTGTTTACGATATGAACTCTAGAGGACATTTCGTACTAGGCTGGGTATTATATATTATTGCAGGATTAGCAATATTTTGGATCACATACTTTTTTGTATTATTCCTTTCAAAACCTTCTCACTTAAAAAAAGAGTTTTCTTGAGAAATACTTATATTTGAAACACCTTCCAATATACACTTACCAATTATAGATTAATGGCATTTATATATCTATCTGCACGGTAGAGATAATGCTTTTTGTATCTATCTCTTTCTCTATTTATTAAACTGAAATAACAATGAATATCAGATCATTACTGTTTATCCCGATTGTAGCTGCTTTTTTGTATTCATGCGGACAAAAACAAGCTGAAACAGAAGTAGCAAAAGAACCTACCATTGAAGATGCGCAAGCATTAGCTAAAAAGTATATCATTACCGACGGACACGTAGATTTACCATTTAGATTGGTAGTTCAAATGTTCAGGTTCCAAAAAATAATGGATGATGTTTCACAAAAAACTGATGGTAATTTTGATTATGTAAAAGCAAAAGAAGGTGGTTTAGATGCTCCTTTTATGTCTATTTACATTCCTTCTTCTAGACAAAAAGATGGCACTGCTAAAGTTTTAGCAGATTCCTTAATAGATATTGTAGAAAACATTCCTGCTCAATATCCAGATAAATTTGCACTTGCAAAAACACCAGAAGATGTAAAAGCTAATTTCGAAAAAGGCTTAATTTCTTTACCAATGGGTATGGAAAATGGTGCGCCTATTATGGACGATATCTCGAATGTTGAATACTTCTATAATAGAGGAATTAGATACATCACTTTAACACATGGTAAAGACAACCAGATTTGTGACTCTTCTTACGATACCACTTATGTGTGGAATGGCTTAAGCCCATTTGGTGAAGATGTAGTACAAGAAATGAACAAAGTTGGTATAATGGTAGATGTTTCTCACATCTCAGATAGCACTTTTTATGATGTAATGAAAATTACTAAAGCTCCTGTAATTGCTTCTCACTCTTCTTGCAGAGAATTTACACCAGATTTCGAGAGAAATATGAATGACGACATGATCAAAGAATTGGGTAAAAACGGTGGAGTTATTCAAATAAACTTTGGTTCAACATTCTTAGATGGCGCTTTACAAGAAAAAAGTAAAGCAAATAGAGAGAAAGTTAGAGCTTATGCAGAAGAAAATGGATTAGAAAGAGGTGATTCTGCTTTAGTAGAATACACTAAGCAAGTAAATGCAGAAAATAACCCATATTCAGATGTTCAAAAAGTGGCAGACCACATCGATCATGTAGTTAAACTTGCTGGTATCGACCATGTTGGTTTAGGATCTGATTTTGATGGAGTAGGAGACTCTTTACCAGAAGGTTTAAAAGATGTTTCTCAATACCCTAACTTAATTTTAGAATTATTAAAAAGAGGTTATTCTGAAGAAGATATAGAAAAAGTTTGTTATAAAAACGTATTCCGTGTTTGGAGTGAAGTAAGCCAAGTTGCATCTGATCTTCAGAAAGAATCTGTATAAATATTACATTCTATTATTATAGCCTAATCACTTTAACGCAATTCATTTTTTATCGTATATTTGATAAAACTTACATCAAGAAATTTTATCTAAATAACATAAATAATGAATAACTCATCAAACGACTTCTTAATTATTAAAGGAAAAGGACTTCATGATTTCAGTGTAAGACCAATTGTTAAGGAAAACTTACCTGAGTCAAAAAGAAAAAACTCAAATAAAAAAGCCTGAATGATTTAACATTAACATTCAGGCTTTTTTTATGACATAAATTTTGCTCTTATTTGTGAAAAACCAAAATCGGGTGCTCTGCTAATAGCGCCATTTTACGAGTAAGGCTGTCATGCGTTATTTGCTCTAGTAATCCTCTGTGTTTTGTAAGCATGGCCAGCATATCGCCATTATTTTTTTCCATATAATCTAAAATACCTTGCTCAACATCATCATAAACAACCTGCTCTAGTTTTACATCTAAATCATAATAGAACTCTTCGTATACATAATCTTGGTAAGTTTTAAAGACTTCTATCTTTGCCGGATTACCACTTTGGCTCACATGCAAAATAGTTAACTTAGCTCCAAGCATATTTGCAAAACCAAGTAATTCCGTAATGCTCTCATCATCTCCCTTTTGGTAATTGGTAGCATAAACAATGTTTTGAATTTCTGCATTATAATAGTCAGACGGAACGGCTAAAATAGGGCAGTTTATTTGATCGATAACATTTACAGTATTACTGCCGGTAACAAATTTACTCAGCTTATTGGCACCTTTAGTTCCCATTATAATGAGACCATACTCTTCTTTCTTCGAAATATTGGCAATACCATCAGCGAGATTAGCATTCTCAAGCACGTAATTGCAAGCTATGCTAAAATTCTCCCGTGTTTCTCTACATATCTTATCAATCGCTTGTTCTGCTTCAGATTTTTTTTCTAAAACTTCATCTGGGAGTAAATCATCTCTATTATCTGTAATTACAACTTCTGTAATTGCATGATAAATTGTTAGCGTACTGGCTGTTTGTCGGCAAAAACTGGCTGCATAATTTAATGCATTCAGAGATGCTCCTTTGAGGTCAACAGGGCATAATATTTTTGTCATGATTCAATCTCGTTTTTCTTAAAAATATCGAATTAAACAGTCATAATCAATGATATTATTACTACAGAATTATGATGGAAATCATTCAAAAATGAATTACTCTGGTTTTATGTCTGATAAATCTCCTAACTGAATGTTTAGTGCATTTACAGAAATTTGTATTTCCCAAACAGATAAAGCCAATGATATCATAAGCAAAACTAAACTTATACCAAATACTATTTGTCCGATAAGCAACAATCCAGCGTATAAAAGAAACATACATAATACGCATATAAACAAGCTAGAAATACCCAATGCTTGCATATTTCTGATAAGTATAAGTCTAAGTTTTAAGTTTTTAATTTGTCCATAGAGCATTTTATCTCTATCTTTTTTGTACTTAGCGTGTAAATCTCTAATAAGTGACGCTATCGCTAAAAAACGATTAGTATATGCCAACAATAGCAATGATATCGCTGGAAATAATAGTGCTGGTGTAGTTAAAGATATATCCATTTTTTATTGATATTTGAGACTGCAAGTTAAAATTGATTTTGTAAATGTCTGAATTACCCATAGGAATTTTTGACTCTGGAGTAGGGGGGCTCACCGTTTGGAAAGCGGTGAGAGATTTACTGCCCAATGAAAATTTAATTTATCTGGCAGATCAAAAAAATTGCCCTTATGGAATTAAGCCAGAATCTGAAATTCAGCAACATACCGAAAATGCTGTTAAATATTTACTCGAACAGTCTTGTAAATTGATTGTAATAGCCTGTAATACAGCCACAGCCGTTGCTATAGATTATTTGAGAGAAAATTACAATACCATATTTGTAGGGTTAGAACCCGCAGTTAAACCCGCAGCTTTGTCAACTAAAACAGGTGCCATTGGTGTATTAGCCACAGAAAATACTTTAAAAGGGAATCATTATTTGCGTACAGTTTCACAATATGGGAAAAACATAACTGTAAACGCAGTTGCTGGAAATGGGCTCGTAGAACTGATTGAATCTAGTCAGACTGATTCTACTGAAATGAAAGAATTATTAGTGAAATACCTGAATGTAATTGATTATAGAAATATTGATCACATTGTTTTGGGTTGTACACATTATCCATTTATAAAAAATAATATACAGGAGTTGTGCGGAAATCACATCGAAATTATCGATTCTTCGAATGCTGTAGCCAAGCAATGCAAAAACCTCTTAGCACAAAATGGTTTATTAAATACAGATTCAAGTAATGCTTTAAATCATTTTTATTCTACAGCAAAAATTGATAAACTCAGAGAATTTATACCTAAAGTAACTTATATAAAAGAGACTGAAATTCAACAAGTTACCATTAAATAAAATCAATTGACAATTCTTTTTTTACTATCTGGCTTTGGGATCGTGTTAATCACATTAACTATACTTTGCATATCAGATAAAGTTAAGACACGCTCGACACACACATATATCTTAAAACTAAATTATACTAGATCTATACTAGCGCTATATTCTGTTGTTTTCTGCTTTTTATTTATCTTATCTTTATTTGTTCATTTTATAGAAGAAAAAACCGTAGTTGCATTTTTTAGTTTTGTTACAATCAGTATTCTGTTTTTAATTCCAGCAGCAATAGCTATCATTTATTTCTACCAATATTATCAAATTGAAAAAAATAGGACTGTTACTATAGACAGAGTTAAGAAACTGATAGAAATAACTAGAGAAAATCAAACTCACATTTTTAGCTACAATGACATTACTAATGTTGAATTATATAAAAGTGGTCTTAATAAGTCACCATTAGCATATTTTACAATAGCCGTTCTTAATACCAAAAACAATGAAAAAATTGCACTCACGTCAATCACTGTTGGTGAATCTAAGCTTGAAAGAATAATGAATGAGTTATTTATTGTTGAAAATCACATCAAATACTTTAGATTTCTATCAAAAGACGAAGTGGAAATACTTAAAAAATACTAGACAAAATCATATTATTTCCATACTCGTTCTAATCTAATTAAAATGTTATAATTTATGTTATGTTAAGTAGAAAATTCTATTCTTTATCCAACAACTTCTCTATTAGTCTAATTCTTAGATTTATTTCTTCTCTGTATTTTTTCTCATTTACGTTGTTGTACAATTCTTTTGCTCTTTCTAAATATTTCTTTGCAGATTTTTTTACCTGATTACCATCTTTATCATCGTCTATCAAATACTTTGAAGCAGTGGCTACTTCAAATAAAGAATTGGCTAATTCAATTCGTTCGTAATCATTAATTGGCTGTATTTCTTCTAAAATATTTGATGCTTGTTTTATCTCTGCTTCGTAAACATAATTCTGTCCTAAAAGAATTAATATCTCACTATTATTATCTGCGTAATATTCACTGTCTAAAATTGTCTTTCTAGCAGTTTCATATTCTTTAGTTCTTTGTAGAGACTTAATTCTTTCTGCAAAATAATTCTTGCTTTTGTCTTTAAAAATACCTTCTGAAATTGCACATAGTCTAATTACATCTTTGTGGTTTTCTCTCTGCTTTTCTAATTCTATTAATTTTAAAAAGATATTTTCTCTGTAATAACCAGAATCTACCAAGCGATAATAATTTTCTAAAACCAATGTGTTTTTATTGAGTTTTTCGGCAGCTTGTCCGGTATAGATATATGCATTAAGATCATCTGGGTAAATTTGCTTTGCTTTATCACAAAAAGTAATAACATTAGAATATTCTCCCCTATCGTAGTAATCGAGCGCTTTTTTTAGATAATTTTTCCATATCTGATCCAAATATTCAGTGCTATTTTTGTAATAAGAAGAGTTTATTGTCTCAATTACTCTAACTCGCTCAAAACTTTCTTTGGCATCATCATAATAAGCCAAATAATTATTTAGGTTAGATAGTGATTCATCGGCAAGTTTCATTGAGATTTCACCTTTTCTAAACCATGCTTCTGCAGAATTTTTATATTCTTCAAACATTAAAGCAGAATCTAATACATTTCTGGCTTCTAGATGTTGTCTGTTAGAAAGGTGAAAAAGTGCTCTTTGATAGATATTTTGCTGAGAAAATGCAGGTATTAATGAAATTAGTATTAAGCCTAGCGTAGTTGTGATAATCTGTTTCATCTAAAAAAATATGTTAGAGGTTAAGGATGCCCGTTTTATTTGTAAGTGTTGTCTATTATATCAACATCCTCTGTTTTTCATTGTTTTCAGATGAACGAAAAAAGGGCTTACATCATCTGTAAACCCTTCTTATAATCATAATTTTTTATGATGCTTAGTCTTCTAAAGCAGCTACACCAGGAAGTGTTTTTCCTTCCATATATTCTAGTAATGCACCACCACCAGTAGATACATAAGATACTTTATCTCCGTAACCTAAATTGTTAATTGCAGATGCAGAATCACCACCACCAATTAGAGAGAAACCTCCATTTTCAGTAGCTTTTACTACAGCTTCTGCAACTTGGTCTGTTCCAACTGCAAAATTAGGAAATTCAAATACACCCATTGGACCATTCCAAAGTACAGTCTTAGATGCTGCAATAGTTTCTGAGAATAACTTAACAGATTTTGGTCCAATATCAAGACCCATCCAATCCTCATCAATTTTATCTTTATCTACAACATTAGATGGAGAATCGTTACTAAATTCTTTAGCTATTACAGTGTCGATAGGTAAAATCAAGTTAACACCTTTTTCTTTAGCTTTCTCGATTAGTTCTAGAGCTAATTCTTGCTTATCTGCTTCTAATAATGAAGTACCGATGCTTCCACCTTGTGCTTTAGTGAAAGTATAAGACATACCACCACCAATAATTAGGTTATCTACTTTATCTAATAATTTCTCAATGATAAGAATTTTATCAGAAATTTTAGCTCCACCCATAATTGCAGTAAAAGGTCTAATAGGATCGCCCATTACTTTTTCTGCATTAGTAAGCTCAGCTTGCATTACATAACCAGTAGCTTTGTCTTTGAAGAATTGAGCGATTACTGCAGTTGATGCATGTGCTCTATGAGCTGTACCGAATGCATCATTTACATAAAAATCTCCGTGTTTAGCTAATTTTTCAGAAAACTCTACATCTCCTTTAGTTTCTTCTTTGTAGAATCTAAGGTTATCTAATAGCATTGCTTCACCTTCGCCAAGTTCGGCTGAGATCTTATAAGATTCTTCACCAATGCAGTCTCCTCCAAATTTAACATCTACACCTAATGCTGCTGAAAGATCTTTAACAATATGCTTTAATGAAAATTTATCTTCAGGGCCTGATTTTGGTCTACCTAAGTGTGACATCATAATCACAGCGCCGCCATCATTTAATATTTTTTTAATAGTAGGAACTGCCGCTTTGATTCTCGTTTGATCTGTGATTTCAAATTTCTCATTGAGGGGAACATTAAAATCAACTCTTATTAAAACCTTTCTACCTTTAAAATTGAAATCATCAATGGTTTTCATAAAAAATGTGTTTTTCGTTGAAAATCAGTAAAAATTGCTTATTGCAATTGAATGCCTAAAGGTACTTATTAAGGCCGATTATGGAAAGATTATACATGAATATACAGTGAAATTATTTTCAAATTTGATAATAATTCACTGTATAAATTATAATTAATCGAATAAAGTACGCATTTGGTTTGGTGGAATAATATTGAGATGCTGATAGGCAAGTACAGTTGCTTCTCTACCTCTAGAAGTTCTTTTAATGTATCCTTCTTTAATTAAGAAAGGCTCATAAACTTCTTCTATGGTTTCTCCTTCTTCGCCACAAGCTGTGGCAATGGTAGAAATACCAACAGGACCACCTTTAAACTTCTCAATAATAGTCTTAAGAATACGATTATCCATTTCGTCTAAACCATTGTGGTCTACATTTAAGGCATCCAAAGCATATTTTGCTATAGCTAAAGTAATAGTACCATCACCTTTTATTTGAGCAAAATCTCTTGTTCTTCTCAATAAATTATTGGCAATACGGGGAGTACCACGACTTCTACGAGCAATTTCAAATGCAGCATCTTTTTCTATTGGAGAATCTAGAATTGCCGCAGAACGATTAACAATGGTAGCAAGCAATTTTGCATCGTAATATTCTAATCTTGCATTAATACCAAAACGAGCGCGCAATGGTGAGGTTAACAAACCAGATCGAGTAGTAGCACCAATTAGAGTAAATGGATTAAGCGTAATCTGTATAGTTCGCGCATTTGGTCCAGAGTCCAATACAATATCAATTCGGTAATCTTCCATTGCAGAATACAAGTATTCTTCAATTACTGGATTTAACCTGTGTATTTCATCTATAAATAAAACATCATTGTCTTCTAGGTTAGTAAGCAAACCTGCAAGATCGCCCGGTTTCTCTAATACTGGTCCCGAAGTTATTTTAATACTTGCATTTAGCTCATTGGCAATGATGTGAGAAAGCGTAGTTTTCCCCAACCCCGGAGGGCCATGTAGCAAAACATGATCGAGAGATTCAGACCTTTTTAATGCTGCCTGAACAAAAATCTTTAAATTCTCTACGATCTTATCTTGTCCGGTAAAATCACCAAAGGATAGAGGCCTTAATGATTTCTCAAGGTCTTTTTCCTCATCAGAAAAATTCTCATCATCTCCACGAAGATAATCTTCTCGCATCTATTTAACATTTAATTATTTACCAATAAAATTCCTACTTAACATATAAATGTTTATATAATAAGAATGTAATATTAAAAATATAGGATTTTGTTTAAAATTAAAACAAAAAGGCATTGTGTTTAATTAAAAAATGCTTTCTCTTAATAATGGCATACTTAAACAATGTGAACCTCCACGAGCTCTAGACAATTCGGCAGAAGGTAATAGGATTAATGTGTTTTCTAGTTTTTCAGGCTTTACCTCTTCCCTATCCAATTTTTTAATTAGCTCTTCTGCATCGATTACATCAAAACCTTTTTTTCTAAAACCTTCTGCAGTTTTATTGTTTCTGTCATAAGCTATAACAACCCCTTCTTTTAAAGCCAATACATTGCAGGAATCTGTCCATTGTTCTCTATGGCCAAAAGGAAAAACACCATCGCCAGAATAGATAAATTCGGTTTCTTGTTTACTTTTTAAATCTTTAGTACTGATGTTGTCTAGCAAATCTTCTAAAAACTCAAATTTTACTGGCTGATCTACATGATCTTTATGGAATTGGGTAATATCTACAGTAAAGAGTTCTTTTGGTTCACCTAAGGCAGGTATTAAATCTCTAGTTGCATAGTAAATATGCTTTTTAGAAAATGGTGCATGTATTACCCAAAGATTCTTTTTTACCTGTGTAAAAGTAGTATCTATATGCATAAATGCTCTTTTATTAGGTATTTTTATCACAGACACTTTTTCTACAACATCTTTTGCAAACAAGGCTTGAATTACACGACTTACAGCATGCAGAGATGTTCTTTCGCTAAGACCTATTAATAAATGATTTGGGGCAATTGTCATTATATCGCCACCTTCTAGACTTACAGTTTTAGAAGCCTTTTCGTCATCATCGTATAAAAAGTGCTCCTCTGTATTGGTAATTTCTATAATGTTATCTCTGTAATCTTTAAACACATCGTGGTTATACATAATGTAAGCGATGAGTATTCTTTCTCTAGAGCGTGCTCTAGTTGCTGGCTTAGTTAAAAGAATATGTTTATTTACAATTACAGCGATATCTCTGGTAAAAATAAAATTGGGTACCGGAGGAAAAATCATTCTATCATCTGGTAAGATACCCGATATAAGAGTATTCGCAAGTTCTGTTGGATCAAGGTCGTAAAGTATCTTTTGCAAAGTGTATGATACATCTTCAAAAGCACAAATAGCAGCAACCAGTTTATCTTTTACAGTTTTATCTTTAAGTATTTCTGTAAGTAAAGATTGTGGATCTAAAACTTTGTCTGAATTGAAATACTCTGGCTTTCCAGGCTTATAAAAATTTCTATTATTATTTGGGTTATCTATTTTCTGTAACTTACCTTTTACCTTTCCAGGGTCAAGAAAATACAACAGTAACTTTACGTACAAATCATATTCTTTTGAACGCATAGCTTCTAGATGGATAATATCTTCAAACAGCCAATCTTGAGCTTTACTGGGAATCACCTTCCCTAACCCAGCATCTGGACTGTGAATGATCAACCTTCTTAATCTTCCTATTTCTGAATTGACATGTATTTCGTTTTGAGAAGTCATATGTGCTTTTATAATTAATCAATTTGAAAAGCAAATTTAGAAATTTACTAGCAAAGCCAATTTTCTTATTCTAGAAAATAACTGAATATCATCAATACTCCTGTGTTTTGTCAATAATTACAAATCAGCGAAATAATTTATTTAGCGAATTTTCGCTAAATAAATTATTTCCTCTATATTTGATCTATATTCATCTATGAAGAGCTTATCATTTAAGTTTTTTTCCTATTCAAAATGGCTAGAGTTTCTTCAATAAATTTTTGTTTAATTCTTCATTAGAAATTTTTCAAATATGGGTCAGTCAAAAATCAACAGAATCGCCAATGAACTTCATGTATCAGGTATAGAGTATCCATCTATATTTTACAATATGCCACCTGCAAAATTGATTTGTGACACAATTCAGAAAAATCAAGGTGTTTTGTCTGATAATGGTGCGCTTATGGTAGATACCGGTAAGTTTACAGGTAGATCTCCTAAAGACAGATATATTGTAAAAGATGAGATTACAAAAAATACTGTTTGGTGGGGAAATATCAATCAAGAATTTAGTCAAGAAAATTACTACAGATTAAAAAACAAAATGACTACTTTCTTATCTGGTAGAGAGCTCTATGTAAGAGATGCAATGGCTGGTGCTGACCCTAGATATGCATTAAATGTAAGAATTATCAATACTGCTCCTTGGCAAAATTTATTCTGCTATAATATGTTCATCAGGTCAACGGCTGAAGAATTATTAAACTTTAAACCAGAATTTACTGTAATTGCAGCTCCTGAATTTAAAGCTAACCCAGCAGTTGACGGCACCAAAGCAGAAAACTTTTCTATCATCAACTTTTCTGATAAAACCATTCTAATTGGTGGTTCTGCTTATACTGGGGAAATTAAAAAAGGTATTTTTAGTGTATTAAACTACATTTTACCGCAAGATAAAGGAGTACTTTCAATGCATTGTAGCGCAAATAGAGGCAAGAAAAACGATACAGCTATTTTCTTTGGGTTGTCTGGTACTGGCAAAACTACCCTTTCTGCCGATCCAGAAAGAAGCTTAATAGGCGACGATGAACATGGCTGGACAGACAAAGGAGTATTTAACTTTGAAGGTGGTTGCTATGCAAAAGTGATTGATCTTTCAGAAGAAAAAGAACCTCAAATCTGGAAAGCCATCAAGTTTGGAGCTTTATTGGAAAACACTAGATTCTTCCCAAAAACTAATAAGGTTGATTATCAGAATAGTGTAGTCACAGAAAATACACGAGTCTCTTACCCTATCAATCATATTGACAATGCTTCTGAGCCATCTGTTGGTAGAAAGCCTAAAAATATATTCTTCCTTACTTGTGATGCCTACGGTGTGTTACCTCCAATTTCTAAGCTAAGTAAAGAGCAAGCAATGTATCACTTTATATCTGGCTATACAGCTAAAGTTGCAGGAACCGAAGAAGGAATTACAGAGCCACAAACTGTTTTTTCTGCTTGCTTTGGTGCACCATTTATGCCTTTACATCCTATTAAATATGCAGAAATGTTGGGTGAGAAAATGGTAAAAGAGAATGTAAATGTTTGGTTGGTAAACACTGGTTGGATTGGCGGTGCTTACGGCAAAGGTTCAAGAATAAGCTTAAAATATACTCGTGCGATGATCTCTGCTGCATTAAAAGGAGAACTAGACGATGTAAAATACACTGAGCATCCAATATTTGGATTGCATATGCCGATGAGCTGCACTGATGTTCCTACAGAATTATTGAACCCTAGAAAAATGTGGGAAAAATTACCAGAAGGTGCAACTGCTTATGATTTACATGCAAACAAACTGGCAGAAGCATTTAGAAACAACTTCCAAAAATTTAAAACAGGTTTAACTGCAGAAGTTCAAGCAGGTGGACCGAAAGCCAAAGTTGCCATTTAATATATTCAACTAGCAATTTTTCTAAATAGTTAATACTGTTTTCCATATTAATCGAACTTGAAAAAACAGGATTTTTTATCCTGTTTTTTTGTTGTAGTATTGCCAGAGATATTGTTACTAGTGAAAACAGAAAAAAATTAGACTATGATTGTAGTAACCGGTGCAGCCGGATTTATAGGAAGCTGCCTTGTAAGCAGATTAAATCAGGATAATTTTAATAATATTATAGTTGTAGATGACTTTAGCAACCCCGCTAAAGAAGCTAACTTAAAAGGAAAAAAAATACAGGAATTTGTAGAAAGAGAATCCTTTTTTGAATGGCTAGACAAAAACAAAGAAACCGTAGAGTTTATATTCCATATTGGTGCAAGAACAGATACTACTGAGTTCGACAAAAGCATTTTTGATAAGCTAAATGTATCCTACTCACAAAAAATCTGGAAAGCTTGCTGCGATTATCAGATTCCTTTGGTATATGCATCTTCTGCTGCTACTTATGGTTTAGGTGAGTTAGGTTATGATGACAATGAAGAAGTAATACCAAAACTCAAACCTTTAAACCCATATGGAGATTCTAAAAATGAGTTTGACATTTGGGCGCTAAAGCAAGAAAAGAAACCTTTCTTTTGGACTGGCTTAAAATTCTTTAATGTTTATGGTCCTAACGAATACCATAAAGCGAGAATGGCTTCGGTAATTTTCCATGCCTATAAGCAGATAAATGCTACCGATGCAATGAAGCTTTTTAGATCGCACAATCCCGACTTTAAAGATGGCGAACAGCAAAGAGACTTTATTTATGTAAAAGATTTATTAGAAGTATTAATATTCTTAATGCATCATAGAAAAGACTCTGGCATCTATAACTTAGGTACAGGTAAAGCAAGAACATTCTTAGATCTTGTAAAGAATACATTCTCTGCAATGGACAAAGAAGAAAACATTAGCTTTATCGATACTCCTGAAGACATTCGCGATAAATACCAATATTTTACCGAAGCTAATATGCAAAAACTATTAGATATCGGATACGATAAAGGTTTCCACTCACTCGAAGAAGGAATTAAAGATTATGTACAAGAATATTTGATGAAAGATTTTAAAATCTACTAAAATAGTTCTGAATAAAATACTAGAAGCACAACTCCTATTAAGCAGGATGTTGTGCTTTTTTTATGACTTTAAAATATTTAGTCACCAAAATGATTAAACCAACAAAAAAGACGAATATTAAAACTGTATTTAAAGTGCTAAATTTCTTTTTAAATAAAGGTTGCGTATTGCCAATAGAAACATAAGTTGCCCAATAAGCTGGATGCGCACTAATTTCATCAGCCTTAGATAAATATTGAAGTTTAGCTTTTCTTAATGAAAAATCGATGTCATTGCCTTCTCCCAAGTAATTATAAAATGATGAGATTATTTGAGAACCTGTATAGTCATTCACCTTCCATAAACTTAAAATAATTGACTCTGAACCAGCAATGGCAAATCCCCTACCCATACTATAAATTCCATCCCCACTATACATTTTACCCAAGCCAGTTTCACAAGCACTCAACACAGTTAGCCTATTTTTAAGTTTTAATCTGTACAATTCCCAAGGATACAGATATCCATCTTCGGTTTCATTATTACTTAAAGATGTATCTTGTGAGTTCCTATTTTTTGCAGATCGAGTATTTGAATTTTTAAAATTGGTATCGTAAGAAGCATCAAATACAGTTTCGTTCGAAGCATCTACATCACTCTGTCTAAAGACAATATAGGTATTGAGCTTATTATTTTCATCTGAAATACCATGTAAGCCTAAATGGATAATATCAAAAAGTCCAGCTTCCTCTTTAAATTTTTGTTCGGTTGCAGACTTACCCATATAATATTTACCCTGAGTAATCTGTGCAATAGACTTTATTTCTTCTACTGTTCCAGGCAAATTAGATAATTCGGCATTTCTAAACCTCGATAAATTTCCATTCTGAATATTTTTGATTTCCTCATTATCGCTATAACCAAAAGCAAGTGCTGCTGGTGTAGATATATCTTGATCTAGTTGTTGATTTAACAACCAAGTAGCAGAAAAGGCATAGTTTATATTATATCCATTTATTAAATAATGCAGGCTTTTATAGTCATCGGGACCTTTGTTAACCTTTTTCCCTACTAAACTCTCAAATGGAATGGAAGATAATGATCCATCTGGAATTACTAAAACTTTATTTCCTTCAAATAAAAATGGATTAACTAACTGAGTAAATATCTCATAAGCACTATTTTCATACAGCGTTAGTGCCTCTTTACTTTGACTTTCTGGAGATGGATTCTTGATTATTTTTTTATAAATACTCAGGTTTTTGAGTAAATATTCGGTTAATTCTACTTTATTTAATTTGAAGTTGTCTTTAGAGACACTAAGCGTATATAGAGTGTCTTCAGACCATAGATATTCTAATATTTGCAAGTTATTATCAGTACAAAAGTTTTGTAAGGCTTTCATACTTGCAGTCGAAATTCCTTTATCGATAGCTTCTTCTCTATTGTTCAATTGAATTTCTATAGTTCGTTTTTGCTTTTCAAGTTCAAATATCTTTTCGTCTAACAAACTTACTAAATCCGAATCTGGTAATTCTTTCTGCTTCTCCTTTTGCAGCCTATTATTCTGATAATTTAACTCATATTTAATAGCTTGTTGTTGGTCTAATAAACTATCACTAAAGAGCTCATTCCCACTAGTTGGCTGTAAGAGAAAGTGTTTATTTTTATCAAAAAATGCTACAAGCTGATCTTGGTGTTCATTTAATTCGTCTACTGAAAGTTTAGAAAGAATTTTAGTTCCGATTAAAGCTACTTGGTCTGCATCTGAATTATTCAATACAGAATTTTCATATATCTTTTCTTTATTGAGATAAGTAACCGAAGAATCTGCTAACTGTATAGTGTTTAATGCTGAATACAAATATTGTTTTTGATTTGTATTGTCATATAACTTCAATAAAACTTTAGCTTTTTGAATAATACGTTCTACCAAAAGCTTATTTAGATGTAGTTGACTTAGCAATGGATTTGCTGTATAATCTTTGTCACTAAAACTTTCTGAGCTAGCAATTAGAGATTCCTGAATTTCATTTAATGATTTATCTAGATCATCTACAAAATAATAAAAGAGTGAGCTATTGAAATGAACTATGCTAGCTTCGTTTGTTTGTTTTTTATTATTGGGGATAAAATATGGGCTTTGTTTAATGTGTGCTAAACCTACTTTTGTTCTCCCTCTTTTAAATTCTAATAGACCTTTCTTACTTAACAGCTGTGCATATTCTAGAGAATCATTATTAGAATAATAAAAATTCATTGCTAGAGAAACATATTTCTCTGCTAGCTTATAATTATCTGCATTCCTATGCAACTCCCCTAGATTATGGTAATACCTTGCTAGGCTACTATTGGCTTTAGGCTGATTTTTCTTATTAAGCTGTATAGCCTGATTGTAATAAAATATAGCTGAGTCGGGAGTATTCTGATTATAGTAAGCATTGGCAATTACATTGTATGCCCTTTCCATAAAATATTCCATATCGGTTCTAGGGAAAAGGCAGCAAATTTTAGCCGCTTTTTTACCATAAATCAAGGCTTGTTCGTAATCACTCTTTAACCTAAAAGTTACTGCTAAGCTGTAGTAACATCTAAAAAGAATTGTATTATCAACCTTTTTTCCATGACTTTCTAAAATCTCTGCAGATAAATAAAAATATTTGGTGGCATTGTAATAGTCATACCGTATCCAGCGATGTGCATTTCCTATGGCTAACAAACTTGTTGCAATCTCAAAATGCTTTTCTGGATAAATCTTTTGCTTAATTTCTAGCGCTTGCGAATGATATTTTAATGCTTCTTCTGCATTATCTAGATAACTGTAGCATTCACCAATATTATAAAGTAAGCGGGATTTTATTGAAAGAGAAAGGTTATCTTCTTCTAAGGGAATTTGAAGTGCAGAATCTAAATATGGAATGGCATCTTTAAATTGCCACTCTATCTTATAAATATCAGAAATTTTAAGTAAAGCAGTTGCCTCTCCTACTTTGTTATTATGCTGCTTAAAATATGTTCTTACTTTAAGATATTCTTCTATTGCAATATTTAATTTCTTATTAGCTTTAAATTTATCTCCCTCTCTAAATTGATCACTTTCGTAATTATCAACTCTGTATAAATCAGAATCAACACTCACAAGCGAGGCATTTACAAAATTGAATTCTTCTCTTACTGGTAGTTTAATTCTTTCCTTTTTAACGCCATTGGCATAAAATAAAAAAGATAATATTGCTACTGTAACAATTAAAAAAAATAGTTTCAGGAATTTATCCATAAAAAGTAATGTGTTAATTCTATACTGCTTTATGCTTTGTTAAATATATCTTGGTAGTATTTGCAGCTTTACGTTAGTTAGGTTTTGAATTAACATATAGATAATGAGTATACAATTTAAGCTTATTACAGTTAATACTATTCATCTTCGAAAATGTAAACCTTCATTGAATTCCATTTTCTAATTATTTTAAATATTATTGGAATTACTATAAGGTACCCAGCAATAACTACTAATGCAGTAAATAATACTTTAAAATCTGTAAAACTAGCCATAATAGATTTTATAGCTGGAAATGCGGCATAAGTAAACATGAATATCGCTCCTCCCAAAGAAAGACTAAGAAAGAATCCCTCTAGATAATTTGAATATCTTTTTTTATTCAAATACAATAGCACAAGTACATAATAGAACAAAGTAGAGCTTAAAAAGCCAATCATTAATGCACTAATCTCATTAGAAATTATAAACTCATTCATTTTAGCTAAATAATTTCCAGAAAATACTGATGTAAGAGGTAGTAATGATTCCATAATATTTGTCTTTTTAAAATACAGTTAGTTATTATTCTATCGATGTACGAAAAAAAAGTAACCTATAGATTTTTTATTATTCAGATTTTTTTTTGAGTGAGTATATAGCGAGCTAAAAATTTCTACTTAAGCGCTTTATCTCTATCTTTGAGCAAATTTTTAGTATGAAAAAAATTGTAATTGCTATCGATGGGCATGCAGGATGCGGAAAAAGCACCACTGCTAGGTTAGTTGCTTCTAAAATAAATTACCTCTTTGTTGATTCAGGCGCCATGTATAGGGCAATTACGCTCTATGTACTTCAAAATGAAATTTCTACAGACAACTCTAATGAGATTATAAAATATCTAGAAAACATTACACTTTCATTTGAGATTAATCCTGAAACCAGAAAAAATGAAATAATTCTGAATGGAAAAAATGTAGAAGGAGAAATTAGAGGCTTAAGAGTAAGTAACAATGTGAGTAAAATTAGTGCAATTAAAGAAGTAAGAAGCTTTTTAGTAAAACAACAGCAAGAGCTAGGAAAACAGAAAGGGATAATAATGGACGGCAGAGATATAGGTACTGTGGTTTTCCCTAATGCAGAAATAAAAATTTTTATGACTGCCAGCATTGAAGCTCGTGCAGCAAGAAGAATAGAAGAACTTAAAAATAAAGGTGAATCATTTAGTGAAGAGGACATTATAAAAAACCTAGAAGAAAGAGATCATCTAGACTCTACCAGAAAGGAAAGTCCTCTAAAAAAAGCTGAAGATGCTATAGTTATAGATACTTCGCAGCTTACCATTGACCAACAGGTTGATAAAGTAATAGCTTTAGTTGAAACTAAAACTGAAAGTTTATAACTTTTAAAATCTTTAATATTAATTTTTATAGCAAGTAAGCTAAACTATGGAAATTACAATAGATAATAAGGCAGGTTACTGTTTTGGTGTAGAATACGCTATACAAATGGCCGAGCAAGAAATGGAAGATAATGGCCAGTTATATTGTTTAGGCGATATTGTTCATAACAGTATGGAAGTTGAAAGACTCAATAAAAAAGGCCTGCAAATAATTGATAGAGATGAGTTAAAACAGCTCAGAAACTGTAAAGTCTTAATAAGAGCACATGGTGAGCCACCAGAAACTTACAAACTCGCTATAGAAAACAATATTGAATTGGTGGATGCTTCTTGTCCTGTAGTTTTAAAGCTACAAAACAGAGTTAAACATGCATTCGATAGAATTAGTGATATTGAAGGCCAGATTGTAATCTATGGTAAAAAAGGACATGCAGAGGTAATTGGTTTAAATGGGCAAACAAATAATTCAGCGATAGTTATTTCTTCAAAAGAAGACCTAGACCAGCTGGATTACACCAAGCCTATCACACTTTTTAGCCAAACTACAAAAAGCACGAAAGGCTTTTATGAAATTAAGGCAGAAATAGAAAAAAGACAACAAGAAGCCATCAATGGCAAAGATAATACTGCTGAGTTTGTAGCTAATGATAGTATATGCAGACAAGTATCTAATAGAGAGCCACAAATGGACAAATTTTCACAAGAAAACGATGTAATTGTTTTTGTAAGTGGAAAGAAAAGCTCAAATGGCAAGTCACTATTTAATGTCTGCCTAAGAAATAATTCAAGAAGTTATTTTATTGAGAATGAATCGGAAGTTAATCCTTCTTGGTTTAATCCAAATGATAAAATTGGAATTTCTGGAGCCACTTCAACTCCAATGTGGTTAATGCAAAACGTAGCCGATTACATACGTGATCTTTCCTGTGAACCTGTAAAATAATGATTGAACAGATTAAGGGGTTTTGGTATAGAATTACATACCTAGGAGTAGATTTTAAAATGCCCTACTCCATCCAAAAGAAAACTTTGCTTTGCAATAAGCTTAGCTTATTATCTATGGTTTTAATCTTTAGTAGCGTGCCAATTCTTTCTGCACTAAATATTAAGGGTTATCAAACACAGTTAATGCTAATGATTATTGCATTAGCAATGGCTTCTGTTCCTGTTTTAAACTACCTTAATCAAACAAACTTTACACGCTTAGCTTTAAGCTTTTTTTCACCAATTGTAATATTGGTTTATACACTGCTTACAAAGTATAGACATCCCGAAGAAGTTGAGGCAATCGACTATTTTGTACCTAGAGCATTAATTTTTCTTACACTGCTTTTACCTTTGGTTTTACTGGATTTTAAACATAGTTTCCAAATGGTATTTGGTACAATTAGCAATGTAATTTGCTTATTGTTTTTCGATGTATGGCATAATTTCTATGACATTGGCTATACCCAGTTAATCGATCCTTATACAAATGATTACAACCAAATAAATCTGGTTTATTTGATCTCTGTTTCAGCGGTAATTATGGCATTCTATTTTTATCAAAGAACAAATGATCATTTTGAAAAAGAAAATCAATACCTGCTTCAAAAAGTCCAACATTCAAATGATGAGCTAACCAAGAAAAAAGAGCAGTTAGAAGAAGCTTATAACGAATTAAAGCAGATTGATGAAGAAATTCGCCAAAACTCAGAAGAACTTCAGGCAATTAACGAAAACTTAATTCAAACCCGAGACGAGCTTAAAACATCATTTGATAGAGAAAAACGAAGTAAAGAACAGTTGGCAAAAACCAATGAGGAACTAAAGAATGCTCAAATGCAGATTATTCAATCTGAAAAAATGGCATCGCTTGGTCAGTTAACTGCTGGTGTTGCACACGAAATAAACAACCCAATAAACTTTGTGTATGCGGGTGCTAATACTCTAAGAAGTCTTTTAGAAGAATTTATGGAGATTATTAACATCTATGACTCCCTTTCTTCAGATCAGCAAGAAATTCAATTAAAAGAAACCATTGAGAAGATAGAGAGGCTGAAAGATGACCAAGAATATTACGAACTTAAAACTGATATAGAAGATATTGTTAAAGATATTATAATTGGTGCAGATAGAACTGCTGCTATTGTTAAAGGATTAAGAAACTTCTCTAGACTAGATGAAGACAATTTAAAAATGGCTAATATCAATGATTGCATAGACTCAACATTAGTCATTTTAAGTGGGCAGTTTAGAGATAATATTGATGTAGTAAAAGATTTTGATGCAGATATTCCAATGATAAATTGTTATCCGGGGCAATTAAATCAGGTATTTCTAAATCTTTTAAACAACTCTAGACAAGCAATAAAAAAAGAAGGTGAAATTAAAATCACTACAAGGAACTTTGACGAAACTATTCAGATTAGTATTAAAGATACCGGCATAGGTATACCTAGTGATCTGTTAAATAAAATATTTGAACCGTTTTACACAACTAAAGAGGTTGGAGAAGGCACTGGCTTAGGACTTTCTATCAGTTACGGTATAATTGAAAAACACAAAGGAAAAATTGAAGTTAACAGTACAGAAGGTGTTGGTACTGAATTTATAATTGAAATCTCTAAAAACATAGAGGCTACCCAACAAGTATATTCATAACTTTTATTTTTCTAAACTCAACAGGAAGCGATTGAAGGTAAACTGGTTTTTATATATAATTATATTTTTTATACTGATTTATATTTCAGGATGTATACCTACCAACCAGCTTGCTGAAAATGAATATTTGCTTTACAGCCAAAAAATTAAGCAAAACAAAAAAATTCCAGACGAAGATTTAGAAGTTTATTATAGACAAAAACCCAATAGGAAAATTTTATATCTTCCTATAATGCCCTACCTCTATGCATACTATGCTGGTAAACAAAAATATGAGAAAAGAATAGCTTCAGACTCTCTTAAACTTCAGAAAATACAAGATAAATACAACACTAAAATCTCTGAAAAGCAACAAAAAATTATCAGTTTAAGAAATGATGCTTCTTATGATGATGAACCAAAAAAACTCAACAAAGACACGACTCGGATAAACCGAAAGATTAGAGCTTTGCGTGAGAAAATGGATAAAAAATTATTCGCAATACAAGAGCGATTAGAAAAAGGGAATGTTTTAATGCGTACTGTTGGTTCTCCCCCTGTTCTATACGATTCTACCCCAGCTCAATACACTGCCGACCAAATGACTGAATACCTCAAATACAAAGGTTATTTAGATGGATATGTAGTGCACTCTGCCGATACGGTTGAAAAACTTGTAACAGTAAGCTATACAGTTAATGAAGGCGATCCATACATAATTGATTCTATAATTTATGAAATACCAGATAGTGCTGTTTATAAAATTGTAGTACAGGACAAGAAGAATTCTTTAATAAAAAAAGGAGCAATTTACGACGAAGAAAACTTAGAAAAAGAACGAGCTCGTTTATCGAGGTTGGTGCAAAATAAAGGATATTTTGATTTTGGACAGAGGTATATTTATTATCGAGTGAATGATACACTTAGTAATAATAAGTTACAGGTAACCCAAATTATCAAAAACACAGAAGACTTTAATACACCTCATAAAAAATATAAAATTGATGAAGTATTCTTTTATACAGATGTTGATGTTAGCAAAAGTAACGACAACTTCGAATCGGAATACAACAACATTAGTTTTATTGAAGAAGAGAAACGCTATTCTAAAAAAGTTTTAAACAATAAAGTTTTTATAAGACCAGATAGCCTGTATAGCCTTCAAAAAACTGAAGACACTCAAATTGCGCTAGGCAGATTAGATATTTTTAAATTTGTAAATGTGCTTTACGATACCACTGGAGAAAAAATGCGAGCAAACATTTTCACTAGTCCGCATCCGAGGTATCAATATTCTTTAGAAGCAGGTTTAAATGTGAGCCAGTCGGCTATTCCGGGTCCATTTGCCAGTTTATCTTTAAAAAAGAGAAATCTATTAGGTGGGCTAGAAATCTTTGAAACAAGAATTAGAGGTGCTATTGAAGCGCAAACAGGTGCCACAGAACAACAAAATTTTAGAGGGCAAGAATACGGTATCAATTTCAGCTTATCATTCCCAAGAATTCTATTTCCGATTAGAAGTAAACACAAAAACAAGCTATCTATGCTAACACCTAGCACCCAATTACTTGGTGGTTTTGGTTTTGTAGATCGGCCAGAATATACACGTTTTAACATCCAAAGTGCCTTAAATTACCAGTGGCGAAATAGAAAAAGTCAAATTTTTAACCTAAACATTATTGATTTAAGCGTAATTAATACAACTCGGCTAGATTCCGCATTCGAAGAAAGGCTAGTTCAACTCTTAAATCAAGGAAGTACGCTTATCTACAGTTTCGATCGATCGCTTGTTTCTAGTATTAATGCCAGTTTTACAAAATCAAAAAATGCATTCGATATTCAATCCAAAAAGACTTCTTTTTTAAGAGTGTTTCTGGAAACAGGTGGTACATTTTTTAACTTATGGAATAGAACTAACATAGCCACGGAAGAAAAGATTTTAGGCCTCAGATATTTCAGATTCTTAAAAGGTTTTGTTGATTTTAGAAATGGATTTCCGCTTGGTAAGTCAGGACAGTTTGCAACAAGACTTGCATTTGGTATAGCCAAACCATATGGTACAGGCTCACGATCTTTACCGTATGAAAAATACTTTTTTACTGGTGGTAGCAACAGTAACAGAGCTTGGGCAGCACGAAGAATAGGCCCTGGCTCCTACTCTCCAGACACACTTTCTACTGGTGCTTTTGATTATAGTTTTGAGCAACCCGGCGAAATAATTTTTGAAAGCAGCTTAGAATTAAGACGAAATCTTTTCAGCTTTTTTGATGGTGCTATCTTTATGGATGCAAGTAACATTTGGATGATAGAAGAAGATGCAACCAGACCCGGAGCAAAGTTTGAATCTGATTTTTGGAAAGAACTAGCCATTGGTGTTGGAGCTGGATTAAGACTCAACTTCGATTTCCTTTTAATAAGATTCGATCTTGGTGTAAAAATGTACGATCCTGCAAGAGATGAAGGTGATCGATATATTGGAGATAATATTACTTTTAAAAATCCTTTAGGTGCACCCGGACAATATACATTAAACCTTGGAATTGGCTATCCTTTCTAACATATTTACCTAGGATATAATATTCCCATAATTTCATTCCACTCATCTTGGTCATCTTCCGAAACAATTCCTCCATGCGAAGAGAGTAAAAATTGAGATTCATATTCCAACACTTCACTAGTTGGATTTAAATTTTTAAAATTACAACCTTGAATGATCAGGCCAGAAATATCTTTGGTTGCATCTATCGGTTCTTTACTTTTAGCAGACCACAAATGTAGATACTGATCTACCGAAGATGTTAAAACCATTCTAGTTAAACTGCTATATGCAAAAGCCGTAAAAGTTGAACGTATTTGGTAAGGCGCTCTCCGATTTTCGAAAGAAACCAATTTCTTTAAATTTATTTTTTCAAATAAATCGAGAAGATAACTATAAGCTCCACCATTAATAGTTTTCTGTGTCTCAGATTTTTCGATGTGAAAATAGCCAAAATACTCGTTGATTAAGGTTTCATTTTCTCTATCAAGTTCTAGAATTTTACCATCAGAAGTACCCACAATTATTATCTCTCCACTCCTGTCGTAAGATAGAAAAAGTACTTTGTCTGATGAAATCTCATAACTATGCCAGATAGTTTTTGTAAGAATATCCCATTCAAAAATTTGATTCTTCCCAAATAGCAATAAAACTCTATCATTAAATGGATGCTTGGCTATAAGATTTGCCCTATCTGTAAGTTGAATTTTACTGTATTGTTGCTGCAGTTGCACATCCCATTCAATAATTGTATTATTTTTATTACTTAAAAGCATCAATCCTTCATTATTTATATCAATTGAAAGGATGCCATCACTAATAACTTTAGTTTCTAAATTCTTCCCTGTTTCAAGTTTCCAATACTTTAATTTGCCATCAGACGAAACACTAATAAATTGATCTGGTTTTGAAGGGTGGTAATCTATATCAGTTACGCTTTTATTATGTGCTTTAAAAGAATGAATACATTTTAACGTGTACTCATCTGCAAACCACTCTTTAATCATATTGTCTTTATAGCAAGCAATAATTCTTTTTCCTGAACTATGAAACCTAATATAATTGACACTACTGTAAAGGTTAAAAGGTAAAACTTCTTCTAAAAGATGGGTTGATAGTGAATAAGTATACAAGCCATCTTTATTACTAAAAATGATTTTATTATCCTGAAAAATGCTATTCGCTGATTTTATTGCAGTCTTAAATTTGACTTGAGTTATAAAAGTAAATTGCTGAGAATCAAAAAAATGGACCACTCCATTTTCAAAAGAAACTAAAAGCACATTCAAGCTTTGAAAGAATGAAATATCTATAATTTTTTCATCTAGCAGGTTTAGTTTATTAATGCACTTTTGAGACTCAATTTCCCAAACCATTATATTACCTTCAATATCTAAGGTTACTAATCTTTCTAAATCAAGTTGTATTAATTGAGTGATTTCACAATCATGACCTAAAAAGACTTGTTTTTTCTCTTGATTTACATAGTCCCAACACTCAAGTAATCCTTTATCAAAAACCATATAGATTTCAGATTCATTAATTCCTTTAAACATTTTGCTAATTGAAGAAAATGAAGGATTTGAAAAAGTACTATATTTTTGAAATGATAGGTTTATGTAACAGAAGAATCCAGTTTTGTCAATTAGAAATAACTCGTTTGACTTATAATCAAGCTTATAACAAATTAGTTTTTTTATTTTTGTTTGAATTGAATATTCTAATTTTCTCGAATTAAACTCCCAACAGTTTAAATAACCATTATTGTTAATTTCAAGAAAATGCTCTTCTCCTAGCGGAATAAATACACGTTCTTTTAGATTATAAAAAAATTGCTTTACAATATGTCTCGTTTCATAATTTACTACTGTACATTTATTCTTAAGAGATGAGTATAAAAATACTAGACTCTTGCAATGGTTTATCTCTATTTTGTCTGGAACAAAGTCTAGTATTTCAAAAAAGTTATGCTTATAAATTTTAGCATTTTCGAATGAAGCACTTAAGTAACTGTCTTTAAATTTTCTGCTACAAATTACCTTATTAAGATTGATACTGTATAAATCTAGATTATTAAAATTTAAACCTGAAAGCTCTCCTCTCGATTCTATAATAGTGGTAATTAAATTCCAATTACTCCATCCGGTATACTTATCATTAAATACACCTTTGGCATAATGAAGTACTTTAAGCAATATACTTGGCTGATTTTCATCTGGAATAAACCATCCTTTTTTATCGTCGTAAAGAGGTTTTAACTTGGTTTCACCACTAAGTTCACCAAGTAGATTTCTTATCTGAGAACTAAGTTTTCTATATCTTAAAAGTTTCGGTAAATCTTCGTTTGCTGCCAGACTTACTTTTATAGAATTTAAGATGTGCGATACCACAAAAAAGTCTTTGAAATATTGATGTCTAAACCTTATTGAAAGCTTACTATTCTTAAAATCATTTACTTCTCCTTCATCTTTAGAATAAACTAAGAAGATATTATTATCCAGAAAATCATTTATTAATTCGTTTAAAGTATTATTGGTTTGAAATAACTTTTGAGGATCAATTGATGATAATTCCTTTTTTAAATACGGAAATGTTGTGGAATAATGGATAGTATAAAAATGACAGCAGGCTTGGTTAATGTACCTCACCAAAGTCGTTGTATTGATTGTTAAAACATCTTCTAAATACATTTTATAAGCCAAAAATGGCATAAAATGCTCTAACATAAAATGCTTTTTATAATTGTCTTTTACTAAATCGTATAATACAAACTTACAGCTTTCAGCATTTGAATTATATATATTACTGTTGGCTTTTTGATGTGTAAGTTGATTGTAAATTGATATAAAAGATTCACTTAAAAGGTTAGTATCCGTATTTTTATTTAATGAAAGTTCTTTAAAATCTTGATCGAAAAAAAACTTTCTCGAACTCCTGCAAGTAATAATGAATTTGATTTGATAATGCTCAGTTAAATAGTTTATAGCATTAAGCAGACTGTACAAGTTCTCTGCATGACAATCTTCTACATTATCAATCAAAAAAACTAATTCCTTTTTAGCATTCAATAATTCACTAAGCGATAAATTATAGTGCTCTTCAATATATAATTCTAATAAGGAAGTAGGTTGTTTAGTAGAATAGAAAAATGAAATATTGAAAAGATCAACAAAAAAAACTAATTGATCAGATTCTTTATTATTCAATAATTTTTCCCACACATAATAAAGCAATACAGATTTTCCAGCGGCTTGTGGACCTGTAATTAGGATTTTATTAAGATTAAAAAAATCACTTTGAAATGAGGAATATAATTCAGGAACTATAATTTTATGATAAGCCTCAAATAGCTTATCACTCTTATAGGTCTTTTTTAATTGATCAAAAACTGTTATTATTTTTTCTCTATATAATTCATTTTCATTCACTAACCACTCGATCTATATGTAAAATTTGATCTCCTACTTCTAGTTGATGAACCACTTCCATTCCATCTTTTACTTTAGCAAATATGGTATAACGGCCATTTAAATGAGGTGCTGGTGAGTGAGTTATAAAAAACTGACAACTCTCTGTATCTTTTCCGGCAGATGCAATACCTACCATGCCTTCTTCAATATATTCTTGATAACTAAACTCAGATCTTATAGTTTCTGGTAAACCTCCAAAACCATCTCCTCTCGGACAACCACCCTGAATTACAAAATCGGGTACATTTCGGTGAAAATACTTCCCATTGTAAAATTGATCTTTCAATAATTCAACAAACATGGCTACAGTTCCCGGAGTTGATTCTACCATTAATTCTATAAGAATATCACCTTTAGATGTGTTTATTAAAACCTTTTCATCTTTAGAAATATCATGTAACATGGACCAGTTAATTGTTCCTATATGCTCTGGAATGTGGTTTATTGGTTCTTCTTTACCTTCAATATAGTAAATAGTTTTATTAAGTTCAATCCATGCTTCTATTTTCAAAGGTAGTTCTAGCGTGTTTAATGCTTCTTTAAGAAACTCATAATCTTCTATGTAACTTTTTAATGGCATATTTTCATCTCTTAAAGCCAAAGCTCCTAGGTAAACTAAAGCAACATCACCTGTAAGCATTGCCTCTTTAAAGCTTTTAACAAAATTGGACTTTGCCAATGAATCACTTTCTAGGTATGCTATAAAATCTTCCTTTTTAAGCTGATTTAGCAGACCTTCAAAAGCTGTAGTTGTAATAATAGAAGCCGTATCTGTTAAAATGAGTTTTTGTAATAATGGAATGGAAAACCTATCGGCCGCTTCTGCCTGTAAAAGTCTGGCAATTTTGTAATTGTTTGTTTCACCAGCAAGTTGCTCAAGAAGATAATCGTCTACTTCTTTCATCGAAGCAATTTCTTTACATCTGATTAATAAATCTTCTTTTGCTCTTCCTTTTTGCTGTTTTTTAGCAGCATCTATCAATTGCCTAATCTCAGATTTGGGCACATTGTTTTTTAGATAGTTTGATGCTGTAATATTTACGGCTTGATGTGGATGGTTTAATGCTTCCCAAAAAAACGTATTTACTTTTGGATAAGAATAGCCTTCCATCACTTTTAGAATACTAATGTAAGCTCTGTAGTCGCAATCTGGATCGGCTAATACATTTTGTAAAAAATTAAGTAAATCATCACTCGTAACTCCAATTAAAGATTTAATGAGCGACGATTTCACATAGGGGTTACTCTCATTTACAATTGCTTTATCTATATCTTTTTGGTAAGCAGAAAAATCTCTTTTACGAAATCTTGATAAATAGTTGGATGCAGCAATTCTTTCAGGAATATCTAAAGAGTTTTTGATGATATCTATAGCTAGTTTATCTCCTAACTCAGATAAATTATCATTTAAACCTGCATAATAATAAGCCCACATTAGGGGCTCCTTTTCGTCGGGTAATCTTTCTAATACTTCAGCAAGATAATTTAAACTCTCCTCAGTATAAGCACATTTTCCATATGCTTTTAATGTTGTAGAAATAACCTTAGGCTCATTTATATCTTCTATGGCTGAAATAATATAGGGAAGTGCTAAATCGCTTCTCGTTTGCCCTAAAGAAAATGCTGCTGCATTTTTTACTGCCAACGATGTATCGTTAATAACTAAACTACCTAAATCTTTAATTACAGATGTGTCTTGAACAGAGCCATAAGCAAAAGCAGCTTCTTCGCGATATTCACTATTGATATTACTTAAATATTGACTGAGCTGTTGAGAATCTCTTTGATCTTTATAATGGTAGATTTTCCTTAATTCTTCGTCATTAAACTTGTTTTTCCAGTCTATATCTGTGAGTGATTCTTGCTCTTTACAGCTAAAAAAAATACAGTTAAGTACTAAAAAAAGCCTTACAGCATACTTCATGGTAATAATATTAATGGATTCAGTAAATTTTTCTTTTTGACGATTCTCTTACAATTAGTTCTGTTTCCATTACAATCTTCTCAAAAGTTGGATCTTCTCCTTCTTTCAAATTAATCTCAGCTAATAATATTTCTGCTGCTTTTTTTCCTATTTCAAATTCTGGTTGAGAGATTGTAGTTAAACTTGGCGAAACAATATCTGCCATAGGTTCATTATTAAAACCTATTAGAGCTATATCTTCAGGAATTTTTAAATTCTTTTGTTTAATAACCAACATCGCCGATGTTGCAAGTCGATCACTCATAGCAAAAATAGCATCTGGCATATCTTCTAGTTCAAGTAATTGTAAAGTAATTCTCTTGGCATCATCTCGGCTCACATCGCAATGTGTAACCCAGTCAGGATTGTAAGTAAGATTATTTTTTAATAAAGTGTCTTTGTAACCTTCTAATCTTTTTTGGCTCAAAGCTAAATGTTGAGGACCTCCCAAATATGCGATTTTTTTACAGCCTCTTGAGATTAAATGTTCAACTGCTTTTGAGGCTGCATCATAGTTATTGGCAACCACATGTGAACTTTGGATCGCTTCACATTCGCGGTCAAAAAATACAAGTGGAATTCCTTTATTTTGAATTTGCCTGAAATGATCAAACTTATTGGTTTCACCTGATACAGAAACTAAAATGCCATCTACTCTACCGGCTGCCATATTTCTTATGTTTTGCACCTCGCGCTCATAAGACTCATTTGTCTGGCAAACCATTACAGTGTAACCTGCTTTTATAGTAGTCGCTTCTATTCCTTCTAAAGCTGCTGAAAAAAAGTGATATCCCATTTTCGGAACTATAACTCCTATCGTGTTAGTCCTTTTTTTGAGTAAACTTAATGAAACTGCATTTGGTTGATAGTCAAGTTTAGAAGCTAATTCAACTACTTTATTCTTCGTTTCTTCTTTAATTTCATGATGATCCCTCAACGCTCTGGAAACTGTTGAGGTTGAAATATTTAAAGCCTTTGCTATATCTTTAATGGTTACTCTTCCTTTTTCCATAATTATCCTTTACCGGAAAGTTTATGTTAATAATGCTGATAAAAATATCATCATTAGATAAATATGCTCATTGCTTGTTAAAAGATTGATAAAATTACAATTTAGAAAAACAAAAAAGTATTAATATAGATTTTATCCAATTTTTTTTGATTTAATAATCACAAAAATAAGTATTAGTTATTAGTTCAGGTTGAAATTATAACGTTTTAAATCTTGCTTAACTAAAAGTATATCTTCTTTAGCTTTCAAGAAATAATATAAAAAACTATCTTAAGTCAACTTAAGACTTATAACCATTTAAACAGTGCTTATACTTTTTTATCTACTTATAAGTATTCTAATACTTATCGTTAGCAGTACCAAGTTCAAACTTCATCCCTTTTTTGCCCTTATTATTAGCAGTATCGTTTTTGGCTTTCTTGCTGGCATACCAACAGCAGAACTTATTATCACAATAAATAAAGGTTTTGGAGATACATTAGGCTCCATTGGCTTAATTATTATTTTAGGCTCTGTAATCGGTAAGTTTTTGGAGAAAACAGGTGGGGCAATTGTACTTGCAGACAACATTTTAAAACTCACTAATAATAAAGCTATTTCGCTTACAATGGCTTTGGTAGGTTATGTTGTTTCTATTCCTGTATTTGCAGATTCTGGTTTCATAATACTTTCCTCACTAAAAAAATCTTTAGCAGCCAAAGCGAAAATTTCAGTTTTAGGACCTACAATAGCTTTGAGTGTTGGCTTATTAGCTTCACATTCAATGCTGCCTCCTACACCAGGGCCAGTTGCAGCTACTGGTATAATTGGAGCCAATCTGGGATTAGTCATTTTATTTGGTATGCCTATTAGCTTATTCGGAGTTTTATGTGCGTGGTTTTTTGTAGAAAAAATGAATAAAAAGGTTTATATCTCACCCGGTGAAATTGAAAAAGACTCGAAAATAATTTCGGATGAGGTAAAACCAAGTTTACTTAAAGCTGTATTGCCAATTCTAATACCTATAGCTTTAATAGTTTTAAAGACGATTGCAGTTTTACCATCCTTTCCTTTTGGGAAATCTTTATTTTACGATGTAGCAACTTTATTAGGAGAACCATTCTCTGCACTTTTGATAGGCTTATTCTTTGCGCTTTTGTTACCTTCTAATTTTAAGTTTGATTATTGGTCTTCTAAAGGTTGGGTTGGACAAGCTATTTACGATGCAGCCATTGTTTTGTTAATAACTGGCGCAGGAGGAGCATTTGGGAAAGTACTGCAAAGCTCACCTATAAGTGAAATAATTACAGAGAAATTTCTAATTGAAGAAAATGGCATTTGGTTGCCATTCTTAATTGCTGCAGCATTAAAAAGTGCTCAGGGTTCTTCTACAGTTGCCATAATTACCACGGCTTCTTTAATAGCACCTCTAACTCCTGCTTTAGGTTTAAATAGTGAATTTGGTCTTGCACTCACAGTATCAGCAATTGGCGCAGGTTCAGTGGTTGTATCTCACGCTAATGACAGCTTCTTTTGGGTAGTTGTACAGATGTCGGGATTAAATATTAGTGAGGGCTATAAATACCAAAGCACTGGAACCGGTATACTTGGCGCCAGTGCTATGTTGTTAATTTTTATTCTTTCTTTATTTCTGATTTAGAACTTAATTAGCTCTACTAAAACCATCTTCTTTTTTGATTACTTTAAGCTCAATTCTCCTGTTGATTTCTCTTCCATCTTTTTCATCGTCATTACTAACAATCGGATTTACTTCACCATATCCAACAGCCGTTAACCTTGAACTTTCAACACCATTTTCAATTAAATAATCAACAACTGCCTGAGCTCTTCTTTGAGACAAATATTTGTTGTAGTCTCTTGGACCAACATTATCTGTATGACCACCAATTTCTGCATTTATTTTTGGGTTTTGAACTAGATAAGCAACAATTCCATTTAACTCGTCAAAAGATTCAGACTTAAGTTTAGCTTCATCCATATCAAAATAAATTCTTTTAAGCACAAATTTGCCAGATGCACTATTGAATTTACTTTCTAATTCTTTAGCTTCTTGCATCTCTTTGTTCGAGAAATCTGCTTTTGCCACAACTCCTGTACTTTCATCAACTGGTTGTACAACTTCTTCTTCATCTACAATTGGTTGCTCTTCTACAATTTCTTCTTTTACTTCTTCAACCTCTTCTGTAATTGGCATTATACTCTCTTCTACTTGCACATCATTTTTAGCTACTGCATCCAATTCTTGTGCACCTGCAAGATTAATTCTTATAGTTTTCTCTAAATTTTCAGGATCTTTTAAAGAACCTAATGGAGAGAATTTTTCCGTATAAACTTCTTTATCGTCTTTAAAAACTCTTACACTCACATCTGTAAAAGCAGGTACCACACAATGTGCTTTACCTTGTTGATCTGTTGTCAAATCGAGGCTTTCAATTCCAGACTGTAAAACTATAATAGCTTCATTTACTGGCGAATCGTCAGCAATGTTTAAAACTGTTAGGTTTACATCTACTGTATCGAATAAGTAAGCTCTGTAAATATCTTCTCGACCCATTCCACCAATTCTATTAGAAGTGAAATACGCCACATCATTTTTAACATTAAAGAAAATATCGTCGCTTACAGAATTAAGCGGGTAACCCATATTTTCTGGTTTCTTATATCTACGGGATGTCGGGTTATATTCACTTTTAAAAATATCGAACCCACCCATACTGTTGTGACCTTTAGAAGAAAAATACAAAGTGCCATCTTCAGCAATAAATGGAGAGTCTTCATCTTCTTCAGTATTTAGCTCATTTAGTGGGCTAGCTTTTCCCCATTCGCCATTGCTAGATTTATGAGAAATAAATAAATCTAGATCTCCATCTTTATTTTTATAATCAGAACTAAATACTAGTGTCTGTTCATCTGGTGAGATAAAACCATGAGATTCCCTGCTGTTTCTATTATTAATATTTGACCCTAATGATTTCGGGTGAGTCCATTTACCGTGTTCAAACTCTGTAACAAACAAATCTTTTTTCTGGTAAATCATCATTTTTTTATCATCACCAAAAAGTTGAACAGTAGCATCATGCCCAACAGTAACTAAGCCTTTTAATCTTTCAGCTTTTCCCCATTCATCATTTTCATCTAATGAAGAAGTGAGTATATCTTCCATATATGTTCCCGTTTTTTCCCCACCTTTGTTGTCTTCTCTTCTGGTAGTATAGTGAATAGTTCTGTGGTCTTTAGTAAGAATTGCTGAGTACTCAGGGTTTTCAGAATTTATATTACCTCCAAGGTTTTCTACCCTAACAGGTTTTGCATTGGCATAGATTTTCTTTGCTGCATGTATGCTTTTTTCAAGCTCATCTACCTCATCAGACATTAAAGTTCTGTATTTATCTTTGTGAATTTCTATGTTAGAAAGGGCTTCGTCAAAATGGTTGTTTCTAAACTGAGCAAATGCAAGCCAGTAGTAAATATCTTTGGAATCTTTAAATCTCTCAGGTCTAATAATGCTCAGCCTCTCCAAAGCTTTTTGTGGTGAAGCCAATCTTAAATAGCCTACACCAGCAAAATATGCTGCAGTATAATTATTATTATCTATACTAAGTGCTTTTTCAAAATACTCTAGAGATCCCTTAATATTATCGTCATTATATTCTTTCTCTCCCTTTTTAAGAAGTGACTTTACATTTTGAGCATATGTTAGATTTGAACATACTAGTAAACACCCAAAAAGCAATGAATATATGAGTTGTTTATGTTTAGTCTTCTGATTAGTAAATACCATCTTTTTTCTAATAAAAAGGTGTAAGTAAAAATATAGTGAGTATTGTAATTAATTTTTGGATTATCTGATTGGATATGAAAATTTACAACGTATATAAAAAATATTATATCTCGTTTGATATTATTAACAACTCCGATCAAAAATCATTCAAAAGTGTACCAATTAGAACTTTTTTGAAAGAAAATTTACAGTAATAATAATTTTCACATTTTTTGTAGTCTCTTTTGAACAAAGAAATACACTTTAGTGCAAGGCACTTATATAACTACATAACCTTTATTTTTTAACCTATTCATTACATTTATTATCATATGTTAGCCATAAAGCTAATTTTTAGCACTAAAAAGCACATAATAATCACATCAATTTTCTTGATATTACTCCTCAATGTAACATGTAGTTATTCTTATGATTTAAGCGCTGAAATAGATACTTTCCCTAAAAGAGAATTTAGAGGTGTGTGGGTTGCCACTGTCAATAACATAGATTGGCCAAGTAAATCTAGTTTAAGCAGTAATGAGCAGAAACAAGAATTTAAAGAACTAGTAAAGTACTGTAAAAAACTGGGTATCAATGCAATGATAGTACAGATACGGGCTTCAGGAGATGCTTTTTATCAAAGTGAATTAGAGCCTTGGTCTCATTGGTTGACTGGAAAACAAGGCAAACAACCCGAAGAATTTTACGATCCTCTAGAATATATGATCCAAGTTTGCCACAATGAAAACATAGAATTTCATGCTTGGATTAATCCATTCCGATCTGTGCAAAGCTCCAGAATGAAACTTTCGGAGAATCATATATTCAATAAAAAACCAGAATGGCATTTCAGATACAATGGAATGCAAATATTAAATCCAGGTATTCCTGCAGTTAGGAATTACATATGTACTATTATTCAAGATATTGTTCGTAGATACGATGTTGATGCAGTACATTTCGACGACTACTTTTACCCTTATCCTGTTAAAGGAGAGAAAATAAATGATGCAGAAACCTTTAAAAAATACAATTCACAAAACCTTAATCTAGATGATTGGAGAAGAGAAAACATCAATCAATTTATTTTTCAGGTTTCTGAAGTTATAAATCAAACCAAGTCAGAAGTTAAATTTGGAATTAGCCCTCCTGGTATATGGAGAAATGCTTACAAAGACCCAGAAGGTTCGGCTACTAAAGGGCTTTCTTCTTTCGACGATATCTATGCCGATAGTAGATTATGGATTAAAAATGCTTGGATAGATTATATCATCCCTCAAATTTACTGGAACATTTCTCACAAAATAGCTGATTATAAAACCATTACAGAATGGTGGGAAAACAATAGCTATCATTCTCAAATTTATATTGGTCATGCTGCATATAAAATGGATCAAGATCAGATTAGGGCATGGAAAGATGGAAAAGAGATTGACAGACAAATAGAAAATAACAGAAGATTTAAGAATATTTCTGGCAGCGCTTTCTTTAGTATTTCATCTTTAATTAGAAATTCTAAAAACTTTGCAGACTCACTCAAAAGCAAATATTACAAGCAACCTGCCTTATTGCCCGCAATGGCTTGGTTAGACTCCATACCTCCCAATGCTCCTATTCACTTAAAAAAAATCAAAACGGATCAAGGCTGGATGCTCTCTTGGCAAGAAAGCCCCATCGCTTTTGATGGTGATACTGCCAAAGGTTACCTATTATATAGATTTCCAGATACTTTATCATTTGATACAGAAGACACAAATTATCTTATTCAATTTCTTACAGTAGATCAAAAAAATTACCATGACACAAATGCAGGCACTAAAAATTATAATTATCTACTAACCGCATACGACCGATTGAACAATGAGTCAACTGCATCTTTTCAAATATTTGATGATACCACCTCTGTTGAAGTAAAAAATGTTGTAGTAGCTCTAAACAAAGCTCAAGTAGATGCTAGTGTAAGAATTAATCTGGAGAAAGGATCGAACAAAATCATTCTAAAAAACCTGCCTAAATCAATTATTGAAGGAAGTCTGGTGTTTAAAACTTCTCATAATGAAGAGATTACATTAGTTAAATTAAAATCTGGACAGGTTAAAGAAAGCACAAAAGATTCTGCATCAATATACTTACAGAACAAAATATTAGAGATTGAAAAAGAGATTTCTATTCTAAATGATTCTATTACGGTTTTTGAAAATGCAGAGCAGATTCTAATGAAAAACCAGCAATTAGCCGCTGATAAAACCAATGTAGATGAAATAAGGAAACTAGAGCAGTATTTTTCTTATCGATTCTTGGAGCTAAAGCAAAAATCGAGAAACTTTAACTCGAAACTTGAAAGTCTTAAAGCTAAATCTAACTATCTACAAAATAGGTTAAATGAAATAAACATTACTGAAACTGATAGTTTGCTAGCTGAAACACAAATAGCTGAAATTGATATACTTTCTCCAACAAAAAGAGTATCTGAAATTGAAATGAGCTACCAAGTTAAAAATGTAGATTGGCTACCAGAATACAATCTATTTTATAATAAGTTTACCGATAACTTAAAAATTCAATATAAAGCAAATATCCATCAACAAAGCGGGCAACATTGGATAAATATTCCTGTGAGCGTGAGTAGTGAATTTTCTAATAGTTCAAAAGACAGTTCAAACCTAAAAACTCCATCAATTTTTAGAGTAGCACCTCAAAATGTAAGTATCTTTTCAAATATTCAAAAACAAGCGGTTAGTTTAGGTGAAGACAAACCTAATTTTAAAAGTGAATTAATAGCGAATGCAGATATAAATAGCTCACCCAATATTTTGCTATCCATCTTTGATGCCACAACTTATGAATGGTTTCCGGGAAAGATGAATGTATTTCTAAATGATCAACTCCAACAAAAGCTGACATTTCAACCCGAAATTTTAAAAGATACAGTCACTTTGAACTTAGGCAAAGATACTGAGGTTCAAATTCGTAAAATGCTTAAAAGGGACAGTAGAAAAAACTTTGTGCTATTCAAAAAAATAAATCAGCAATATGTAATCACGCTTAGAAATAGTAAATCTAAGAAAGTTACCGTACAACTAGTTTCTAAACCAAAATATGTACTTACAAAAAAGAAAAGAACAAAGCTCTTTAATGAAGCGAATAATAACTTCAATTACGAAACTCAAAAATTTGAATGGCAATTAGAAATACCAGCAGGTAAAACTATTGATCTTACATTTGGTTATGAGTTTAACCAGAGTATTTTTAAAAAACAATCAGACAAGTAAGTATTTAATATTTTTACATTTAGTAAATTTAAATTACCAACTAAGCTAAAAATACCATGTCTAAAGGACCTAAGCTCGCTTACCTCAAAACTAAAATCGTGATAAGTTTTAGCATGATCATGGCAGCTTTGCTTTTTGCTGGTTATATAACTTACCAAAGTGTTGAGACATTAGAAAATGCACTAGACGATCTTTCTAAACCCAATCAAAAATTAAGGCTGCTCACCAATTTATTAGGTGAGATTACAATGTCTGAAAATGAAATTAGAAAGCTTGTACTCAATAAAGAAAGAAATTTGCTTAAAAGGTTTGCTCAAACGCAACAACCGATATATCTCACATTAGACTCTGTAAGAAATACCATTACAGAAGATACGCTTCAGGCACAACAAATAGATGAAATTAGCTCACTTTTAAAGGCAAAAACGAGAAGTTTTAATGCATACATTGTAAGAAAAAACAATGTAGAGCAATTTAAAACTACTGAAGAAGTATTAGGTGAAGTTCAAAAAAACAAGGAAGTTGAAGATGCGATTGAAGAAGTTGAAAAAGAAGCTTTAAAAGAAAGAGTAAAACCTAATATTCATAATAAGAACCTAACAATCCCTCTACTTTTTAGAGAGTATAAATCTGCCATTGAAAACTACTACAAGGAATACACTAGAATGAAATTTTCTGAGGAAGATGTAGTGAAAATGGAAAAGCTAGAAAATATTCTCTCTGATGTAGAATATTCTCAAAGTAATAATATGGCATCTATGGAAGCCAGCGAATTACGATTGCTTAGAAACAACTCTGAAATTACCGAAAAAATAAGGGCAATTATTAGAAAGCTAGAGAGAGAAGAACGAAATGTTAATTCAAAAAAACAGCAACATGCGCGTGAAGTAATTAAAGATGCAAACACCACCATCTTTACCATTACAATCATCACCTTACTTTTAATAGCAATATTTATTTACCTCATCTTCAGCGATATAACCAAGAGTAACTATTACAGACAAGAACTTTTTAATGCCAAAATTAAAGCGGAAAGATTATCGAGAGTAAAACAAGAGTTTTTGGCTAACATGAGCCACGAGATTCGAACACCACTAAATGCAATAATTGGATTTTCTGAACAATTAGAAAAAACACCAATTAAAGGCCAACAAAAAATATATTTGAAAGCCGTAAAGCATTCATCTGAGCATTTACTTTCTACAGTTAACGATATATTAGACTTCTCTAAAATTGATGCAGGCAAACTCAAAATTGAGAAAATACCTTTTAGGTTAGACGAAACCATAGCAAATGTGAGTCAAACCTTATCGATTAAAGCAGAAGAAAAAGGGATACAATTAGATATTTCATTAGATGATGAATTTAATCAAGTTGTTTTAGGTGATCCTTTCCGTTTGCAACAAGTATTTATTAACCTGATTAACAATGCGATTAAATTCACAAATGAGGGTTTTGTTGAGGTTGAAGGTGAAGTTCTTGATAAATTAGGAAAAAATTTAAAAGTTAGAATTCGTGTAAACGATACAGGAATAGGCATACCTGAAGACAAGATTGAAACCATCTTCCAAACTTTTTCTCAAGCAGACTCAAGTACTACCAGACAATATGGCGGTACTGGTCTCGGCTTATCCATTTCTCAGAAGTTAGTAAAGCTGATGAATGGGAAAATTACTGTTGAAAGTGAGGTTGGAAAAGGTGCATCTTTCATTGTTGATGTAAGTTTTGAGAAATCTAGTGAAGAAGAATTGATCAAACTTGACGAAACTAAAACCACTACTCCTATAGCATTTAACAAGGTTAATTTATTGGTGGTAGATGATGATGAATTTAATATTTTATTATGCAAAACAATTCTAGATAACTCCGACTTAAATGTAACATACTGCGATACAGGAAAAGAAGCTTTAAAGTATCTAAAGAAAGACACTTACCAAATGGTACTGACTGATATACAAATGCCTGGAATAAGCGGATTAGAATTAGCCAACTACATTAGAGAATTAAAAAATGAAAACAGCAGTATACCAGTAATTGCACTCACTGCCAATGTGATGAAAGAAGATTTGGCAACCTTTACAAGCTCAGGAATTACCGATTATTTATTAAAACCATTTAAAGAAACTGAGTTATTTACCAAAATTCGCGAACATTTACCCGAGTCGTTTATAAATACTAAACAGAAAGAAAAGCAAGATACTATAATAGAAGAAAATGAAGAGCCTTCATTCTACTCATTAAACAAATTAAAAAGTTTTGCTGGTGATGACATTAGCACCTTAAGTGAGATTATCGATACATTCTTAATCAGTAGCAAAAATGACATGCTTGTGTTAGAACAAGGACATACCGAAAAAGATAAAAAACTTATAAAAGACAAGGCTCATAAATTATTAAATGGCTTCCAAAATTTTGAAGTTCACGAAGCAATTGGACTACTTAAAAAGCTGGAAACCAGAGCCGATAAAATCTCTGATAAAGAACTTGATGAAACAGTTAAACGCTTAGTTGAGATACATTTAAATCTATCAGAGCAGCTAAAAAATGAGAACAAAAATCTTGTAATATCTTAACTCATTTTGCATTAAAATATAGCCATTTTCAATAAACATATTTCTCGCACCTAATGTTTGAGTGGTAATTCAATCTTAACATTCAACAATATGCAAAATGAAAACACTCATTAGTCAGTGTAACTACTATCAACTTTCTGTTGATGAACAAAAGCAGAGGCTTTATTTATCCCTCAATGGTTATTGGAATGCGCAAGAAGTATTTGACGATTTTTTGAAAGATATAAAACGAGCGACATCTTTTCTAAGCGAAAAATTTAGCTGCTTTTCAGATTATACTTCATTAAAAGCACTCACTCAACAGGAATACTTAGCTAACCACAGTGAAGTATACAATACACTTATAAAGCTTGGCCTAGACAAAAGTGCTCAAATAATGCCCCTAGATTATATTGCTTATCAACAATTACAGGAGTTAATCGCAAGCATGAATAAACTCGCTATTTTTGGAGAAGAGGCAATTGCCGAAAAATACCTTGATTCATTTGTTGATCAATTTTTTAATCAAGATAATTTTTTGAACTAAAAAAGTTTAGGTTCAATTGTAAATGTATTTCGTAAATTTGTTTGTCTATAAAACATTTACAATGGATTTTAAGATTTTTTCAGACTTCAAACCCATGGGCGACCAGCCTAATGCTATAAAAGAATTATCAGACGGATTAAATAACGGTGAACCATCACAGGTTTTACTAGGTGCTACTGGTTCTGGTAAAACATTTTCTATTGCCAATGTTATAGCTGATACTCAAAGACCAACTTTAGTTTTAAGCCATAACAAGACGCTTGCCGCTCAATTATATGGAGAATTCAAACAGTTCTTCCCCGAAAATGCTGTAGAGTATTTTATATCATACTACGATTATTATCAGCCAGAAGCATACATGGCCAACTCTGATACTTATATCGAGAAAGATTTGGCAATTAATGAAGAAATTGAAAAACTGAGGCTAGCTACTACTTCTGCCCTTCTTTCTGGTAGAAGAGATGTGATAGTAGTCGCATCGGTTTCGTGTATTTATGGTATTGGTAATCCAGATGAGTTTGGAAAAAATGTAGTAAGAATAAAGCAAGGTGATGAAGTTCCGAGAAATCAGCTTCTATTTGCTTTAGTAGATATTTTATATAACAGAACTGAAGCTGAATTTAAAAGAGGTAGTTTTAGGGTTAAAGGAGATACGGTAGACATCTTCCCTGCTTATGCCGATTTTGCTTATAGAATTTATTTTTGGGGAGATGAGATTGAAGAAATTCATAGAATTGAGCCAAGTACTGGCAAAAAAATATCTGATGAGAGGGCCATTGCAATTTTCCCTGCAAACTTATTTGTGACTGGCAAAGAAGTTTTACATCAGGCCATTCACGAAATACAAGATGATTTAGTAGCTCAAATAAGCTTATTCGAAAAAGAAAGACGATTTCTAGAAGCAAAAAGGCTTAAAGAAAGAACAGAGTTCGATCTGGAAATGATTAGAGAATTGGGTTACTGTTCTGGAGTTGAGAACTATTCTAGGTACTTCGATAGAAGAACTCCCGGACAAAGACCTTTCTGTTTGCTCGATTATTTCCCAGATGATTACTTAATGGTAATAGATGAAAGCCATGTAACTGTACCTCAAGTAAGAGCTATGTGGGGTGGCGATAGAGCAAGAAAGGTTTCATTAGTAGATTATGGTTTTAGGCTACCTTCTGCACTAGATAATAGACCACTTACCTTCAATGAGTTTGAAGACAAAATGAATCAGGTGATTTATGTAAGTGCCACACCAGCAGAGTATGAACTTAGAAAATCTGAAGGAATTATCGCTGAGCAAATTATTAGACCTACAGGTTTGCTAGATCCTGAAATTACAGTTAAACCTAGTGTAAATCAGATCGATGATCTTTTAGAAGAAATTGATAAAACCATTAAAGCTGGTGATAGAATTTTGGTAACCACTCTTACTAAAAGAATGGCTGAAGAACTATCAAAATATCTTGATAAAATTAGAATAAAAGCCAGATACATTCACTCCGAAGTGAAAACACTTGATCGAGTTGAAATATTGAGAGAGTTAAGGTTGGGAGTTTTTGATGTACTTGTGGGAGTTAACTTACTTAGAGAAGGTTTAGATTTACCAGAAGTTGCTTTGGTAGCAATTATGGATGCAGATAAAGAAGGTTTTTTAAGAAACGAAAGATCATTGATACAAACGATTGGTCGTGCTGCGAGAAATGTAAATGGCAGGGTAATTATGTATGCCGATAAAATAACGGACTCTATGCAGAGAGCAATGGAAGAAACAGACCGTAGAAGATCGAAACAAATCGCATATAATAAAGCCAATAACATAAGTCCGAAAACGGTTATTAAAACCAAAGATTCAATCCTTAATCAAACAAAAGTTGCAGATTCTAAAAAGACAGTTAAAAACTATCAAGTAGAAAAAGAAGAACCGTTATTAGCAGCAGAATCAAGTGTTGAATACCTCAAAACCGATGATATTGAAAAACTCATTCAGCAAACCAAGAAGAAAATGGAAAAAGCAGCTAAAGAACTTGATTTTATTGAAGCTGCCAGACTAAGAGATGAAATGTTTGAGTTACAAAAACTTAAAGACGAAAAAGAATCCTGATTTTTTATTTTCACATGCAGTTTATCAATTTTTTAAAATATAAAAGAAGCCTTTACAGCAAATCAAACTTGGCTTTAATTGCGACTATTTTTCTTATTCAAGCTTGTAGTTATTCAATCAAACAGGAAGATTACCTACTTCCCTTGCCAGATGATAAAAACATGAATCTCGATGGCAGGATTGATTATCTCACAAACTTGATAAATGATGATGATAAAGCCGAATTTAGATATGAAAGAGCTAAATTATATCTGAAAGCAGATAGAAATCCTGCTGCATTAAGAGATATAAATCGCGCTATTTCTTTAAATACAAAGAATGTAAAATACTATGTTGTTAAAGCCAAAGCCGATTTAAGTGAGAGTAATTACAAAGAAGCTTTAGAAGCAGCCCAACATGCAGAAAAAAATGGCATATCTTCTCCCGAATTAAGTGTTTTATTAGGAGAGCTTTTTTATCAAGATGGAAATCAAATAAGTGCTTTAAGATATCTACAGGAAGCATTAGTAAACCTGCCTAATAACTTTGATGCAATTTATTTGAGTGGGAAAATATATGCAGAGCAAAAAGATACAGCAGCGGCTTTCAACTATTTAGAAAAAGCAATTAAAATTGATACTACTGCAAAAGACCCTTATATCACTTATATGTCTTTATTAAATGATTATAAGATGTATAAGCAATCTGCAAGCATTGGAAATAAGTATCTACAAGCTATAAAACCCGATGCTGCATTTTCTTACTATTATGCTGAAACATTGGAAAATAACCGCCAAGCTGACTCATCATTAGTTTGGTACGAAAAATCTTTTACAGAACAAAACCATTGGAAACCAGGAATTAAATTGGCCAGAGCCAGATTAAAAGATGGAGATTATAGAGAGGCAATGAGGCTATATAAAATCTGTTTATCGCAAAACCCATCAATTGAAAATGGTTTTTATGAGCTTGGTTACATTAACGAATACCTTTTAGGGGATTTAAATGAAGCATTAAAAGCATATCAATCAGGTGAAGTATCTGACACAACAAGTACCAGATATCCATTCTATGTTAAAAGAGTTCAAAGAAAAATTGAATTCAAAAACTTTCAGGAATCTTTTTAAAAGAACATTCCTTAACCCGTAAATAATGGAATGATCAAAATCAGGTTGCATTTGTACAGATACTTCCTGTAATTTTGCAGATCATTTATAGAGGAGGGAAAAATGATAGTACATATATGTAGAAAAGAGCATTTTAATGCTGCTCATAAATTATACAATCCGAACTGGAGTAGAGAAAGAAACGAAGAGGTTTTTGGACCTTGTGCCAATGAAAACTGGCATGGACACAACTTTGAATTGATTGTAACAGTAAAAGGTAAGCCCGATCCAGAAACAGGATTCGTAGTTGATCTTAAAGTTCTAGGTAAGATTATTAAAGAAAACATCATATCTAAAGTTGATCATAAAAACCTGAATTTAGATGTGGATTTCATGAAAGGCAAACTTACTAGCTGCGAGAATTTAGTGTTAGAATTCTGGAAAATACTTGAATTCCAGTTATCTAAAGTTTCTGATACAGCCAAATTACATTGTTTGGAATTAATTGAGACAAATAAAAATTCTGTAAAATACTACGGAGAATAAGAAGGCAACCATCATTAATAAATTTACCAGCTAAAAGCTGAACTATAAATGAAATATTATCTGATAGCTGGTGAAAAGTCCGGCGACTTACATGCTTCCAATTTAATTAAGTCACTAAAAAAAAGAGATGCAAATGCAGAATTTAGGGGTTGGGGCGGTGACGAAATGGAAGCTGCTGGTTTAACGCTTGTAAAACATTATAAAGAAACTGCTTTTATGGGATTTTTAGAGGTTTTTTTAAATCTCCATAAAATCTCAGGTTTCATTAAATCATGCAAAAAAGATATTACTTCATGGAAACCTGATGTAATTATACTTGTAGATTACGCTGGGTTTAATCTTAGAATAGCCAAATTTGCTAAAACTGCTGGTTTTAAAGTTTACTACTATATTTCTCCAAAGCTTTGGGCATGGGGTCAAAAAAGAGCACTAAAGATAAAGAAATATGTAGATCGAATGTTTGCAATTATGCACTTCGAAAAAGCTTTTTATGCAAAGTTTGACTACCACCATGTAGATTATGTAGGAAACCCAGTTTTGGATGCAGTAAGCAACTTCTCTCCTGCTCCCAATTTTTTAATTGATCATAAATTAGAAAATAAGCGGATTATAGCGATTCTTCCAGGTAGCAGAAAACAAGAAGTCATAAACATCTTACATAAAACCATATCGCTTAAAAAAGCATTTCCAGAGCATCAATTTGTAATAGCAGGAGTTTCGCAATTACCAAAAGAATTATACTCAATTGCAAAGGAGAATGAAATTCCGGTATTGTTTGATCAAACTTACGATCTTTTATCTCATGCCGAGGCTGCAATTGTAACGTCTGGTACTGCAACTTTAGAAACAGCAATGTTCTATGTACCAGAAGTTGTGGTGTATCAAACCAGTACAATTACTTATAACATTGCCAAAATAATTATTAAAGTAAAATACATTTCATTGGTAAATCTCTTAGCAGATAAGGAAGTTGTAAAAGAGCTAATTCAAAATGATTTTAATGAGGAAAATCTGATTAAAGAATTAACCAAAGTAATTGAAAATAAAGATCAGATAATTAATGAATATAAATCACTTTATAAAAAATTAAAAACTGAAAGTGTTTCTGAAACTGCAGCTGAATTGATGACGAAATATTTACATTAGAAGAAAAAATATATTTTTTTCAGGTTTCCTTTGGTATATATCATTTCATTAATATATTTGCACCTCCAAAAACAAACGCTCCGTTCGTCTAGGGGTTAGGACGCCAGGTTTTCATCCTGGTAACAGGGGTTCGATTCCCCTACGGAGTACTACTTTTTTGGATGTGTTTATGTAAATAAACGCTCCGTTCGTCTAGGGGTTAGGACGCCAGGTTTTCATCCTGGTAACAGGGGTTCGATTCCCCTACGGAGTACTACTTTTTTAAAGGTGTGTTTATATAAAAAAATGCTCCGTTCGTCTAGGGGTTAGGACGCCAGGTTTTCATCCTGGTAACAGGGGTTCGATTCCCCTACGGAGTACGAGTAAGGGAAGCAATTGCTTCCCTTTTTTATTTGTATTCTATCAAAAAAAGCCTTCTAAATATTAATATTTAGAAGGCTTTTTTAATTTAGATTAAATACTTATTCTTTTATAAGACCCATTAAATAGGTTCCGTAACCGCTTTTAACTAATGGCTTAGCTAATATCTCTAGCTGTTCTGCGCCAATATATCCCATTAAGAAAGCTATTTCTTCAGGTGATCCTATTTTAAGTCCCTGACGCTCTTCTATTACTTGAACAAATTGAGCTGCTTGCATTAATGAGTTAAATGTTCCTGTATCTAACCATGCAGTACCTTTATCCATTATACCAACTTTTAACTTGCCTGCTTTAAGATAGTGACTGTTAACATCAGTAATTTCATACTCACCTCTCGCAGACGGTTTAATAGATTTAGCAATCTCTACTACATCATTATCATAAAAATACAAACCAGGCACAGCATAATTGGACTTTGGATGCTGGGGTTTCTCCTCAATACTTATTGCAGTTTTAGATTTATCGAATTCAACCACTCCATATCTATGCGGATCAGATACATGATAAGCGAATACAATCCCTCCATCAGGATCAATATTATCTTGTAAAGTTTCTTGTAATCCGGTACCATAAAAAATATTATCACCAAGAATTAGAGCAACTTTATCATTACCTACAAACTCTTCTCCTATTACAAATGCTTGAGCTAAACCATTTGGCTCTGCTTGAACAGCATATGAAAAATTACAACCAAGTTGACTGCCATCTTTTAATAAATCTTTAAAAAGAGGCATATCTTTCGGAGTAGAAATAATTAAAATATCCTTAATGCCAGCCATCATCAAAGTTGATAATGGATAGTAGATCATAGGCTTATCGTAAACAGGCATTAATTGTTTACTAACAGAATAAGTAAGTGGATGTAATCTTGTACCTGAACCTCCGGCTAATATAATACCTTTCATAAAAAAATTTAATTTTAGTCAGCTATGGTAAAAATGAAAATTTTTGGCTAAAATCCCTTAATTCTGTGATTAAATCTTTGCTATCAAACTTAACTTTATTTCCTATACTAGGATCTCTTGCCGCACTTAAACTTCTAAGTTTCACATCTTTTAGTGTATGTAATGTATCAATTGTTGGATAAATATTTTTTATCTCATTTACTATTTCATTGATGCTGAAATTTTTATCAAATAAATTATAAGTACCTGATGCTATGTCTTTTTTTAAAGCATGCACTAAACAACTTACAATTTTATCTATATGAATAAATGGCCGAGTCTGTTCTCCTCCTCCTTCAATTTGAATAAAATTTTGGAAATGAGCACCAAACATAAACTTATTAATGACCGCATCAAAACGCATACTTCTACTATAGCCGTAAACATTGCCACACCTTAAAATAAGCATGTTGGTTTTGCTAAAAAGTCGCTCTAGCATTTTCTCACCGTTTAGCTTAGATATACCATAATATGTACCCGGTCTTGGTGCAGTACTTATATCTACAGGTTCTTCGCTTGAACCATAAACAGACATCGAGCTTAAGTAAATAACTTTCTTAACTGGATTACTTTCTATAGCATAACTCAACTCTGCAGTTCCCCAGTGATTTACTTGTTCAAATACATGTGGGTCTTCATTAGCAAATGGAGTAGTAACTTTTGCTGCTAAATGGAAAATAACATCAGCCTCCTCAACAGCTTTATTTAATTTATAAGAATCTAGAATATCAGCAGACTCAAACCTGATTTTGCTATCAGGGAGATGCTGCTCCATTAAAAAGATATTATAGTTTTTTCTTGATAGATTGTCGTAAATTACAATCTTATCTACCTCTTCTAAAAGTGAAAGTTGGTGGGTTAATTCAGTACCTATGTATCCTGCCCCTCCTGTTATTAAAATATTCATAAATTAATTCGCACTGAACTGTTCAAAATTTATTTCTTCACGAGTTTGGTATGCAAACCACACTCGGTTTTATTCATACCCTTCCATCTGCCATCTCTATTATCTAGCAAAGCATTAGGATCAATTTTATGAGTACATGGTTGGCAACCGATACTCAAATACCCCTGCCCTTCAAGCGGATGTCTTGGTAACTCAAAAATCCTAATGTAATCGTGAACCATTTTAGTGTTCCAATCTAGCATAGGATGATAGCGAGTTACTCCCATTGGAGCTTGCTCTTCTTTATTGAAAGAAGCCCTTACAGAACTTTGTGCTCCTCTTACTCCATTTATCCAAACATCAAAACTTGCTAGAATTGGATCTAAAGGAGCAATCTTATTTATATGGCAACACCTATCTGGATTAGATGAGTACATAAGTCTCCCATCCTGATCTTTTTGCTGATACTTAGGTATTGATGATGATATACTTACAATGTTCAAATTTAACTTCTCCGCTAGCTCATCTCTAAATTTTAATGTTTCTGCAAAATGATATCCTGTATTTAAAAAGTATACAGGCGTATCTGGCGCCAAAACACTTATTATATGAAGCAATGGAACACTGTTAGTTTGAAATGAGGACGTTGAAAAAAGCTTTTTATCAGCCTTTTTATATGATTCTAAGTCTGCTTGAATCATCTCTAATTTTTCCTCAAAAAGTTTAATTAATTCTTCTTTGGATGCAAACACAACTAAAAAAATTTATATTTTGATTCCAATTTTTGTAGTATTGTCAAGTAATTGATCGAGTATTGATTCTTCAAGAAGCAAACTTCAAATTATTGAAGTGCTTTACGCAAACATAAGTTACAAGAAGAAGAGCTACAAAAGCAGTTAGTTACAACTAACTTACCTCTTTTATGAAAATACTTCAATCAAATAACAGTGAATTTGAAAAATTAATAAACATTTAACAAATCTAATATTATGGCAGGAGGCTCATATTCATCGAGTAGCAACACTGTTGTTAACGATGTACCAGGACAACAAACAAATTACACAAGAGCTCTAATCGTTCTAACTTTACTTTTCTTTTTATGGGGATTTTTAACATGTATGAATGACATCCTCATACCTTATCTTAAGAATGTATTCCAGTTAAATTTCTTTCAAGCAATGCTGGTACAATTTGCATTCTTTTTAGCTTACTTTATTGGTTCTTTAATATATTTCATCATATCAGCCTCATCTGGTGATCCGATTTCTAAAATTGGATATAAAAATGGAATTATAGCCGGATTAATTATTTCAGGTATTTCTTGTGCCTTATTTTACCCAGCAGCAGAATTTAAAGTATATGGTTTCTTTTTAGGAGCTCTTTTCTTTTTAGGTATTGGTTTTACCATACTACAAATTGCAGCAAATCCTTATGTATCTATATTAGGAAGTGAAGATACTGCATCCAGTAGACTAAATTTATCTCAAGGATTTAACTCTTTTGGTACTACCATCGCTCCACTTATTGGTGGATATTTAGTTTTCCAATATTTTGCAGTGGATGGTGAAGTTACTGAAGACTCTGTGAAAATTCCTTATCTAATTTTCTCTTCAGTATTCTTCTTTGCAGCAGTATTAATTAAAATGACAAACTTGCCAACCTTTAGCTCTGAAGAGAATATTGAAAGTGGCGCAGGCGCATTAAAGTACCCTCACTTGTTATTAGGGATGTTTGCCATTTTCTTTTATGTAGGTGGAGAAGTTGCTATTGGAAGTTCATTAATTAACTTTTTTGAACTAGAAAATATTCTTGGCTTAGAACCCACAAAAGCAGATGTATTCTTATCGTTTTATTGGGGAGGCTCTATGATAGGTAGATTTCTAGGATCTATCTCATTAAGTAAATCTGCTATGGGACCTAAAAAATTCGGTTTAATGGTACTTGTTGCTATTGCTGCATTCTTAGTTATTTATGGCGGCGCATACATTAAATACAGTCAAAGTGGAGAAACACTCTCATTTATGGAAGTTGCTCCTTTCCTTTTAATTATGGCTGTTAACCTTGTTGCCTTTTTAGCAGGTAAATCAATAGCAAGCCGAACTTTAGCCATTTTTGCATTTATCAATATTATTTTATTGGCAATTACCTTATTATCTGGAGGAGCTTTGGCATTCTGGGCAGTAATTGGTATTGGCTTATTCAACTCTATTATGTGGTCTAATATATTCACATTGGCCATTGAAGGATTAGGAAAATATAAAAGCCAAGGCTCATCATTATTAGTTATGGCAATTTTAGGTGGTGCTCTAATTCCACCAATACAAGGTGCTATTGCAGACTCTGTAGGACTACAACTTTCTTTCTTTGTTCCAGTAATTTGCTACATTTACCTAGCTTATTATGGTCTTGCAGGTTACAAGGCAGGAAAATCAAACTAATTACTAAACAAATAATAAAATGCAAAAAAGAAGGACTTTCATTAAAAATGCTGTATTAGGCAGTGCAGCATTAACTACCGCATTTGGTTGTGAAAACGCGAAAAAGGAAGAAGAAAAAGTAATTGCTCAAAAACCAATTGTAATTTCTACTTGGAAATTTGGAGTTCAAGCAAATGCTGAAGCATGGAAAATCCTTTCAGCCAACGGAAGAGCATTAGATGCTGTAGAAGTTGGTGCAATGGTTCCTGAATCTGACCCTACAGAAAGTAGTGTAGGTTTTGGTGGATTACCAGACAGAGAAGGAAAAGTAACTTTAGATGCTTGTATTATGGATGAAAAAGGCAATTGTGGTTCTGTTGCTTTTTTACAACATATTAAAAACCCAATACAAGTTGCTAGAAAAGTGATGGAAGATACACCACACGTAATGCTTGCAGGTGAAGGTGCTTTACAATTTGCTTTAGAATCTGGTTTTAAAAAAGAAAACCTACTTACTCCAAATGCAGAAAAAGCTTGGAAAGAATGGTTAGAGAAATCAGAATATAAACCTGTAATTAATATAGAAAACCACGACACTATTGGAATTCTGGCTCTAGATGAGGCAGGAAACCTTTCAGGTGCATGTACCACTAGTGGCATGGCATACAAAATGCATGGCCGTGTTGGTGACTCACCAATTATTGGAGCTGGCCTTTATGTAGACAATGAAGTAGGTGGTGCTTGTGCAACTGGTGTTGGAGAGGCAGTAATTAGAGCAGCAGGTAGTGCAATGGTAGTTGAGCAAATGAGAAATGGAAAATCTCCAGAAGAAGCTTGTAAAATTATTGTTGAACGTATCGCTCGCTTATATCCTAGTTTAGAGAATATGCAAGTAGGATTCTTAGCATTAAATAAAAATGGAGAGTATGGTGCTTACTGTATCCATCCAGGTTTTAATTATGCTGTTAAATCTGAAAAGCAAGACGATCTGATTGATGGGAAACATATTGTATAAAAAGATCAAAATGTAGATAAATAAAAAAGGCTTCGTAAAGAAGCCTTTTTTATGCACTAATAAAATATATTATCTTGGATATAACTTCTCTCTGATGGCCATAGATCTTTCAGCCATCTCTCCAGTTTCATCTTCCTCATAAGGAGCTTTTAATTGCATAGGAGTTGGATCACTCTTATCACCATAAATCCTTTTACTATCTTCATTTACTGGAAATAATTTAGCTTTATTATGGGGTCCAAAGCAAGATGATAAGCTTAATAAGCAAGTAATTACTACTAATATCCCTGATATTTTCTTTTTCATTATAATTAGAATATTTAATGCATTAAAATAATGACCAAAATTAAAACAAAATCTTTGTAAAAAAAGAAAGACCTTATAAAAGGTCTTCCTATTAAACGATATATCAAAAATATCTTATTTAGCAGCTGCGAACTTTTCAGATACAGAACTCCAGTCTACAATATTCCAGAAAGCACCGATATAATCTGGTCTTTTGTTTTGGTAGTTTAAGTAATAAGCATGTTCCCAAACATCAAGACCTAAAATTGGAGTTCCTTTAACTTCAGCTACATCCATTAATGGATTATCTTGATTAGGTGTAGAGCATACTTTAAGTGTACCACCAGCTACAACTAACCAAGCCCAACCAGAACCAAATCTAGTAGCAGCTGCATTAGCAAACTCTTCTTTAAATTTATCAAAAGAACCAAAAGCGCTGTCAATTGCAGTAGCAAGGTCGCCTGTTGGTGCTCCTCCTCCATTAGCAGAAAGTATTGTCCAGAAAAGACTATGGTTAAAGTGTCCACCACCGTTATTTCTTACAGCAGTATTGCTACCAGCTACACTCATTAACTCTTCTAAAGATTTAGATTCGAGCTCAGATCCTTCTATTGCTGCGTTTAATTTTGCTACATACCCTCCATGGTGCTTAGAATGGTGAATTTCCATAGTTTTAGCATCAAAACTTGGTTCTAAAGCATCATACGCATAGGGTAATTCAGGTAATTTGAAAGCCATTGGTTTATTATTTAATTTATGTCTAAAAAATTGATGTTTAATTATTATATATAATCGATTAGATTCTTCATTGTTCGAGAAAATCTAAATTACTCATATATCCTCAAATATATGTGCATCTTACTAAACTATTACAGACCTTACTTAAAATCTTTATTAAATTTCTTTTAGTATAGCAATTCTCATTACATCAGTTTAAAAAAAATAAAAAACTTCATTTTTTTACATTTTCTAGCCCTTTTTATACATAAGTTAATTTTTTCTTTAAAATCTGTTTACACTAAAAAAACGACCTAATATATTTTTAATTAATTCTTTAGATAAAATTTCGGTATATTATTTTACATTTCATTAAAATACATAATATTTATTCTTATAGCTTTTGCGTTAGCTATTAATATTCCATACAATTGCCAATCTATATTACATTGTAAGTTTAAAGGCCTATCTTAAAAAATTTTCGAAAAATTTCTACCTACCTTAGCAATAGGCTAAATCACACACCGTTAATAAACTGTAAATACGCTATGAGAAAGTACAAGATTGGAGACAGTGAACTGATCTCACAATACAAAAAAGGAAACGATAAAGCTTTTGAAGTACTAATCGATAGACACAAGAATAAAATTTACACAACTATTTTATTAATTGTCAAAGATTCCGAAATTGCTGAAGACCTCTTACAAGAGACTTTCATCAAAGCGATCAAAACTATTCAGTCAGGAAGATACAATGAAGAAGGTAAATTTTTGCCCTGGATATCAAGAATAGCACATAACATGGCTATCGATTATTTCAGGAAAAAGAAGAGAAACCCAACCATTGTAATGGAAGATGGTAGTAATGTGTTTAACACGCTTGCATTTGCAGAAGATTCTTTTGAATCGAACCAAATAAAATCTGAAACACATGCCCGTCTTAGGGAACTGATTCAAAATCTACCTGACAACCAAAGAGAAGTACTCATGATGCGACATTATATGCAATTGAGTTTTCAGGAAATAGCTGAATTTACAGGTGTTAGCATAAACACAGCTCTTGGTAGGATGAGATACGCTTTGATCAATTTGCGGAAGCAAATGAATCAAATTGAAAAGAACTATGAAAAAAAGAATCAATCAAGATGACCTGTTGAAGTATTTATACAATGAAGTAAATGATCAACAGAAAAAAGAAGTAGAAAATGCTTTAGCCCAAAACCCTGAGTTAGAAGAGCAATTTTTCGATTTTTTAGACATGAAAAAACAGTTGGATGATGTTTCGAAGCAAAACTCTCCATCTCAAAAAAGTATAAATAATATCTTAAAGTTCTCAAAGAGCTTTGGAAAGGATAAATTGAAGAAATAAAAAAAGCCAGTTATCACTGGCTTTTTTTCTATACTTTTTCCTAAAGTTTTAAGAGTTATTTTTATACTTTCTCATCAATTTATTTGAGAATATAAACTTCTGTAAAATCTCAGATTCTGCATGTACTACATCGTCGTTGGTTCCATCCCATACTTTCTTACCTTCACTCATAAATAAGATATACTCTCCTATTTCCATCATAGAGTTCATATCATGAGAAACAATTACAGTAGTAAGATTATATTCATGAGTGATTTCTTGAATTAGATTATCAATCACAATTGAGGTATTGGGATCTAATCCAGAGTTTGGTTCATCACAAAAGAGATATTGAGAATTCATTACAATTGCTCTTGCAATACCTACCCTTTTCATCATACCTCCACTTATTTCAGATGGCATTTTGTTTTCAGAACCTGAAAGCCCTACTCTATCTAAGCAAAATCTCACACGTTCTTCCTTTTCTGCTTTATCCATTGTAGAAAGCATATCTAAAGGAAACTGCACATTTTGTGCAACTGTGAGAGAATCAAAAAGCGCACTTCCTTGAAACAACATACCTATCTCTCTCCTTATCGATTTTTGCTCTTCTCTATTCGAATTGTAAAAATCACGTCCATTGAAAAGAACATTCCCTTCGTCTGGAGGAACTAAGCCAACAATTGTTTTCAATAATACACTTTTACCTGTACCACTTGCTCCAATAATCATATTGGTTTTGCCTTGCTCAAAAACTGCAGTTATACCATGTAATACTTTTTTATCACCGAATGTCTTCTGGATATTATTGATTTCAATCATTTATTTTCTTCTAGGAATTTTGGTAATTGAATACTTTTTTGACGAATAATATTTGGATTAAACAAGAAATTGAGCCAAAAAGAAATCGGCTATAAGTACTGCAATACAGCTATTAGTAACAGCTTTTGTACTGGCACGTCCAACTTCTAATGCTCCACCATCAGTAAAGTATCCTTTGTATGCAGAAATTGATACTATTAAAAAACTAAAAACAAATGCTTTTACAATTGAAAACGTGACACTAAACTGCATAAAATCAGACCTGATTCCATAAATATATTCATCAGGAGTAATTACTCCACCTAAAACTCCAGCGATATATCCACCTAAAATAGCAAGAAAACCTGCTAAAATTACTAGTATCGGATACATAAACATGCCTGCCATTATCTTAGGTAAAACCAGATAAGATGCTGAATTTATACCCATTACTTCAAGGGCATCGACCTGCTCGGTAATTTTCATAGTGCCAATAGTACTGGCAATATTAGAACCTACTTTACCTGCAAATACAATTGCAGTAAAAGTTGGAGCGACTTCGAGCAAAGTCATGTCTCTTACAACAAGGCTGATTACATATTTTGGAATAATGGGACTTACCAGGTTAAATGCAGTTTGTAGACACATTACAGCACCAATAAATACTGATACCAGAACTACAATAGTAAGTGAGTCGATTCCTATTAGAATGCATTCTTCAAAAAATAGTTTTCTATAAACTCGGAAGGGCTCTCGATTTGATACCAGTCTTCCTAAAAACATCATGTACTTTCCTAAACTCTTCATTTAGTATCTTGGTCAAAAAAAATGTTTACTTTGCCAGTTGATTACTACATCTTATATATTTAAGCGTATCACAAATATAATTAAAGCTTTGATATAGCATCATTAACGATAATAAAACATAGAAACATGCTAGTTGTTACAGGTGGAACCAAAGGAATTGGAAAAGCAATCATTAAAATCTTTGCAAAAAACGGTCATGATATAGCCACATGCTCCCGCAAAACAAAAGAACTTGTCGAATTAAAAGAGGAAATTGAAGGTGAATTTAATGTTAAAGTTTATGTTCAGTCAGCAGATTTATCAGTTACAGAAGATGTAAATTCTTTTATCGGCTTTATAAAAAGAATTGGAAGCCCTGTGAAAGTACTAGTAAATAATGCTGGTGTTTTTATTCCAGGTTCTATTCATAATGAAGAAGAAGGCAGCTTAAGAAAAATGATTGAAACAAACTTGTATAGTGCTTATGATATTACAAGAGGTTTAATAAATGGAATGATAGAACAGAAACAAGGACACATTTTTAATATCTGTTCAATTGCCAGTATTACAGCTTATGCCAATGGTGGTTCTTATGCTATTTCTAAACATGCGATGTATGGCTTCTCCAAATGCCTACGCGAAGAAATGAAAGAATATGGTGTAAAAGTAACTGCTGTTTTACCAGGAGCCACTTTTACAGCAAGTTGGGAAGGAGCCGGCCTACCAGAAGACAGATTTTCTAAAGCTGAAGACATTGCAGAAATGATCCATACTGCTTACAAAATATCACCAAATTCTAATGTTGAGGATATTATTATCAGGCCACAATTGGGTGATATCTAGTTGACTCTAGATACAATTATTCCGTTTTGGATTTTATTTTTCGCAATCATATCTGCCAGTGGTTTGTCCGAAATAACCACACTCATTGTACTAGTAGAAGCATGAAGTAAATACAATCGGTTATTTTGCTTGTAGGCAAATCCAACGTGAACAATATCAAGACCTTTTAAATTAGTGGTGATGGCAATGAGGTCACCACTATTTACATTTTCTTCTATCGATTGAATTTTATCTTGAGGAATAAAGTAAATATTTTGAGGAGAAATTTCTGATTCAATCTCTCTCATTTTCGCCACATTATCATCTGAAGACTTAAGTTGAGGATAACTATCTCTGTGAGAAGACATAAAATTGAGCTCTTTATTCATTGGTTGTCCACCGAGATCTTTGCTTATTACAGTAAATAAATCCTTCTTTTCGTTGTTTTGTAACCACTCAGAAAAATAATGTAATCTCGAAGGATAACCATCTATCTCACCGTCACGGTATCTTACAATTTGTAGTTTATCAGTAAACTCTTCAAAACTTTTCTGGTTCTCCTCTAGTAAAAGATTCATTGCCAATACATATTCTAAAAATGTAGTGCAATCTATTCCGATCAGGTTTACAGTTAGTATTTCATCTTCTGGTTTTAGTTCCAAAGTTTGGGCAACATAAGTGGTCTTTAAGAAGCTTTGAGCTATTGCAAGAATTCTGTCGTTGCCCTCAAGTTCATTATATTTCTTCTTATAAAATTCATCAATCTTACTTTCAAAAATATCTTGAGATGCCTTTTCACATATCACAGCATCTTGAGCAAAAATTTTAAAACTTAATAAAAAGCAAACTAAAAATAATTGGTATTTCATAGATCTTTCACAATTCAATTTCAGGAATGAAAGTAATCATTGTTTTTAATCTTATCTACATGAGACCCTGTTTTTCTCATTTTCTCTAGCAAAATGGTAATGTTTCCAAGCAGATCGTCGAGGCGTAGTAAGACCTCTTGAGAACCAGAATTTTGCAAATTTTTAGGCGGGTATTCTATGTGTTTATTTTCTTTCATTTGATTGCTATCTAGTCTGCCAATAGGTTATGAAAGTTAATACATGTTAAACTAAAAGGTAAACTCATACTAAACCTCACATATTTAATAAAAACTCAAAATCGACTCATTTCTTTACATTTTTTATAATAAACCTTTCTTTACTTTAGCAATCACACAACTATAAATACCAGAATAGTACAAAGCTTGCATTTTTAAAAATTGAAAGTTAAAAAATCATATATATCTCATTATAAATACCTTACACTTTTTAAATTGAGTAAAAAGGACTTTGTTTGTAAAACAAAATAACCAAACCTTTATAATAAAGAAATTGTATAATAGATTATATAACAAGCGAGCAAACACAATGCTTCAACTACTTAACTAAACACATGTAAATATGAAATCTTTATTTTTCGTCGACCAAGATCAAACTAAAATTCAGCTCTTACAAAAAACATTTGGAGAAGATTTTACAATCGAAGGTTTTTCTACAGGAACAGCGTGTATTGAGAGAATTAAAGAACTAGAAAAACTAAATGAAGACTTGCCAGAGGTGATAATTATTGATTACGGTTTAACTGACATAAACGGACTGAAACTACAAAAGAAGCTTCAAAAATTACTTGAAGACACAAAAATTATTTTAATGGTATCAAGAGAACACGATGAGGTACTTTTAAAAATTATAAAAGCCGGTATTATGAATTATATCATGAAAGACTATAATTATTTACCGCTTTTAAAATCGATACTTTATTATAGACATTCATCTTATCCTATATAAACAACACACCCAATTCCAATAAAAAAAAGCGCTGTTAAAGGCGCTTTTTTTATTCTGATAATATCCATAGTAAAACAAGTACAACTATTATAGCAATATATGCCAGTTTCTTTTTATCCCTGTACCATAACTCTCTAATTCCATGTTGAGAGTGAAATTTATGATACTCAGTCTGAAACTTATTATAGTTTTTATACTTTCTTATTTTTTCTTTTGGTGGATCAGGTCTGTCTATTTCTACTCTGATTTTTGTCATTAGTATTTTTTATTAATTGCTATCCATAGAATAAAGCTTTTTTTTCATTTTTTCTATAATTCTATAGGTTTTTATTTTGGCATTTACTTCTGTTAGTCCTAAAAGATAGGCGATTTCTTTAAAGGAACGTCCTTCAAAAAAGCGCAACTCTAAAAAAACAACCTCATCTGCATTTAAGTTTTCCAATAGATTAATCAATAACCTTCTTTGTTTTTCTTTTTCAGCTATTCCAATTTCGATTTCATCTACCAACAACTCCAAATGATTCTGGCTTAAGCTAACTAAACGCTCTTTATTCTTCTCAGTTCTAAAATACAGATTTACCTCATTTAAAGCTATTTTAAACAACCAAGAAGAAAATGGTAAGCCCTGAAAGCGATATCTTGGTAAGTTATTCAAACATTTATAAAATACATTAGAACACAAATCAGCGGTTACGTCTTCGTCTCCAATTCTGCGATTTATATAGATAAAAATACTATCAAAATATCGCTCATAAATCACAGCAAAGTGGTCGGTATTTTTTTGGGACCTTCTTACCAATATCAATTCCTCTTTTATTTCTTCAGAAGTTTTGTGGTAAGTATTTGATGATGAAAGCCAGTATTTTCCAACTGAATCAACAACAGCTTTGATTATGTATAATTGATGATCGTTTTTGTTAATTTTTATATTTTCTAAACATATTGAAAGAGCCCTGAATAATGACAATAATCGAATAATAATCAGGTAATTCATCACTCCCTGTTTTTGGGATAAACTAAGCTGAAAAATTTTTGGATAATACATAGAAAAAGGATTATTCGTATGATAGATGAATTCGAATTGCTAATGTGATAATTTTCTAAACGGTCTCTAACAGTTTTTTTAGTTTATTGGGTAACGGAACACTTTTAATCCAATACTAACGGGTTCAATGTCATCTGTAAAGTTCTTTCTTTTTACTTCATTAATTTGAAATAATATCTGATCGCCCTTTTTGGCTCTACTTTGCCATTGTCTAATATCTACATTTTCACTCTGACTTCGAATTACATCAATAGCTGTATTATTTCTTACCAACATAATTTCCCAATTGGTTACTTTATAGCGTGCATCTAATGGGTTTGTTTCAAGAAAATCTCCATCAGGAATGGCTCTCACATTTACATAAGATGGTAAGCGACCACCTTTTACTTGATCTATTGGTTGCTTGTTATTATAAACCTGTATTTCTGGTTTTGGAATCGGCTTTACCCTAAACTTTTGTACACCCAATAACGCACCCTTATTTTTAACTTTTAACTCAACAGTTTTACCAGTTGGTATAATAGTAATTTTACCTTTACCTGCTTCAGGTTTTATAGTTCCACCAGTAATCTCAAATTGTGGATCATAATGAATACCCAACTCCGGAGCCATTACCTGAATCGTATTTCCTGCATTATAATATAATGATTGAATAGCTGCCGATACAAATTGCAAACTTGGTTTTTGCACTACATATTCTTCCTCTACTTCGAAGGTTTGTAAACCTTGTGGAGTATTGATCGTGATTTCACCTGTCCACTTTTGCAGTGCCTGACCTTTTGTATCGAAATTACTTGAGCTGGCAATAAATTCCAGATCGCCTTTACCGTCTGCTCCAACTTCTATATTCCCAATGGAAGATTTCATTTCTGGCTTTGCTGCCGAAGAAGATGCCACCAACATTACTTTAGCTTTATATGGAGTTCCTGCTGGAATTACTCTTGATTCTGGACTAACAAATGCCTCTACTTGATCGAATGGAATATCCTCTGCCCCCACTTTGTTAGCCAAAATATCTAGAATACTTGTTTCTGCATTTACCACATCATTTTGAAATTGGCTCAATACAGCCAATGCGGCAATCATTGGAGTTTCTTCGAAGTTGATATGCGCAAAGTCTTTATTATTCTGGTCTTCGTCTTTCATAAAACGATCGATCTCCCAAGCATTTAAGGCCACTTGCTTTACCTTTACTGTAGTATCTATGCTATTAATGTAAGCCACATAGTCTTCAAGCATTTGTTGTAACTTGTATGCTTCGCCGTCCTTTTTTTCTTCGTTTCCCAAAGTAAAAGACATTACCTCATCTTCTTCTTCGATATTTTCGTATTGGTTTTCTTCATCGTAACCACCAGAAAGTTCAATAATTTTGGTTCTCATGGTTTTGATTTTTTCTAAAACCAAATCGCTTCTGTTAATTACATCTTGAGCTCTTCTTAATATTTCCTGATCTTCTTCTCGGTTTCCTCTGTCTTTGATGGATTTTCTAATACGTTTGATGGTTTTGATATTATCATCTCTGCTATCGAATGCAGATTTTTGAAGGCTCTCATCAATTAGCACGAATTTGTCAAGTACAGTATTAGTTACTTGCAAGGCCAACATGGCTGTTAGCACGATGTACATCATGCCAATCATTTTTTGTCTGGTAGTTTCTTTTGTAGCTCCTGCCATAATTATGAATTAATCGTTCAAATTGCTTTTTGACTTCATAATACAGCGGTACAGAAAAGGTACATTTTTTTGAGAAAAAATATTAAAAAAGTAAATACTTCAATTTTAAAACATTCAATATCAGTGATTTATAACAAAAAAAATTAAACTTTTTTATAATGAAGCAAACTCCAGCTCACATTTCCAGCTTGTAAACACTCTTTTATCTGTTTTTCTCTAGTAGGCAGTTTTGGGGTTTTACCTGTTTTTACTTCTATAAAAATTACACTGCGCAACTTACCCTCACTCAAACCATCAAAAACTATCAAGTCTATAGGAGAACCCATGAAACGAACATCTTTAGGGTTATATGGAAAATCAGGAAAATATGGGATTAAATGCTCTAGGGATTTCCCTAAAGTAACTGCCTGACTTCCTCTAATGGCTTCTTCCCTAATGGCTGGAACTTCTTCTTGCATCCAAGTTTCAAACATTTTCTCAGCCTCACTTTCTATCTTCTCTTTATTCTGCTTGCCCATTTTAAAAAGTAGCAAAACAATAATGAGCAACAAAACGAAGATAATTACAATTTCCATAAATCGATTCTCTTTGAAACTTTACACCAGATACTATTTAAGAACAATATCTCCAATCAAGCTTCAAAGTAAATAAACAGATCGTAAGCTATTTACTATGGTGAAGGAATTTTTTCTGGCTGTTCTGTTTTAATTGGTTTTCCTCTCCACCAAGTAGCTAAAGATGAGCCAGTTATATTCATGAGCGGGCCAAAAATTGCTGGCGCTAAACCAACTGTTGCCACTTTTCCCATTTCTTGAGCAATTGCAGAGGCAAGACCACTGTTTTGTAAGCCAACTTCTAAGGCAATGGTTCTGCAAGACTTTTCATCTAACTTAATCAACTTGCAGAGCATATAGCCAGAAAAATACCCGGTTATGTTGTGGATAAAAGCTACCAGAATTAATGTTAAACCAATATTTAACAAACTATCTCTACCAGAAGCAGTAATAACAGTTATAATTGCAGCAATGCCAAACATAGAAACTTTAGGCATAATGCTTTCCAGTTTTTCTGCAAAGCTTTTGAGAAACCAACCAATTAGTGTAATTACAAACACAACTCCCAGTAATACCCAAAACTCTTGTAGCCAAGCATAGTCAACAAATTGACTTATTCCGAAAACAACCACCACCATTGAAATAAGAATAACTCCAATTCGAATCATACTTTTTTTAGTAGCTTCATTTGCAGAATAATGAAATAACAAACCTGCAACAATTGGGAAAATAACCATTCTAAAGATGCTCCACATCATTCCCAAAAAATCTATCGGAACATATTGACCAGCCAGTTTCTGCATCAAAAAAGGAGTCATAATTGGAGCTGATAATGTTGCACAAGCTGTAAGAGTAACAGAAAGAGCCACATTTGCCTTGGCGATAAATGCCATTACATTTGAAGCTAAACCACTTGGAGAAGAGCCCACTAGAATTACTCCCGCTGCAATCTCAGGTGGAAAATCAAAGACTTTGGCTATACTTAAACCGATTATTGGCATTATAGAAAATTGGCAAACCAAGCCTACAATTACACCTTTAGGCATTTTAATAACACCCACAAAGTCTTTTACACTCATGGTAGTTCCCATACCAAACATGATAATCTGTAATAGCGGAACAATTAAAACTGAGAGTTTAAAACTGCCATACTGTGTAAAGTATTCTGGATAAAACATAGATGCAGTTACCGCAGCAAAAATCCAAATGGTGAATGAAAAGCCAGAAAGTTTAGGAAAGCCTGTAAAGATAATTGCCAATAAGATGAAACTCAGCACCAAAGCAGGTCCGACAAAAGCTTGAAAAGCTGCAAAATAGCAAGCACAAAAAGTTACGAAACAAACCAGTGAGGCAATTAATAATGCCTTATAAACAGTATTAGGTAATTGCATACCTTAAAAAATTTTGCTCTTAAATTATAGTTTTGAAATGAGCCATAAGGATGAAAGGCCAATTAGCAAAATAATAAAAAAATACCAAACTGGAATTTTCCATTCATTAAAAGTTGACAAAGTCTGCAAATTTGACTCAGTACTGGTGTTCCAAGCGAGATTAAAGCTATTATCCGCTATTTGAGAGGCAATTTGGAGTACTTCCCAACTTGTATCTTCAGCCACGTAAAACCAATCTTTTACAGTTGTATCTGCTTCTAAATACACTTTATGCCAACCTGTAGAAACTGGCCAATAAGTATAATTATAGTCTTCGCTAATTTGGTAGTCTTGTAATGGACTTAATGAGGTGGTATCCGCTAAAGGACTGATAACCAATGATTCGATAGATTCAGGCTCTAAATCACTATCAACAGTTTTGAGTTTTAGTTGAACTGCTTTTCTTTTTAATGCAGGATAAATTCCGGATAATTCCCAGTGCTTTTCTTTAAAAGTTTCTTTTTGTAAATGATCAATTAAATATCGGTAGGTTCGATTAAATTTCTCATTTTCTCCTTCTAAAATAAAAGGATACAATGCTGGCAAAACCAAAACAGCTTGTTTTCCATAACCATCGAAGGCATAAACAGCCAGTAATTTCCCTTCTTCATTTACTAAGAGTGGATTTAACTTAGAACTTGGGGCAATGGTTGACAAAAGATCATCAATTGAGATTTCTACACCCAATTGAGAATCTCCAAAGCTGATACTTTTCTCTTGATATGAAAGTAGATTTGGTTGAAAGCCAGTAAAATATTTATTCGATGGTAATCCCTGTCCTTGAGTACATAAAAGCAAACCAACACCATTTTCATTAGTCACCGTTTGGACTATATTTCTTTCTCTAGTACTAAAATTTTCCCAAGCAGAATTATCCAACACAATCAAATCAAAATCAGATAAAAACTGGCTATTAATCGAAACCTGAGCAGATTCATCAGTATTTAACACTTCGGTTTGATACTTTTCTTTAGAAATTTGTGATCTGTAAAACACTACATCACCCCTGTCGCTTAAATAATCTTTCAGATATTTCCATTCGAAGTTGGGAAAGCCTGTTAAAAGCAAATACTTTCTCTTTAATGGTCCTTCAACTAACACAGGTATTTCATGAGTATCTGAAACTTTATTATCTGTTGTTTTTTCTAGTAAATTAAAAAGATATCTGCCCGGACTTTCAGTAATATCAATGTTTAAAGTAAAAGTCTGAAAACCAGTATTAATCAATAAAACAGAATCTCTCTTTTGCCCAGAAGCTTCTAGAAAAATTTTAATCGGTTCAGTATCTGACTTGTAATAAGTTCCTTTTAACTCCCAGACTGAACCCGCAACTGTTTTATTTGAAAAGCTAATTTGCTGTACACCTTCTTTAAAACCTTCGGGAAAATATTTTACATTTTTACCTTTAAGAAATGCTTGTAAATTGTCTTCTAAGCCGATTCCGGCAATTAACCAAGATTGATAAATATCTAGCATTTCTCTAAAATGCTTCAATTTTTCAATAGAAACAGCATCAGAGAGTTTACCTGAGTTTTTCTTGGTTCGCAAATCAATTATTTCGTCTGGATTAAAACTTTCTGTGAGACTGCTTACCAAAGAATCTGAAGCTCCTTCTGTAATTAACAGAGCCTGATCTGCTGAGGAAGATTTTAACAAAACAGGCTTTAAGCTCATGCCGAAAAGAGCCAATACTATAAGGATAATAGCCGACAGCCTACCAGCAAGATATGCTTTATTTTTTCTTTTGAGCTCAATAAAAATTAAAGCAAAAAGAAATAGAAGTAACAAGCATGTAATCCAGATAATGGTTTCTGAACTTGCGTCAAATCTAATATTCATGAAGTGTTTGTTTTAACAATTGAGCTTACAGACCCTGCAATTGATCATTAAAAATTTCGGTAAGCCTGCTTTTAGTTTTAACTTTTTTAAATCTTGAATGAAACTCTTCTGGTAACAAATTCAGCAACATTGCTTGCAAATTGGATATCTTTGTATCATTATAATCTTCTACATTTTCCACTTGCTGTATTTCCTTAATTTCTTTCAGCAAACCCAAATACTTTGAAGGATTTTCTATAGCTAAAGGTGCAATTTCATTACCTGCAGCTTCAAGACTTGCTAGTTCAGCGCCAAATGGTTTCCTTTTCTCTTCTTTAATTATTTCCAAAACAGCAATCGCTTGTTTTACGCCCTCAAAAGGAATTTCGTCTTTATTTTCTTCAGAAACTTTTGGGCTGATTATATCATCTAATTCTCCTTTTAATCTTTTCTCAGCTTCTTTAATTGGAGGCGGCTCAAAACCAATTCTTTCTACATAAATTCTAGACTTTTGCTGAACCTCTTTCAGCAAATCCAAAATTTTGTATTCGATCGGTAAAGCTTTTTCTGGTTCGTTCATTCTTAACTGCAACTCAGATTCCCACATTAAGGCAAGAGCTGCTTTAAGTTGCGCTTTGGTAGAACTGAAGTAAAAAGTAGCCTCATCAGCAGAATCGTGCGTATGCATCATATCTTCTGAAACCGAAGCGCCATTATTTAGTTTCACCATGCCTTCTCCGTACTCACTTTCCGAATCACCTGTTTCTTCACCACCATGTTTATGATTGTGCTCTTCTAAAAGATTCTTCTCCATCTCACTTTGCGTATCGTGTAAATGAGAATATTGATCAACAAGAGATTTTACTTTCTCCTCATTGCTCATATTTTCATCGTGATGGTCTTCGTCGTGATGCATTTCCAAGGTACCACCTTCCATACTGTTTTCAGCCTCTTCACCCAAAAATTCACCATATCTTAACCTGAGTACTTTCTGGTCATATCCAATATTGTTAGATGTTTTATCAAATTCTTCTTTAGATATTTTACCGCGCTGTGCAATTAGCTTTTCAGTATCTATAATTAACTGGCGTTGGCTTCTAAAATAAGCCGGCATAAAGTCTGCACCTAAACCACTATCTACCGTGATAGACTCTCGTGAAGTATCGTTTAGAATGGCAAAATAAGTCTCTGTTCTTGTTTTTAATGGTTCTGGTGCTCGATTATCCAACACTTCTAAATAATAATACAATTCATCACCGGGCCCCGCTTCTAACTCATACAAATCTAGTTTTTTAGACAACTCGGCAGTTTTACTTCCAGCTTTTAAGGCCTGTTTTAATGAAATTTTTTCTTCTCTAAATTTCACAGACTCACCACTCCCTTTACTAATTGTGGCGATTAAATAAGCATCACTTAACCCGTAATCGTCTCTTATTGTAGCTTTTACATTAAAGCTGGCTGGCTCGCCAAAAGCGAAAGACTGGTATTGAGGTAAATCTGCCAGAAAAATATCTGGTTTACGATCTTCTATTATTTCAATCTTGTAATAATCGCTTCGCTGTTCGCCATCTTCTGTCTTATATACGATTTGGTAAATCATATTTTCTTCTACACTCAAAGCAAACTGGTAAGTTTTACTTTTTTCTGATTGGCTAAATACTTTTCCTTTAGCGGTTCTAAGCTCACAGCTATTTACCTCTCCTGTAAAATCCAGATTTATAGTTAATTTACTAAACTGAGGCACTTTTGCATTTCCTTGAGCTTCGTACTTGGCAGGAATTTTTGTGTAGACAGGTGGATTAATCTGAATGTTGATCTTAGAAAGCTCAGCTTTACTATTTACTTCGGAAACAGATTTAATTTCTGTGCTTTCTGGCATGATTGAAGCCTCTTCTGCAATTGCATTCTCTTGCTTATTCTGAATCAGAAAATTACCAATCGCAAATGCCACTAAAGATACAATTACTACCGAAGCAAATACTTTTGCGATTGGAACCGGAAGTTTGGTTTCTTTTAATATTGGAGCATATCTTTTTTCAATCTTTTGAACTTGCAAAGTTTCTAGCAAATTCAAGTTCTCTCTGTTCTTAAGAAATAGAAAACCAGAAGATTCTGTTTCGGGGAAAATCTCATCTAAAAAGTTAGCTACTTTATTTTCGTCTATTTCATTCTTCTTATAATACTGAATGGCGAAAAATATAGAAATGGCAAATACAATTCCGCTAGCTAGCAGATACCAATCTGGAATGAGATAATAAGTAATTATCAATACCGGCAAAAACAGAAGTAAAGCAATGCCAATTGATAATATTTTTTGTTGCGTTCTCCACTTTAGCAACAAAGCTTTAAAAGGATATTCTTTTTGCTGCATCATAATACATTTCTTACTGATACCCACCTTTCTACAAGGATGAGCAAACCTGCTATAATTAGCAGAAAGTATTCTATTGATGTGTTGCTTTCTAATTGTCGGTTATCTGCTTCCGAATTGATACCGGCTTTTTGTATCATCGAAAACTTCTTTAACTGAGATTGGCTAAGTGTTCTCAAATCAGCATGGTTTAATTGCTGCGTATGAAAATCTGATGGTTGAAATACCTGTTTTGCTAACTGTTCTGCAATTGTTACATCTGGTCTTCCTTCGGCAGTGTTCAGGTAAAGCTTTTTCATTATTCTCACTGGCTTATCGGTAAATTCGTTAACCAGCGAAGTATGTGTGTTGGTAGATTCCAGTAACAAAACCTTTTGCTCTGGAATGTTTTGAGGTACTTGTGTATTAAGTCCCCAAATTAATAAATCGACAGAATATAAACTATCAGTTTTGATTTGCTCACTTGAAATTGTGCTGATTTCAATTTGCTGGTAGTGATACAAAGACAAACTATTAAATGCAGCTTTAAAATAATTAAGCATATCTTGCTGTTTATCAGTTTCTTCCTCGCCTTTTACAAATAAAACTTTTAATTCGTTTTCAGAGATTTTTAAGTTCGTCTGGCTATCAAAAAGCACTGAGTCATTTTGCATTTCCCAACTGATGCCAGCCACATTGCCTTCGGTTGCTTTCTTTACAGGAATCCACTTTTGACTTGTTCCTTTCTCTGAGCTCTCAATAATTTCGAACAAAAGAGAATCGCTATTCACTTGCCTAACATTGGCAACATAAGCTGTTGTGTTATCTTCGGAGGGAACCGTCATCCAGTTAATTGGGAATGGTAATGCCGATAGCGATTTACCAAAACTCCTTATGCCAGACTTGGTGTAATACACTACACTATCTGGTTTTACTGGCTCAGTAAGTAAAACATTCATCAAGTTTGCATCAGCAAAATGCAGATTTTTATCTGAGATTGCTGCTTCGTAGTCACTTTCCGAATCAAACTCTGGTAATCCCCAGCTAGTAAAAAGAACCTTCTCTCCTTTGTTGATGTGTTCTTGCAGTTTGGTTTTAATAGCAGCAGATTTTTCAAGTCCTTTATCTATTAAAACAATTACCTGATTTTCCTTTTCGCTTGATGAAGAAAAAACAAGGTTTGCCAAAGCAAATACAATTAAAGCAAGAATTAAACACCTTAGCGCTAGCAGTCTTTTCTGATTGAGCTGGATACTGTTGACACTTTCTCGGGGCAATTGCATAAGGAACCTTACAGATCCTAACTGCAATGCTTTTTCTTTTTTGCGATTCCAAAGATGTATGGCTAATGGAACCAATAAAGAACCTAGTAGTAGTAGATATGCGGGTTGAAGTAGTTTCAATTTTTGTTGTTGATAGAATACCAAATTTATACTTCAAAATTGTAAATCTGAAACTACTTTCAAAATGCTTTTATAAGAAAGGGAAAATTTATGCTGTAATTGAAAAATAAAGGGATAAATGGGGATTATTGTGATATTCTGAGAATAAATTATGATAATTCAAGATATTAACTTTGACTTTCAGATGTTAGATACTTCCAAATGAAGCTTATCAAAATTTTGATTAAGGTAAATATTGCGACAAAGAGAGCTATTAATGTTAAAGCTTTTATCATTAATCCTTCAAAAGGAATAACTGTAATATGCCAACCTGGAATAATGCTAGTAGAAAAATTTAAATTTGTTTCAAGTAAATTAGTATCAAGCAGAATTACTGTTATTGCAATTGCGGTTATCAAAAATGATAAAATCTTAATTACTATGTTTTTTTTCATCATTGAATATCATCTAGATCGATTAACACTCCACATTTTTCGTCTTTCATCAAGAATTGATTGAAGCAATTCATCATAGGTGTAAAAATCCCAGTTTGCTTTTTCTTGACTATAGATAAACCTTGCAGTTGGTATGTAACCATTCGTTCCTCCACATGATAAAGTATAGTTAATTTCTTTAGTAATTAAACTACCTCGCCTTAACTTAAAAATTCTTTTAACTGTAATTGAAGTATTACTAATATTGATATCAATTGTGTCTTGAGTAATCTGCTTATAGTTGATAAAGTGATAAGAAGTAAAATCTCTTTTCTTCTTAGTTAACTTATCTATTAGCTCTTGTTCTGAAAGATATTCTATAGTGAAATTTCCAAAGTCAGTCTGTAACTCATTTCTCACCGGATTTACAATAGAAGAATCTTTTACAGCTTTATCTACAATCAAAAAATGGATGTTTTCAATTTGATTTAAATCCTTATTGTTTTCTATCAATCGACTACTGTAATAATCTATAGTTCTATTATAGAAACCAGCTAATGAAAAATCCTTCACTGCTTGTGCTTTTACACAAGTGAAGGATATCATCAATATCGTTAAGAAGAATAAATTTCTCATAGTTTATTTTTGCCAAAACTTCCACCAAGGTTTTGAAAAACCTTGCGGCTCAGCATATACTAAAATACGTTTCTGTAAAGATTTAGCAAAACCATTTTTAGTACTCACCTCTTTTTCTCTTTTGTTTTTACTCTTACAATCCACTTTGTATTCTAGTACTTCTGTATTAAATATTTCTTTGATGTTTAATTCAGTAGTAATCAAATTGGCTCTATCTTGAAACTCCGCTATGGTATTGTTAATCCTTACCTCATTCCACTTGTAATCTACTGCAACATGAGCAAAAGACATTACTGATTTCTCAATCAAACTTTCTATCTCATCTATTTTACCAGACATAAACAAGAAATCAATCTTAGAGAGAGACTCTTTATTTTTTTCGATAATCACATCGTATCCGGTAACCTTATCGAAATATGGAAAAATGGTTTCTTTTAGTCTTAATTTGACCTTAGCAACTGTTTTATCTAAATCGAAATCATTATCGATTTTCAGTGCCTGATTGTGCTTATCTTTGATACCAAAATCTGCACAAGACAAATTGATATTTGATGTCATTTTGTTACCAAATCGATTTACATCAGTACCAAAGTTTTTCTTATACCATTCTGGTCTCGGTGCTTCTATAGAAAACTTTAAATAAGGTCTCAATAGATAAACTCCTTTATCAAATGGCTTAAAGTCGATTACATACTTAAGTCCATTTGCTTCTTTATAAAAAAGGTATTTTCCTTTATCGTAAGTAAAACCTTTCTCTGTAATTGTTGGAGCTACTTTATCTAGAATGGAATCATAAATCTCTAAAGGCATTAAACCTCTAAAAGCGATATCTACATTGTGTTTGATTCCATCTGGTGAAGAAAAGTTTTCTAGTACTTGATCGATCTGATCTTTCGGAACAAATTGCTTCGGTTTAGAATAGAATATTTCATCTTGGCTGTAAGATGCCCCAGTCATCATCTTTACTAAATCAAATGCAATGCTTCCACCAATCTGGTCATGTGTCCATCTGTCTAGTACTTCTGTATCTCCATAGGCTTTTGTGAAAAAATACTCTTCACCATCTTCAAACTCACGCTTCACATAATAATCTTTCTCTATGGGTAATTCCTGACCAAAATCTGAAACAACATCTGGGCTGTATCCTTCTTTTAACCTAATGCTTTGTGCATTTCTAATATAATGATATCCATAACTATTAGAAACTTCATAATTCATTATAGAAAGAACTTCGTGCCATTGAAATTTGTCTGCAATTACTCTCTCTGCTTCGGAGAAATGTCCTTCACGCTTTAAGCTATAAATTCCTTCGTAAATTAGGTAGGTAGCACCATTCACTTTTCCTATATAAACACCATATCTAGTTCTGGTGTCTGCTTCATCAAAAGAGCTTTCTTTGTTGTAAACATAGTTTTTAAAACCAAGTGATTTTAAAAGCTGTTGTTCTTGTTCGTCTGTTAAAGCTGGTTTAATAAATATTGCTTCGCTCGAAAATCCCATTTTGTTAATCGTTTGTGCAAAAAAGGTAATTTTTAATTGAAATCCTCTTATACACTAAAGCTAAATTTCACAATAAATTATTATTATTCTCCTTCTTGCTGCTTTCTTTTTAAATCTTTGTGAGCCTTAATAATAGCAGCAGTTTCGTCTTGAGAATAATTATGATCTCTATCAAATAGCGGTCCTTCTAATGCCAATAACTTTCTTAGTTTATTATACAATTGAGAAACAGCTAGAAGCAATAAGCCTATTATAATTAGAGAGATTATTTGCCCCATTGGAGCTAGTTTTCTAAAGTCAAATGCAAAGAACTTCAAGATGGTAATTGCAAATAAAACCAATGAGATCATTCTGAGTTCTTTAAGCTTAAACCTTAATCCGATATACATAAAGATAAAAGACAGTATCGACCAAAGTATAGAGAAACCTGTGAGTCTTACCTGATACAAGAAATCGTCTATACTCGGTATTTCGGACCAAGCACTTCTTATCAACACTATGTTATGTTCTAACTCATAACTCATATGGCAAATAACCACAATACATAAAAACCAAAGTGCAAATGAGTATTTACCAGAAGCATATGATTCTGAACTTACAATATCTTTAATTAGAATATAATTGAGGAAAACAGATATGATTACATTCAAATAATGTGTGCCAAATGGATAGAATGGCAATGTATCATTTAAAAATCCACTTCTAAGCACTAATGCAGCTCTATGGCCAAAGATGATATAGAATATAACACTAAGCCCCATTAACCAACCCACAGATTCTTGCAAACGCCTAATATCAAGTTTGTATACCATGTATCGCATCAATAACATAAATAGCATAGTATAACCATCAATCAGAATAGTTCTATACTCTGAACCACCAACTAAATTTGGCGCGTGCCATAGTAGCTCGAACACACCTATAAAATAGCTGATAAACATTAAGAAAGAACTCAATGTTTTTGCATAATACACTTTGGTAATGGCTATTACGTCGTATTCTTTTTTATCTGAATAGAACAGTGTGATAATAGCACTTAAAGAAAGAACTGTAACAAATCCTGAAGCAAAGCCGCTATTAAAAACTAGAGGTAGTGTTTTCGGTGCAAAGTAAGTTTGCGACCAATTATAAAACATAGTTAAAAGCGATAATGTAGTAACTACCGCAGAACCATTTCTTAGTGAATTACTTCCCATTCTAATACCTAACCATGCAAGTATTACCCCTTCTATTGACCACCATATATTTACATATAGGGCACTAAACTCCATCCAAATAGAAAGTGTAATCAGGGTTATTGAAAATGCCATCAACTGCCTTTGTACGCCTTTACCCATTTTCTCACTACCATACAGCATTAATGCATAATACAGTTGGAATATACCCAAGCCAGCGATAAATGCCGGACGATAGCTTAATGCACCGCTATCACTCAATAAGTTCAACACATTAATGAGATACAATACTGTAATAGCCATTAACAAGAAATAATCAACCGACTTGTATTCTATACTTGGCTTAAGGTTATAAGCTACTACGCTCATAAAGAATATAGCATAGTAAATTGTAGCAAAACATAAAGCAGAGATGTATTGAACCCTAAGTGTAAAGTCTGTAGTAATAAGATATACTTGAAATGCTATTAAAGTAGCAGCTAAAGGAATAGCCAGAATAATATGCCATTGCTTTTTATAAGCAAGTATTAAAAATATAATGTCTACAGCGAGTAAGTAGGAAAAAAAGAATACAGGATTTTTTTCGCCTGTACTTACCAGAAATGGAGAAACAAAAGCGGCTATATAAGCTAATAAGGCAATATCTTTCCGCTCGAATTTAAAAGTGTAAAATATTAAAATAAGACTCACAACCACATTACCTGCAAATGCTTGAGACTTACTCAGTACATCATATTCATGAAAAGACAAGGATATGGTATACATAATTGTTGCAGCTCCAACACCCATAAACAATGTTCGGGTTCGCTGAACAGTGGTAAGAATAAGATGCGACAGAGTTATAAATGCAGCACCTAAGCCAAAACCAACTATTACTCTATAAGTCTCATTGATATAGCCCTTACTTATACCATACTGATACAAAACTGCTACCGCCGCCAATATGATTAAAAAAGCAATTTTATTCAGTAAGTTTTCGCCAATGTATCGCTCAAGGTCTTTTTGTATTAGAGGAATTTCTGATTGTAATTCTTTAAAGTTTGAGCCAATTTTTTGAGACAGCTCACCACTTTGGGCATTGCCCATTTTCATTTGTTGTATCTGTGCTCTTACAACTTCTGGGTCTTCTTTAAATTCTTTAATATAAACTTCAGCTTTAGCTAGCTTATATTTCATTGGATCGTTTTCTGGATCTCTTACTACTGGTGGTCTTTTTTTAAATATATCTTTTGCAGGAGGATAAAATCGTTTAATAATATCTTCGTGCTTACTCAGTTCTCCTTCATGTCTTAAAATAGCATAGCTTTCATCATTCTCAATCGAACGATAAAATTTATCTTTATAGAAATGTGAGTCTCTGTAATCTTCTAACAGTTGGCGAAAATCGTCCATATCCTGCTCGATTTTAATTCTTACAGGACTTTTTTCCTTTTCATCATCTTCTTCCTCACTATTGGCATCTTTTTTTTCAGGCATGTCATCCTCATCCTGAAGCGTTTCTTCTTCTGGTTCATCAGACTCTTCACCGTCTTCGTCCCACTCCTCATCATCATCTGGATAACCATCTATATCCAGATAGTCCTCTTCATCGTCTCCATCATAATCTGACGCGTATCCTAAGTCATCGTCACCCCAACCGTGGTCATCTTCCTCTTCTTCTTCAGGAAAATCCTGCATAAACTTAAAATCTAATTATTTTATAATGGCTCTTAGAGAAATATATTACTTTCCTTTTGTATCTAAATACTAAAGTAATATAAAAACTAAAGGCTTACAAAACTGTAAGCCTCTAATTGATTTTAACAAATAAAGTATTAATTAGTTTAAAGACCACACTTCTTCTTGGCTGTTGTCTTCTATGTTTAAAATTAACCTTAATGGATTTGGAATAATTACCAATTTCGCTGGTTTATCGCCATACTCATCTACAACGATTAAGACTCCCTCATCGTGATTTACTTTAAATGTAGTACCATGTTCATTTTCTCCAGCAACTTCATATTTATTTGCCAGATAATTTAAAGGAGCTTCTAATTCTGCGTCTGGTGATAAATCATCGTATACTTCTTCGAGAATGTTTTTGAGGTTTTCGCCGTGTTCTAGTTGAAAATTGTTTTCAAGTTTTCTTAAATTTTCTTTTAATTCAACACTGGCAGAAAAACTGGTTGCGACTTGTTGTCTTGCTAAAATTAGCTCGGCAAGTGCTTTGTCTATTGCATGTGCATTAATTGTAAGCATAAATTTAAAATTGGTTAAGTTATTTATTGGTTTTGATGCTTCAATACTAGCGATTTAAACAATAAATCATAATTGAAATTCCATAAAATAACAGTTTCTTAAATTTCCTGATAAAGATCAGTTTTTAATTACCCTTTCTTTAAGCCGATAGTCATATTCAGGCAATATTGGCTTTTTAATTATTTATGAATGCTTAGCTTTGCAGATCAAATAAAATATCAAATTACTACTAAGTGGTTATGAATATTGAGGAAAAGATAGGCCAAGCAATTACGGCTTGTATACAGGAATTGTATGGAGAAAATGTAGACCCTGAAAAAATTAGTTTACAGGCTACCAGAAGAGATTTTGAAGGAAATTACACTTTTGTAACATTCCCTTATTCTAAAGTTGCCAGAAAGAAGCCAGAGGCTATTGGAGAAGAGATTGGCAACCTTTTATTGCAGAAAGAAAGCCTTGTAGAAAAATTTAATGTAGTTAAAGGATTTTTAAATCTTTCCATTTCGCAAAGATACTGGATCGATTTGCTTATAGATATTTACACCAACCCAACATATGGTAAGCTAGAGCGCAATGGTGAAAAAGTAATGGTGGAGTATTCTTCGCCAAATACTAACAAACCTTTGCACCTTGGTCACTTACGTAATAACTTCTTAGGTTATTCTGTTTCGCAGATTATGGATGCAGGTGGTTACGAAGTAATGAAAACCAATTTGGTAAACGACCGCGGTATTCATATTTGCAAATCGATGTTGGCTTACCAAAAGTTTGGAAACGGAGAAACTCCTACTGCCGAAAAGAAGGGCGACAAACTAGTTGGTGATTACTATGTAAAGTTTGATAAAGCTTTTAAAGAAGAATTAGCGCAAATAAAACCAGAGCTAAAAGAAAAATATCCTGAAAAAACAGACGAAGAAATAGGCAAACTGACTGAGCAATCTTCTACTTTATTAAACGAGGCAAAAGCCATGTTAAAAAAGTGGGAAGAAGGCGATACAGAAGTAGTTGCTCTTTGGGAAAAGCTTAATAACTGGGTTTATGAAGGTTTTGATGTAACCTACAAGCAAATGGGTGTTAGCTTCGACAAAGTATACAAAGAATCTGAAACTTACCTACTTGGTAAAGACATTATTGAAGAAGGTCTTGCTAAAGGTGTTTTCTATAAAAAACCAGATGGTTCTGTTTGGATTGATCTAAGCAATGATGGTTTAGATGAAAAACTGGTACTTCGTGCTGATGGAACATCTGTTTACATGACACAAGACATTGGAACCGCAGAATTGAAGTTTAAGGACTTTCCTATGCAGAAATCTGTGTATGTAGTAGGTAACGAGCAAGATTACCACTTTAAAGTGCTTCAACTAATCATGAAAAAGCTTGGCCGCCCATATGCAGATGGAATCTACCATTTGTCTTACGGCATGGTTGATTTGCCAAGTGGTAAAATGAAATCTCGTGAAGGAACTGTTGTAGATGCAGATGATTTGATGAAAGAGATGGAAACAACAGCGAGCCAGCGTACAGAAGAATTAGGTAAAATTGATGGTTTTACACCAGAAGAAGCACAAAAGCTTTATCATCAACTGGCAATGGGTGCATTAAAATACTACTTGCTAAAAGTTGACCCGAAAAGAAGAATGCTGTTTAATCCTGAAGAGTCTATCGATTTTCAAGGAAACACTGGTGTTTACATCCAGTATAACCATGCTAAAATCTGTGCGATAATTCGCAAAGCAGAAAAGGATGGCATCGCTTACAAAAACTCTACTTTAAGTGATTTAAGCGAGATCTCTAAAACAGAAGAAGAACTGGTATTTTTACTAAGCCAATATCCGGCAAAAGTAAAAGAAGCTTGCGATCTTTATGCACCTTCTATTATTGCAAGTTATGCTTACGAACTAGCTAAAATGTATAGCAAGTTTTACTCAGAACTTCCAATATTTAGCGAAGAAGTAGAAAGTAAAATGATTTTTAGAGTATTGCTTTCTGCAACTGTAGCCTCAACAATTAAAAAAACAATGGGACTTCTCGGTGTAGATGTACCAGAACGAATGTAATTGAATAAATGAAGTTCGGTAAATTACTAGATTTAAACGAAGCAGATTTTTCCTTTCCGGAAGTGCCTCAAGAAACCAAAGCCTTTTTCGAAAGACTTTCTAAGAGCGATGTTTCCGGAGAGGAAAAACAACTATGCGAAATTCAAATTGGTTGTCCAGCTTGGTCTTGCAAAGAGTGGATTGGTAAAATTTATCCTGTTGGTGCTAAAAGCAAAGATTTCTTAAAGTACTACGGTAATAGTTTCGATACCATCGAACTCAATACAACTTATTACCGAACACCAGATTTAAATACACTCTTGAGGTGGAAAAGTATGACACCAAATACTTTTCAGTTTTGCCCAAAAATCTCTAAACAAATCAGTCACTCTAGAAGGCTTAATAGTGTAAGTCTGCTTACCGAGGAGTTTTGCCAGGCTTTTAATGAATTAGAAGAACAATTAGGTAGTTTTTTTCTGCAACTCCCTCCTAACTTTACTACCAACGAGGTTGATAAGTTAGAAGCATTCATTCTTAATTTCCCAAAAGGTTACCAATTAGCTGTTGAGTTTAGACACGAAAGTTGGTTTGCCGAGCCAGAAGCATTTAAAAAGATTTGCAATTTACTTGAAGAGCAAAATATGCTCACTTGTATTTCTGATGTGGCAGGCAGAAGAGATGTATTGCATTTAAGAGTTACTACTGACGAGTTGATGGTGAGGTTTGTTGGTAATAAATTGCACCCAAGTGATTATACAAGAATTACAGACTGGGTTCAGCAAATTAAAACTTGGGCAGATCAAGGATTGAAAAAAGTATATTTCTTTATCCATCAACCAGAAGAAATTGAATGCCCAGACTTGGCAGATTTTTTTGTGAAAGAGTTAAAAAAAGCTGGAAGTTTTAAAGTAAAAGCGCCAAGATTTAAAACCGGAGGCGTTCAATCAAGTCTGTTTTAAATAATTTCCCCCAAATTAATTACAAGTCAAGACAACCTCATATTCAGTATTGCATTATTTAGATAATAGCTATTATTTCTAAATCTTAAGTTTAAATTTCATAAAACTGAATTGTATTTTATTTAGTTATTGTAATATGATATTTAAATAACAAACATTCATATACATTTCAATTTATCTGGCAAGTCATGAAATTAACATACAGCATAAACTACAAATACATATTACTATTTTTTAGCCTTCTTTTTTGCAAAGATGTTTTTGCACAAAAGTTTTTGGTGCTCGATAATTATGGTAGAAAAAGAATAAAATTAAGTGTGGGAGATGACATTTACTTTAAACAAGTAGGCAACTCTACCAGATATCACGATTACATTGTGGGCTTAGGAGATTCTTCTTTAGTAATAAGTACGAGAAATATCGAAATGAAATTGAATGAGTTCGACAAGTTCTACTTTCCTAACCACACTACAAGGTTTTTAAGTGCAGGAACAGGTTTTATTGCAGGAGGATTTTTATTTGCGGCAGCAGTAGCTCCACTTGTCAGTGAAAAATCTTATGATCAGCAAGAGTCTGCCATTATTGGTTCTTCTTTTCTATTAACCTCTGCTGTTCTTCAGCTCTTCAAATGGAAAAAATTCAAAGTTAAGAAAAACAGCAGAGTTAGAATTATTGATACAACTTTTAGAAGTCAGTGATTAGTCTTCTAAGACTAATTTACTTCCAATAAATTGATCGCTACTTAGAGAGTTCAATTTAGATGCATGCATAATTTTCACATCTGCAACACCTTTATCTAAAGCCTGAAAGCAATTATGCATCTTTGGTAACATACCAGCAGTAATTACTTTTTCATCAATTAACTGTTGGTAATAATCTTTATCAATTAAAGAAATTACGCTGTCGTCATCTTCTGGATTTGCCAGTACACCATTCTTCTCAAAACAGTAAATTAGAGATACATCAAAATGCTCGCTAGCAGCAACAGCTAAAGTAGCGGCAATGGTATCTGCATTTGTATTGAGTAGACTACCTGCTTTGTCGTGCGTAATAGCACAGCAAACCGGAACAATTGAATTCTGTAAAAGCACATTGAGCATATTGGCATTTACGCTAATAATATCTCCTACAAAGCCAAAATCGATAGGTTCTTTGGGCCTAAATACTGATTGAATCAAATTCAAATCTGCACCAGAGAGTCCAACTGCGTTACAATTATTCGCTTGTAGCTGAGCAACAATGCTTTTGCTTACCCAGCCTGCATACATCATTGTAACCACCTTAAGGGTTTCTTCATTGGTGATTCTTCTGCCATCAACCATTTCTGGCTCAATGCCCATTTGAAGAGACAATCTACTAGCTAATTTTCCACCACCGTGCACAAGCACTTTTTTGCCTTCTAATTTGCTAAAATCAATCAGAAACTGTTTGAGTGCCTCTTCATTATCAATTACATTCCCTCCGATTTTTACTACATTCAGTTTCTCCATCACTTAGAAATTGGCTTTTAAGATTTGTTCAATCACAGCTTGTGCTGAATAAATTCTATTTTCCGCTTGCTTAATTACGATAGAGCTTTCACTATCCAATACATCATCACTCACAATTACATTCCTTCTTACAGGCAAACAGTGCATGAATTTAGCATCGTTGGTCAATTTCATCTTAGCAGCATCTATTTGCCACGAAGGATCAGAATTTAATACTTGTCCGTAGTCTTTAAATGAAGACCAGTTTTTTGTATAAATAAAGTCAGCTCCTTCAAAAGCTTTTTTCTGATCGTATTCAATCGTAGCTCCTTTGGTAAATTGCTCAGACAATTCGTAACCTTCTGGATGCGTGATTGTTAGATCGTAACCTGCAGCTAAAACCCACTCTGCAAATGAATTAGAAACAGCTTGAGGTAATGCTCTCGGATGTGGCGCCCAACTTAAAACTATCTTAGGTTTAGCTACTTTTTTATGCTCAGTAATTGTAATTAAATCAGCCAGAGACTGTAACGGGTGCCTAATGGCAGACTCCAAACTAATTACTGGAATACCAGCATACTTTTTAATTTGGTTGATTACATTGTCTTGGTAATCTTCGTCTTTGTCTTTAAGTCCCGGAAAAGAGCGGATACCCATTACATCAAAATAGGTTCCCATAACGGCAGCGGCTTCTTTTACATGTTCAGCTTTATTGCCATCCATCACCACTCCATCTGCAAACTCTAATTGCCATCCATCACTACTAAAATTCATTACTATAGGCGACATTCCTAGGTTTTGAGCGGCAACTTGAGTACTTAGGCGAGTTCTCAAACTTGGGTTTAAAAAGATAATACCCATTGTTTTACCTTTACCAAGGTGCTCACTTGCTTTAGGAACAGCTTTTAGATTTAAAGCAATTTCAATTAGTTTTTCTATATCGTTAACATCTTCTACTGATGTAAAATGTCTCATTTTATTAAACTGTCAATTCTTTATTGGATAATACATTTGTGAATGCTTCAAGGAAAATATCAGATTCCTTTTTACCTATTGTAAGCGAAGGCAACAATCTAAGTACATTTGGATTTGAAGCAGAACCCGTAAAAATTTTATGATCGAACAATAAGCTATTTCTGATGCCTTTTATAGGGCCTTCTAGCTCAACACCAATCATTAGACCTCTACCTCTCACTTCTTTTACACCATCAACTTGCTTTAATTGCTCCATCAAATAATCACCTGTGTTCTTCGCATTTTCAATTAGGTTTTGTTCTTCCATCACTTCGATTACAGCTAAGGCTGCTACACAAGCTAATTGGTTTCCTCCAAAGGTACTTCCTAGCATTCCATATTTTGCTTCGATATCTGGAGAGATGGCAATTGCTCCTACCGGAAAACCATTTCCGATACCTTTTGCCATTGTATAGATATCAGCTTTAAGATTATAATAGTCGTGCGAATAATACTTTCCGCTTCTACCACAACCACACTGCACAGCATCAGCAATTAACAAAGCACCATTTGCCTCACACAAACTTTTAATTTTGTCCATAAAACTTTGTGTTGGTAAATAAATACCGCCAATGCCTTGAATACCTTCAATAATTACAGCCGCTATATCTCCACTTTCAAAGGCTTTTTCTAATGCAGCTTCATCATTAAAAGGAAGAATAATGGCATTTTCAGTTTCGTTTACTGGTGCTATAATTTTAGGATTATCTGTAACTGCTACAGCCATAGAAGTACGTCCATGAAATCCCTTTGAGAAAGAAATGATTTTCTTTTTTCCAGTCTGAAATGAAGCGAGTTTGATTGCATTTTCGTTTGCTTCAGCTCCTGAATTACACAAGAATAATTGATAATCCGGAATGCCAGCAATTGCTCCCAAACGCTCAGCCAATTCAACCTGAAGGTTGTTAATCACTGCATTTGAATAGAAAACCATTTTCTGCATCTGCCTATTTATCCTATTAAGAAAATGAGGATTGCTGTGCCCGATAGAGATTACAGCATGACCACCATAAAAGTCCAGATACTTGTTTCCTTTATTATCCCAGATGTAATTGTTTTCACCTCTAATAGGCTCTATGTCATAGATGGGATAAACATCAAATGGTTTCATTATAAAAAAATTTAATTGGATTGGTTAAAAAGCAGCAGCTTTTAGTTTTAGACCTGTTGTGTCGTCTAAACCAAAAGCAATATTCATATTTTGTACAGCCTGACCAGATGCTCCTCTTAAGAGATTGTCAATTGCTGTAATAATCATAATATAATCGCCATGTTTTTCGAGATACACAATTCCCTTATTGGTATTAACTACCTGCTTAAGATCGGGATTTTTCTCTGAGATTACGATAAACGGATTGCGCTTATAGTAGCTCTCATAAATTGATTTAATCTCTTCAAAACTGATTGTACACTTGGTGTACATTGAACATAAAATTCCTCTGGTGAAATTACCTCTTACTGGCACAAAAAGTAACTCACTATCAAACTTAGGTTGCAGTTGTTTGATGCTTTGCGTTATTTCTGCTATATGTTGATGCTTAAAAGCTTTATAAACAGAAACATTGTTATTTCTCCAGCTAAAATGCGTTGTAGCCATTGGTTTTTGCCCTGCACCTGTAGAACCTGTTATCCCTTGTATATGAACATCTTCTTGTATTAGTCCATATCCGGCAAGTGGTAATAATCCAAGTTGAATACAAGTGGCAAAACAACCAGGATTGGCTATTCTTTCCGCAGCTTTAATATAATGTCTGTTAAGTTCTGGTAAACCATAGATAAAGTCATGATCCATAGATTTGATTCTAAAATCTTGACTTAAATCGATAATTTTCATTTTACCCGGAACCGGATTTTCTTTAAGAAATGCCTCAGACTGTCCATGTCCCATACAAAGGAACATCACATCAATTCTAACAGAAATATCATCGCTAAAAATAAGATCAGTATCCCCAAGTAAATCTGTATGCACATCAGACACTGGCTGACCTGCATGACTTTTACTGTGAATGAAAGAAATTTCAACTTCTGGATGATTTATGAGAATTCTCAATAACTCTCCAGCGGTATATCCTGCCCCCCCAACTATTCCTGCTCTAATCATTATTACTGTCTTTTACCTGATGATAAATTTTAATTTGATTACTTAATATTTTTGTAAAGCCTTTTACATCTTCTCCACTCCATCCTAAGTTCATCTCTCCGTAACTTCCAAATTTTGCTGACATAAGGTCATTTGGAGAATTAATACCAGTAACGGTAAATCTGTAAGGTTGAAGCTTGATATTCGCCTCTCCTGTAACCTGAGACTGAGTGTCTTCAAGGAATTTTTCGATATTCCTCATTACCGGATCTAAGAAAGCAGCCTCATGTAACATCATGCCATACCAGTTAGCTAACTGCTCTTTCCAATGTTGTTGCCATTTGGTAAGCACATGTTTTTCTAAAAGATGGTGCGCTTTTATAATGATAAGCGGAGCAGCAGCTTCAAAGCCTACTCTACCTTTAATACCTATAATAGTATCGCCCACATGCACATCTCTACCCACTGCAAAAGGCCCTGCTATTTTCTCTAATTGCTGAATGGCTTTTACTGGCGACATTTTTTCGCCATCTATCCCTACTAATTCACCATTTTCAAATTGAAGCGTAATTGATTTTTCACCTTCAGTTTCTAATTGAGTTGGGTAAGCACTTTCTGGCAAAACGCCATCTGAAGTAAGCGTTTCTACTCCACCCACACTCGTTCCCCACAAACCTTTATTAATAGAGTATTTCGCTTTAGACCACTCTTTACTTACACCTTTTTCTTTCAAATAATTTACTTCGGCTTCTCTAGAAAGCTTTAAGTCGCGAATAGGTGTAATAATTTCTAACTCAGGTCCCATTACTTGGAACACTAAATCGAAACGTACTTGATCGTTACCAGCACCAGTACTACCGTGAGCTACTGCATCTGCACTAACACTACGAGCATATTTTACTATTTCAATTGCTTGAAACACCCTTTCTGCACTTACAGAAAGCGGATATGTATTATTTTTTAAAACATTACCATATATCAAAAAGCGAATGCAATCTTGATAATACTGTTCAGTTGCTTCTATGGTTTTGTGTTCTTTTACACCCAACGCATATGCACTTTTTTCAATTTCAGATAATTCGCTGCTATCAAAACCGCCAGTGTTTACTATAGCGGTATAAACCTCGTAGCCGCAATCTTCTGAGAGGTATTTTACACAATAAGAAGTATCTAATCCTCCACTAAATGCTAACACTACCTTCTTTTTCATTTCTATCCTATTTCTCGTTGCTACTTTACTAAAACACTATTTGTATTGTATGAAGATTCTTTTTTATCTTCATCTTTCAATAATTCTTGTTTCTTAGCCTTTCTAGAAAACATAAACTCTTTAAATTGCGTCCATTTTTCAGCTAGGCTTTTTCTTTCGTTTTTTGCTTTTGTCTTTTCTTTTTCCGGATCGTAGATCATTCCAGTACAAAGACAAAGTGAACGGTTAGTTCTTGTTAGAATATCGTAATTGGTACAGCTTTGGCAGCCTTTCCAGAAAGTTTCATCAGTAGTTAACTCAGAGAAAGTAACAGGTTTGTACCCCAACTCAGAGTTAATTTTCATTACAGCTAGACTGGTTGTAATACCAAATATTTTAGATTCAGGAAACTTGGTTCTAGATAGCTCAAAGATTTTTTCTTTGATTTTTCTAGCCAAACCGCTCTTTCTATATTCGGGTAATACTATAAGACCAGAGTTAGCTACATATTTACCATGACCCCAGGTTTCGATATAGCAGAAACCTGCAAATTTTTTATTATCTAATGCTATAACTGCTTTACCTTCAGTCATTTTTGACATCACATATTCAGGTGATCTTTTAGCAATACCAGTTCCACGCTCTTTGGCTGCTACAGCCATAGCAATAGTTATTTCTTCAGCATAGCCAACATGCTTGTCAGTGGCGAATAATACCTCAACAGACATAATTAATTTCTCGAATGTTATTAAATAAAAGGGAATTGTATATTAATGTAAATAGAAATAAGTATCTGGCAGGCTAACGCCTGAGAGGCTTAATGATGAGGGGCTGAAAAAAAGAAAGATATCTTATTAACATCTTAAAATTAGAATCCTTTTATTAAAAATTATAATACAAACATAGACAATCTTTAATAAACTCTTATTAAAAAACTTATTTTTTTAATATTAAAACTATCGAGTTTAATAAAATACATTGATTATCAATTAATAAATTTTTAAACTAATTTTTACTCCAATTAGTTTTTAATTTTATATTTGAACACACTTCTAAACTTACTTCGATACAAACTTGTTCAAAAGGCTTAAAAACAATCCAAATTCCTGAAATTTTCAATATAATATCTTACTTGCATACTAGTTTAATAAACAAAACTATGTGTTAACAATATTACAGCTAATTACCATTGTAGTAAGATTTTGTAGTCATTTTAACATGACTATAATTCGATTTATATAAAAATAATGAGATATTTTTTCAGCTTACTCAACATTTGTTTATTAGCAATATTTATACTGTTAAGGTCAAATGTTATCGCTCAGGATAAAGGCTTGAACCCTGAAAGATCCCTATCTCAATATCACTTAAACATTTGGGCAAGCGAACAGGGCTTACCATCTCAAGGTGCGAATGGGATTGTACAATCAGAAGAAGGTTACATATGGCTAGCTACTTATGAAGGGCTCTCACAATTTGATGGGATTTCTATTGATCCTATTAAAACCGTAGATACAGAAAATAGGCTATCTATCAACTCTTTTAAAGGTATTTATAAAGAGCCAAAGGGTAAATTATGGGTTGCAGCTAATGGTGGTGGCCTCCTATCTTACTATAATAATAAGTGGGAAGTATATAACACAGAAAATGGCTTACCTAGCAACATTGTAAATTCAGTTCTTCTAACAAACAATAACACTGTTTGGGTTGGTACTGCCAATGGCGCCGCCTTTATGCAAGAAAACACATTCTCTCAAAATAGCATAGATTCAATTTTAACTCAAATTGTTGTAAATGATATTGCAGAAGATAATGATGGCAACCTTTGGTTTGCCACAATGAGTAGTGGTTTAATTAAAACAAATAACCAAGGCAAAATTATAAGGCAATACACTGTTGCTGATGGCTTAAGCAGTGATGTAGTGCAGCAAATACATATAGAAAAAAATACTGGTAATATTTGGGTAGGCACAAACAAGGGAATTAAAATTCTATTTAAAGGTAATAAATTGATCGATTTTGCCTATGGTGAATTACTCAGAGATAAAACCATAAAAAAAATATATGAAGATAAAAACGGAAGTATTTGGATAGGCACAAATAGAGGTCTTTGTAGGTTTAACAACAACCATTTAGAGTTTATCTCTGAAAATAGCAATCTTTCTATTCATGAAGTAACCGATATAACAGAAGATAATAATGGAAGTTTGTGGGTAAGCACATATCGATCTGGATTTTATCAATTAGTACAAGGTAAATTTATTACCTATTCTACACCTCAAGGATTAGCTGGCAAAACAATTAATGGCGCAATTGAAATCGCAAAAGATTCAATTTTAATAGCTACTAATAATGGCCTTTCTCAATTTAAACAAGGATGGAATTTTTCTCCTGCATTAATAAATGGAGAAGCTGTTTTTGAGAATAAAGATGTAAGAGATTTAATTAAAGACTCAAAGGGAAATTTCTGGTTTGCCACTTCAGATAAACTGTATTTATATACAGCAGATCAACAACTAAAAGTTTTTGGTGAAAAAGATGGCTTAGCATCTAACTATGTGAGATTCATATATGAAGATCGCCAAAATAACATTTGGATTGGGACAGAAAATGGGCTCAACCTATATAAAGATAATTCTTTCAAAACTTTTACTAAAGAAGATGGACTCTCAAATAACAAAATCCACTTTGTTTATCAAGATACTGAAGGCATTATTTGGGTAAGTACAGAAGAAGGGTTAAATAAAATGACAAATGGAAAGTTTGAAAGCTTCTTTATTTCTGATGGCTTATCTGGCAATGTAGTTTTTAAAATACATGAAGATGAAGATCAGGTTTTGTGGATAGGCACTAATGGAGGGATTACCAGATTAAAAAATGGTGAGTTAAGTAGTATTACAAAAAAGCAAGGCCTTAAAATAAACTCAGTTTTTGATATTCTCGAAGATAGAAGAGGCTTTTTCTGGATACCCAATAACCAAGGAATTTATCGGATTGAAAAGGAGCAACTAAATGTACTTGCCAATGGTGGCTCTCTTGAATTAGACGACATAATGTACAAGACCGGAGACGGTATGATGGTGAATGCATGTACAGCCAATGCGAGAAGTCTTATATCTTCTAAAGGTGAATACTGGATACCTACACCAGAAGGTATTACTGTAATTCCATACCCAGAACATCCAGATGCTAATAATATTCCACCTAAAATTTTAGTCGAATCCATCATTTTAAATGGTAAGGAGATTCCTTATACAAACCCACTTAATTTGCCAAGTGGTAACAACCAATTGGTTGTGAATTTTACTGGCTTAGATTATCACTCACCAGAAAGAGTAAGTTTTAGTTATTCGCTTAGTGGATTTCTGAGCATGACTCCAAAGAGCAAAAAAAGAGAAGCTGTTTTAACTAATATCCCTCCCGGAGAATATAAATTCACCATTGTTGCATTTAATAATGATAATGCTCAAAGCAATTTTTCATTCACTATTCTTAAAGAGCCTCAATTTTACCAAACAGCTTGGTTTGGCATTCTCTTAACTGTTTTTGGCTTATTCGTAATTGCATTAATTATTAAGTATTTTATCTCTCCATTTAAAAGGGAAAATAAAAGATTAGAGAAACTGGTAGAAGAACGCACAGCGGTAATTAGACAAAGTGAGCAAGAATTAATTAAGAAAAATGAGAAAATTGAAGATAAAAATAAAGAGCTCGAAAGCAGCAACAACAAACTTATCGAGTTAAATAAAGAAAAAAACAACCTTATTGGTATTGTTGCTCACGACTTAAAAAGTCCATTAAACCATATAACTGGTCTAATAAATATTATTAAGCTTTCTGGTGATAATTTGAATCAAGAACAAAACGAATATATACAACACATTCTTAATTCTACTGCAAGGCTTAATAATATGATTTCTCATATTCTCGATGTTGAAGCTATAGACTCAGGAAAATTGAGATTACACATGACAGACATCGAAATGTATAAAACTATCGAATCTGTAATCTCTGACTTCACTACAGAATTGGAAAGAAAGAACATGGAAATCATATTCGATAACCAAGGTTCTTACTTCCCTATTTTTGCAGATGAAAAAATCATTATCCAGATATTTGAGAACCTCATTTCTAATGCAATAAAATTTACACCTTCCGGAAAACAAGTTTTTGTTAAGTTATTTGAGACCGATTCCAATAATATACGCATTGAAGTAAAAGACCAAGGGCCTGGTGTATCTACCGCAGATATGCATCGACTGTTCGGGAAATATCAAAAGCTTTCGGCAAGGCCTACTGCCGGAGAGCATTCAACTGGTCTAGGTTTATCTATAGTGAAAAAATATGTAGAAGCTCTCAACGGAAAAGTTTGGTGTGAAAGCACTTTTGGAAAAGGAGCTAATTTTATAGTTGAGTTAAAAAAAACTGAGAAAATCGCTGAAGAAAAAAAAACATTTGACCAAGCTCGATAAATGAAATATTACCCACATTAAAATCAGTCTAAAAAAAGCATTTACTCTAATATTCAATTAGAACTACTTTTATAATTAATCAGTTAGTTTTGGATACTTAATAAACATTCGATTAGAAAAGATAGAGGATGAAGTACATTTTTTTACTATTATCACTTGCGATAAATATTTGTATTGTAAATACAGCTAAAGCCCAAAGACTTTCACCAGATAACACTGATTATGCCGTCCAACTTTTTAATGCAGAAAAGCAGTTAATCATTAAAAACCAACAAATCTCAAAAGAACAAAAAGCTAGTTTTCTTGCAGATTATGGTCTAATTGATGAAGCATTAAATCAGATTAAAACCTCAGAGCCTTCATTCGCATATTATCTGGCAAATGCCAAAATAAATTTCAAATCTCACCAATATAAAAGTGCTATAAAGAATGTAAACCAAGCACTTGCTCTTAAACCTGAAAATAGAGAATCTTTACTATTGTCAGGAGAAGTTTATTTAGCCCTAAATGATATTGAAAAAGCCATAAACTCGGCAAATACTAGACTTGCTAAAGTTGATTTTGATGATAAAGCATTAGTACTGCTGGCTAAAACTGCTATAGCACAAACAAATTTTGACAAGGCGTTGGGGCATATTCAAGAGGCAATATCTCATAACCCGAATAATGCAGATGCACTTTATTTAAATGCCTATATTAATCTTAAAACTAAGAGTAAGAAAAAAGAAAATACTTTAGAGAAAGCCCTAGAACTAAACCCTTATCATTCAGAAGCACGCTTTTTATATGGCTTAATATTATCAACCAAAGATATTGAACTAGCTAAAAAACAATGGCAAATAGCTTTATTAAAAGACCCATTCAATGAGAAAGTTCATCAAACTATAATTAGCTTTTCTGAAAAAGATCAGGTTTTTGGAAAAAGTATCTCCAACTTATTAAATGAAGTAAATCCAGATAAAACACTCATAACTGACTTACAAAAAGACAAATCAGAAAATGAAAAAAGTGCTATAGATTTAGCTTTTGATTTTAGAAAATCACTTTACCACGAAGAAAATCTCACCGGTTTTTATGGAAAGTATTTGTCGAGTATTCATAGTAGTGATGTTAACCCAATTCTCTCAGCATCAGTACTAGAATTTATTGCTATAAATGAATTATTAGATATTGATGAACAAGAAAGTCTTTCATCATTTTTACAGAATTCAGAAGCATCACAAATATTGAGTCTAGCACCCATATTTGACATTACTCAACAAAATGAAATTCTTTTAAAAGTAATCAATAAGTCATTTGAAGATAATCAAATAATAATCAACTTATTGACTTTTGCTAATATTAAGTTGAAGCCGTCACTACATACCTCTTCCGATGATTTTTTACCGCTATATAAAATACTTGATGCTGCTACAGGAAAAGATAAAATGCTAAAAGAAGGCTTAGTTGATATTCTATCTGAAAAAGTTTTTCCAAAAGCATACAAAGTAAACTTTAGACAGTTTGTATTAAGTTGTGCAAAACCAAATACACAAATAAGTGATGACTATTTTAATCTTGCTTATTCGAAGTTTTTAGAAGGTAATGATCAAAAATCTTGTAGCGAGCTAAATCAATATTTTAACGAATTAGATAATATACTTTTTAAAGGTGAGCCACAGAAGTTTACGGCATTTCAAGCTCAAGCATTAATTTACAATGCAGAAATGCAAATTAATAAAGGTAATTTCACAATTGCTGAACAAGTTTTAGATCAAGCATTACAAACCAACAATACCTATACTCCTGTTTACTTGACAAAAACTAAACTTTGCTTAATACAAGGAAAGTTTGAAGAAGCAGAAGTTTGGTGGAAATCAGCCGAACAGATGGATGTAAACAATCCTGATGTGTATAAAATCAGAGCTCAATTTTCAATTCAAAAATTCAATCAAGGCAGAATACCTTCAGAACAAGCGCTTGAACTTGCATCTATCGAATTTGCTAAGGCACTTCAACTAGAGACAGATCCTTATCTTTTTGGAAAAACCAATAGAGATATTCAGGAATTATATCAACTATTTGCAAAACCTTATCAAGCTTTAGAGTTGGCAGAATCTTACTTATCTGCAAAAGCCAATAATGCCAATCAATTTGAAAAAATATATATCACAGAAACAAGCGCATTTATTCAATCAGTAAGAACATTGAATGGATATGGTACAAGTTTAATTTCTAGAGCACAGAATATTATAAATACTTCAAAAAATAATTCCGAAGTTCAAGATATGATTTGGCTAGCTTACTCTTATCTCAATCCAGAGTTATTAGATTCTCTCAGATTTAATAACCTGTCGGTTAATGTGAAGCATCTCGCAAGTTTGGAGAATCTAGAAACAAATGAAAAACCATTCGCTGTGTTATCTGATTTCTCACCTGTTAGCACTAAAGAAGAAATTATCTATTTAAAACATATAGAATATTTAATTGATGTAGGAAAGATAGAAACCGCAAATGAATTGATGAGTGACCATACTTTTTCAAAATACCCAGAAGTGTGGTCTAGATATAATATGGTAAGAGGTAAACTACTTTTAAAGAATAATGAAAGTAAACAAGCTGTTGATGCTTTTAATAAAAGTTTAGAAATATCTAAGTATCAACATGAAAGTAGAAAATTATTAATTACCTTATTTGAGGGTGAGCAAAAAAAATATAAACAAGATATTAAAAATATGAGAAAAGATGTCCGGAAACTAGAGTTAGAGCCCGGACCTGATTTCACGTTTTATAAATTTTTATGATTTAATTTCTTACTTTATGAAAATACCTTTTCTTGGCATTCTCTTTAAGAATCATAAAAATTAACTGAGTAGCACAAAATATTACACCAAATAGCAATAGAATTTTATCTAATATACCGGTGTTACCAATCATCCAATCTTTTAAAGTATAATAGGCAAAAATTACAAAAGATAAAACGGCAAAGCATTTCATCCAAAAATCATAAACTCGGATATTTCTAGTACGTGTTAAAGCAGCCATAATTAGGATATTTATTTTAGTTTGCGAATGTAGATATATTGGTCTTAACTATAATTTAAAAAATTCTTAAAAAGAATACAAAATAAAGCATAAAGCATTACTAAATTCCTATTTTAAAATTCAAAACTTTAGTAACTTTTTAATGCAAAAACTTACATAATAAATCTATAAAATAGGCATACATTAATATCTAGGCATAATTACAGTTATTAAAGTAACCATATTTTAGCAAACCTCAAAGTGTTTTTAAATTGTTTTTTCGACTTTTATTTAGCTTTATTTTTACTAATTCAAGCCTTAATAGTGATTATAAAATTCTAAAATTTAATATGACTTCGATATATTAAATGTGGATTGAAAATGAATCAAGAAAAGAGTAAATAACACTAGCCAAATTTTTTAATCTCAGGGAAATTTTCAATCACAACATTGTCCTCTACCTAGATGGAATTGTTAGAATAGATGCTATTAGTCTAGTAGGAATTTGGTCTGAAAATGATACTCATGCAGATGAGTAAAATTGGCTATGGTGAGAAATGGGATGACTAAATAGTTCTAAATTTTTTTTCAAGAATTGTCACTCGCTTCATCTTTCGATTGCTTCTCAACTTCTTCGCTTTTTGCAATTCTTACTTTTAATACATTAGATAAACTCTTACCTACAATTTTCACTTTAGTACCTTTATCAATATACTCTCCGCTTGTTGTAGCTTCATATTGTTCATCATTAAACACAATCTTCCCCGAGGGCTTAAGAACTGTATAAACTTCTGCAATTTTACCAATTAGGTGAGAGGGCTCATTAAGCATACTAGTTTGTACAGTGCCAGTAAGCAATTCAAGAATATCTTTTTTGTTTTTTAGTAACTTATGGTCTCCAAACAATAATTTTCGAACACCAAAAAACACCAACATCACTGCAATTAAAATTGTTACTAATACTGCTTCCATTTAAGTATTTATTCTTTTGCCCTAAGATAATATTTTATGCATTTAGCATACAGACTTTTTAATCTTTAGCATAAAAAAAGCCCTTTGGCTTTATAAACCAAAAGGCTTTATCCAAATTGTTTTAACTTAATTTCCTGATGCAGCTTCACTAATCATTTCTAGTAAATCGTGTGCCATTTGTTTTTGCTCTTCGTTTCTAGCAAGAGATTTGGCTTTTTCAGCCTTTACTTTTGCATCTTCAAAATCACCATTAATACCTTGTGTATAAGCATATAATGCATAAGTTTCATAATCTTCATCACTTTTAACTAAATTATCTAACCAAGTGATAGACAAATCGATAAGAGAAGAAACAGAAGCAAAATCTTCTACTATTTCATAAGATTGATTATACCAAAAATCTTCTTCGTCTTTGCCAATTGATGAATAATATTTTTGTACAACCGCTGCATATCCTTCTGCATCCTGCACATTTCCATAATATAATTTCTCAGTTACAAATTTAGCTTGTGGTAATTCAGATGGGCTTTCAATATAAATTGGCAATATCTCTGTTGTAACAATGCTTAATTTATTAATATCATTTTCCATAATAGCAGCTGCTAAGGTAGCATTGTATACATTTTCTAAGTACCCTGAGAAGTTTGCTTCACCAACATTTGCTTTAAACTCTTCTTTATTATTTTTTACATATGCAAAAAACTCACTTTCAGTATTAGATGCAAATACTTTAAAAAACTCGGTATACTCTAGATTTTTGAATGCTTTACTATCTAAATCAAGCATGAGTTTTTCGGCAATTACTTTAGCCAAATCACTATTACTATCTTTTATAAGTACTGCAAACTGAGCTGTTTCTACTTGAGTTAGCTCACCTTTTTCATATTTCTTTTTAAGCTCTGGCAGTAAATCAGATTTATCTTGGATAGTTTTAGATTGATTTAAAAATGGTTCTTTTTTATTATATCCTCCAATAGAACCTGTTAAGTTTTCATCTTTATCTAAAAAAACATAGGTCGGATAACCTTCTATCTGATAGGTTTTGGTGAAGGTAGTACCAAATTCAGTTTCAGCATCTAGTTTGACGCTAACAAAATTATCGTTTAGGTAACCAGCTACTTCTGAATCGCTAAATACATCTTTATCCATCATTTTACAATAGCCACACCAGTCTGTGTAAACATCCACAAAGATTAATCGTCCAGAAAGATTGGCTTTGTCTAAAATGGTTTCCCATTCCTCAGAAGAATTTACAGTAATAAAATTTACTTTAGTTTCAGATTGAGTGCTCGCATTTGAGAAAAAAGTAAATAATAGACAAATTGATAAAAGAAGGGGATTAATCAAGATTTTCATATTTTACAGAATCTATTTAAACTTTATTTGTCTTTACGACATTTAATTGCCTCAAGATTTATAAATGAGACAATTTGCTAGTTATAATTAAATGCAAATTTTAGTCTTCGCAAAAAAAATTGACTAATATTAAGAATTTTGTAATAAACACCATAATGAAACTTCAGGTTTCAATAATTTTTATTTAGCATTTATTCCAGATTATCATAATAGAATTTGAGTTTTTCTATTTTAAGTTTCTCTGTTCTTAATGCTTCGATTGCTTCATGCATATTAGCTTCAACAATCTCAGAAAGGTTTGAATCAACAAATAAATTTGATCTTAATTTGGCTAATGCAACTGGTGTTTCTTCTGCTAATTTTTTATTTAAGCTATTCACATATTGTTGGAGATTGTTAATTCTCTCATTCCAATTTTTCAGAACCAATACGTGAGGTTTTTTATAAATATAATCTATTTTTTCTTTTTCGGTAGTTTTAAGGCTAAATGTTGTATACTCAGATTGGTGAAATACCTCAATACAATGCTCCTTAACAGATTTTTTGGCCTTTATTTTATAAGTTAAATTGCCTTCTTCACCATACAACCCAATTGTAGAAACCTCATCAAACCGTAGCTTTTCAAAGTCGTTATGTCGAACATATTTCCCATCAAATATCTGCGTAATATTATGAATTTCATAATATACTTTGTTAACAAGTATAGGTTCGTTTACAACAGTTTTATAAGGAATTTTTGTCTCAGATTTTATTTCTTCATCGAACTCTCTAATCTCTTTTTTTATAGAAGTCAAGTTGATAGCAAGTGTATAACCATGTTTTCTAATAGTCTCAGAAATAATTTTTTTCAGCACATCAATTTGATCTGGAAAAGACCACAAACAATGTAACATTAAGAAGCAGTCCATTAAATCTACCTCTTCTCTCCCATTTAAAAATGCTGAGGTTCGCAACAGTTTTACAACCTTTTTCCAACGTCGATCAAAAACGTCAAATCTATTCCCTTTTCCCGTAGTATTATATTCTTCAAGTTTATGCTTTATGAGTTGTAAAGTATTGATTACTTCATCACTCAAACTAACTTTATTTATCTCTTCTTCCCACAGGTCTAATTCTTCATTGGAAATTTTCAATTCATCATCTACCGAATCTGCATACACATCTTCAGTACTAGAAATCATATTTATAAAGTTTCCTCTTTCTTTAATTTCTGTTATCAAATATCTTATTAGAAACCTATCCCATAAAGCTTCTAAACCTTCTCCAATTGCAGGTAATTCGTTTGATGCCGAAATAATGGCTTTAATATTTACCTTTTCCTCAGCCTCTCCATTTCTATAAATTTTCTCATTTAGAATGGTAAGGAGTGCATTTTGAATTGCTGGACCAGCTTTCCAAATTTCATCTAAGAAAACCACATTCGCCCCTGGCATATATTCATTTGTTAGGCGCTCATACTTATCTTCATCTTTAAGTTTTTTTATTGAAACAGGTCCAAAGATTTCATCTGGGGTTGAGAACCGACTCATTAAATACTCAAAAGACTTCCCATCTTTAAATGCAAATTTCAATTTTCTGGCTATTAAACTTTTTGCAACACCTGGAGGGCCTAATAAAAATATACTCTCACCTGCCACAGCCGTTAAAAATGATAATTTTATCACTTCTTCCTTCTCATAAATCCCTTTGCAAAGTCCGTTTAATAGTTTTTCTACCCTTTCTCTAATATTCATCATTAAAAGCACTAATTCTGTTTGGTAAAGTAAATTGTCACATTTTTTGTTTCAAAATATAATATTACCAGCAAGATTATTATTTAAATTTGCATCTATTTATTTTTTTGAACTGGTTGTTATGAATCAATTTCGTTATTTGCTATTAATTACCTTGATGGCAATAATAATGAGCAATTGCTCCCAAACTGATACTATAAAGAAAGATAATAAAGAAGATATGGTTCCTCCAAAAACTGCACAAGACCCACATACGTTTGCGAATCCTCAAAAAACTTTAATGAATCACCTTAATCTAGATATTGAGGTTGATTTTAAAGAGAAAAAAATATTTGGTGCCGCAGAAATAAAGTTTGAAAACCATAACAGTGAAGTCCTTTTTTTAGACACTAAAGGTCTTGATATACAATCTGTTAAAATTGGAGATAGAGAAGTTGAATACGTTTTGCACGATGAAATACCAGAAATGGGAAGTGCTTTGGAAATTGCCATAGATACTTTTACAAAAGCAGTAAAAATAAAATATAGTACTACAGAAGGCGCAGAAGCTTTGCAATGGCTTTCACCATCGCAAACTGCAGGTAAAAGAGCTCCTTTCCTATTTACACAATCTCAAGCAATACTTGCCAGAACTTGGGTTCCTTGCCAAGATAGTCCCGGTATTAGGTTTACTTATAATGCTACAGTTAAAGTTCCTGAGAATTTAATAGCATTGATGAGTGCAGAAAATCCAGTTGAAAAAGCTGAAGATGGTATCTATACTTTTAATATGCATCAACCTATACCTGCTTATCTTTTAGCACTTACTGTAGGCGATGTGGCTTATAAAAAAACAGGTAAAAGAACGGGAGTATATGCAGAACTTTCTATGTTGAATAGCTCAGCAAAAGAGCTGGAAGATATGGAAAACATGCTTGAAGCTGCTGAAAAGTTATATGGACCATACCAGTGGGGACAATACGATGTAATTTTCCTTCCACCAAGTTTTCCTTTTGGTGGGATGGAGAACCCAAGACTCACATTTGCAACTCCAACCATACTTGCTGGAGATAAATCTTTAGTTTCACTTGTGGCTCATGAGCTGGCTCACTCTTGGTCTGGCAACTTGGTAACCAATGCCACTTGGAACGATTTCTGGCTCAACGAAGGCTTTACTGTGTATTTCGAATACAGAATTATGGAAGAAGTGTACGGAAAAGATGTATCTAGAATGCTCAGTTTGATTAGTTACTCCGATTTACAAAAAGAACTGGAAGCTTTAGACTATGGAGAAGACACAAAACTTAAACTCGATCTAGCAGGAAGGAATCCTGATGAAGGTGTTACTTCGATTGCTTATGAGAAAGGTTATTATTTTATAAAACTGATAGAGCAAACTATCGGAAAAGAAGCTTTTGATAAATTTTTAAATAAATATTTCGGTGAACATGCTTTTAGCTCTATAAGTACAGAAGAGTTTTTATTCTATTTAAATGAAAACCTCCTTAAAAATTACCCAAATGCAGACTCTCTGATAAATATAAATAAATGGGTCTATAATACTGGCTTACCAGAAAATTGCCCTCAGATAAAGTCTGAGAGAGTAGAAAAAGTTTTAACGCTAGCAAAAGAGTTTACTGGAGAAGGCAAAGTCCCAAAAACTGAAGCCTCTAAATGGATGTATCAGGAATGGGTCTTATTCTTAAGAGAAATAGCCGATAGTGTTGATACTCAAAAAATGCAGGTACTCGATCAAAACTTTAACCTTTCTAACTCAGGTAATTCTGAGATTTTATTTGAATGGCTAATGCTTGCAGTAAAACACAATTACCAACCTGCTTATAGGCAATTAGATAACTTTTTAATGAATGTGGGAAGAAGAAAATTTATAGCTCCATTATATGAAGAAATGAATGCTAATCCCAAACTACAAAATCTGGCTAAAAACATTTACAAAAAAGCCAGACCAAGCTATCACTACGTTTCCATAAATTCTATTGATAAGATATTAAATATCGATCAATAAAACCTAACATTAAATTTAACGTTCACTATTCAGAAAAATGAATTTAGTGAGGTTGATGGTTGTTACCCAAAAATAAAATTATAGAGGTTAAAAATCTTTTAGCTATCAAATCAATATTTTTATACTCGATCACTTTTTTAATCGTAGGTCTTTTTATTCCATTTTTTTCTCATGCGCAATACGAAGCCATTCCAGGGAAAAAATTGAATTATGATACAAGCTATGTCAAAAGTTATAGAGATCAACTTATTATTAGAGGTTATGGTATTACAAAATACAATAGACTCACAATAAGAGATGTTGCAACTGATAACCGTATCAATTTTGATCCTAATAGCAATGTAAACTTTGGAGCAGGCTTTAACTATAAATGGCTAGGCTTTAATGCTGCTTTTAACTTCCCCTTTATTAATAATGATGATGAAAAATTGGGAAAAACAAGGTTTATTGATTTGCAAGCAGATATATATGGAAGAAAATACCTGATCAATGTGTTATTTCAGGATTACAAAGGTTTCAGAATTACTGATAACAAAATGTACCTACCACAAATAGCAGCTAGAGATACCATCTTTTTGAAAAGAGACGATATACACACTCAAGCTATTGGTGTTAACGGATATTACAATTTAAACAGTAGAAAATTCTCTTACTTCTCTCCTTTTATACAAAACGAATGGCAAAAGCGAAGTGCAGGGTCATTCTTTGTTGGTGGATACTTAACCGCTTTAGAAGTAAAGACAGACTCCACACTCTTGTTTGCCGACTACCAAAGCCAGTTTGAAAGCAATGTAGACATACAAAGAGGAAAATTTAGTACAATTGGTGTTTCTGGAGGTTATGCACACACCTTTGTTATGTACAAGAAGTTTTTTGTAACTCTTTCTGCTGCAGGAGGTCTGGGAGCAGAACATTCTGAAATAAAATCAGCTGAGAATACACCAGTAATTAGCAGAGAATCGTCTATCAACTTTTCTACTTTTACTAGAGGAGCTATGGGTTATAATACCGATAAATTACATATCGGTTTAAGCTTTTCATCAAACATCAACACATATCGAGAAAAGAAAACTACTGATGTAATTTATCAGTTCGGAAATGTGAGATTGTACCTAGTTAAAAGATTAAATATTAAGAAAGATAACAGCACTTAAGCTTATTTCACCTTTTCTTCTATATTAATATTCTCTTCTGTTGAACCTTGTTTTGTGTCTTTGGGAGTTTCTTCTTTTTTGTGTGAACTAGTATCAAATACTTTTCGAATCCATCTTGGCAAGAAAAAAGCTCCTAAACCTAAATAAGCATAATAGGTAAATAATCTCCAGAAAATAGCTACAATACCACTAAATGCAGCAAACTTAAAGAACTCACTAAAGAATAAAGGAAACACAAATTCTGCCGTACCAGCACTACCCGGTGTTGGAGAGATTAACATCACTACCCACATAATAATCTGTCTACCAAAAATCAACAGATGGTCGGCCACATTAATATCTGAGAAGGCAGCAATTAAACAATTGAGCATAAAATATCTTGCACTCCAAATAAAAATGGTAGATATAATGGCCCAAAACCAATATCTTTTTCTTTTACCTCTCAAAATTTCAGAGGCTAAAATCATGTCACTCCCTGTTTGTACAGCCCATTTCCTCCATTTCTTCAGTAATCTATTTCCGGTTAATTTAATTAATATCCACTTAAATGCTCTAGGTCTAATTAATAAACCGTAGGTCATTACAAGTGTGTAAATACCAATTAAAAATACACTTAAACCGAAAGCACCTTTTACTGAAAAATGCCAGCCAAAGATTTCAAAATTGCTTGATGTTGAAGGGAATATTTCGAATGGAACAAATAAGAACGTTACTAGTGAAGCAATTACGAAGAACATGTTATCAAGCACAGCGGTAAGCATCACATAAGCGAGCGATTTACCAAACTTGATTCCTTCTTTATTTATAATGAAAACTACTACTGCTGTACCTCCAACTACAGATGGCGTTACTGCTGAAGCAAATTCCCATAATATTATTACAAATATGCTGGAAACCCAGTTTAATTGCTTATCTGTTAAGTGCCTTATCCTGTAAACATAACCTGCATCTCTGGCAAGTAAAACAATTAAAGCCGCAAAAATCCATGCGATATTGGCACTGGCAATACTATTTACAATTTGATCAAAATCCAGTTCTTCTGTAATTTGATAAATTAAAAAAACGAAGACAGCCAAACCAATTAATACTGGCAAAACAATTTTTCCCGGACTTAATGACTTTAAGACTTTGGAACTCTGCGCATCCATCAGCTATAATTTTATGACACCTTTTTTTAAGATGGAAAAAAAAATAAAAATCTGAAATTTAATGTTCGATAAAATTTCAAAGTTCAACCTAACCAAAACTCTTACGATTTTCATAACGGAAAACCAAATGCGAAATTAAATTGCAGTGGTTATTTGTTTAGAAAAGGCTAATTAATATTTAAAAATTCCTTTATGAGAAAATTTAAATGCGAAAATAGACACAGGGTGTTTTAAAACAAAAATTCACCAATTACAAAAACGAAACCCTGTGTTTATCTAAGGTTAAATATCAACGAGGAACTTCAATCTGTTCAACTATTCTATTTAAGACTTGTTCAGGCGTTAAACCTTCTAGTTCTGTTTCTGGCGTTAAAATTATTCTATGAATCAACACTGATTTTAGAACTCTTTGTACATCATCTGGTGTAACAAAGTCGCGGCCATGCAAAACAGCAAAAGCTTTTGCGCCTGATAAAATAGCTATTGAAGCACGTGGAGATGCTCCCAAAAATAGGAAAGTACTATTTCTAGTACTAGTTACAATCTGGGCGATATATTCAATTATATTCTTTTCAACTTTAACCTCGCTTACCAATTCTTTATAAGCTTGTAGTTTTTCAGCAGAAATAATTGGTTGTATTTCATCAAGATCGTTTTTATGCTTTCTCTCATGAAACCCTTGTAGTATCAATATTTCTTCATCAACTGCTGGGTAATCTACTACAATTTTAAAAAGGAATCTGTCGAGCTGTGCTTCGGGTAAACGGTAAGTACCTTCTTGCTCCACTGGGTTTTGTGTAGCAATTACGATAAATGGAGGTTCAAATGCATATTTATGCCCGTCTATGGTCACTTGCTTTTCTTCCATTACTTCAAACAAAGCAGCTTGTGTTTTTGCTGGTGCACGGTTAATCTCATCTATCAACACAATGTTTGAAAAAACAGGACCTCTTTTAAATTCAAACTTTGCTTCTTTTGTATTATAGATGTTTGTTCCCAATACATCAGAAGGCATTAAATCTGGCGTAAACTGAATTCGAGAAAAATTGGTTGAGATAATTCTAGATAATATCTTGGCTGTAAGAGTTTTAGCCACACCAGGTACACCTTCAATTAAAACATGTCCATCTGAAAAAATTGCAGCTAGTAACAGACTTACCATTTCATCCTGACCTACAATTATTTTGGCGATTTCTTTTCTTATGTTAGCTACGGTTTCTTTCAACTCTGTTAGGTCGAGTCTACTTTCAAATGAAGCGTCTTCTGCTTCCAACATATTTATTAATTTAAATTTATATTAGAGTTATATGATTTGGCACTAAATTACCCACGAAATGGGTACTTACAAAAACTAGTTTTAATAAAAGTAATTTTAAAAACTCAGTTTATTTGTTTGTTCTTCTAACATCAAAAGTTCACTTTCTGAAACTGCCTGTTTTTTTTCTAGCACATCAATCAAATTAAAAACTTCTTCAAGTTCTTTTTCTGATAATCCCGTTTGCATTTCGAGTTTTTTTATAGTCTCTTCTCTGCTTAATTCTGGTCGGATAAAATATTTCCTTCTAAGAAAATCTCTAAAAAGCTTTACTTTTTTATGAACTAACTGATGATGCTGTTTCTGCTGAAAGTATAACTGACTAATTGTCTCGACGAATTCTAATGAAGTATTTTCAGGTGGAGTAACTAATCTAATTTTCTTTTGTTTTCTTTTCGATTGAAATAACATCCACATTACCATTAAGAATAGAGCTAAAAACCAAGCCCATTTTAAAGAAGGTTGGCTTAGTATAAATCTTAATGGAGTTTGTGGTTCTATCTTTACTCCTTTATTGTACTCATCCCACAAGATTGTTCCTTTGGGCAAGTAAGATAATGTTGATGAAATATATTCAGAACCATCATTAGACATCATGTAATAGTTCGTGAAAATTAGCGGATTACTATGCAGATAAATACGTCCCTTTCCCCACTTTCTACTAATAAAGTTGGCGTTATTATCTTGGTTTGTACCCAATACATAATAGCTGCTACTATCAAATGAAGAGAAATAAAAGTCTGTAATTCCTAGATCAAAAGTGTATCCTCCAACTTTAGCAAGTTCAACATTAGTTAAATTAATGTCAACTTTTTCTTCTTGGTTTTTCTTATCTTCTTCCGATTTGTCTTCTGACTCGAAGTAGAAATTTCGATTTACAGTAAATGTTAGTGTATCTGAAAATAAGTAGTTGTAACTTTTAGCTACTATAAAGGCAGTAGCTCCATTTGCCACTTGTTTAAGCAAGATTTCAGTATCTATATCATCTGGCCTAAAATCATCACCTATAAACAGAAAGTTTGTATTGTTCGAATTTGTTAGAAGTGAGTCTGAATCTTCTAATTCAAAATAAGATTTATTTATACTTAAAAGGTTAATGTCTTTATCGAAGGTTTCGAGCATATTGTAAAGGAGATAATCTCCATAGGGAATTTTATCTTCCTTTTTATATGTTCTGCTCCAATCGAGGGGTTTGGGTTGTAGGTATTCTATTAATACTAGTAAAACAAATAAACCTGCTAATGACCAGGCATAAATTTTTTCTTTTTTAGACATCCAATAACTGGTTAAAAAATCAGCATTATGTAAAGTAAAACAACTTTATTTAAAAACGAAGTATTTTATGCTTGAAGTGCTTCAGTTGGTTCTTTAAATGCTGCGCGAAGTGTATGGTAGCTCACCGTAATAAGTGTGAGCAAGAAAGCTATAATAGCAGTATCAAAATAGACAAATAAACTCATTTCCATTCTGTAAGGAAAGCCTCTTAACCAGTTTTCCATTACAAAATATGAAATAGGCCAAGCAATTAGAACTGCAATACCTACTAAAATTAAAAACTCTTTGAGTAAAAGCCATACCACTAACCAGTCTGTAGTACCAATTGCTTTTCTAATGGCAATTTCTTTTCTACGCATATCTACCAAAAACGAAGACAATCCGAACAAGCCTAAGCAAGCAATTAAGATGGAAACAATTGAAAAATAGATCGTTACTTCTACTAACTTTTGCTCTTTAAAGTAAAGCTTTTCAAGTTTATCTGATAAGAAAAAATACTCAAAGTTTCGATGAGGCATATGTTTACTCCATACCTTTTTTATCGAGCCTAAAGCTTCGTACTCTTGCCCTTTTTCTACTTTAACTGCAATGTATTTTGTGAAAAATGCCTTAAATTTTGGACTAGGTATATCAATTACAAATGGCTTTACTTCGTGATGTAGTGATTCAAAATTAAAATCTTTAACTACACCAACAATTCGTTCATTTCCTGCTCTTGATCTTAGTTGTTTCCCAATTACTTTTTGAGGGTCGGTATAACCCATAAACTCAGCCATTTGCTGGTTAATAATTACACCATTGTATTCGTCATTAATACCTTTATCAAAGTCTCTGCCTGCTATAATTTTTACGCCAAAGGTTTCCAAAAAGTCCTGCCTTACCATCATAGCGGGAGAAAATATCCAATTTTTGCGTTCACCGGTAAATTCGAGCCCAGGTAAGTAATCATGTATGCGATAACTGATTCCCGGAATTTCTTCTAGTCCTGTAACCGACTCTACATATTTTGTATTGAGTAAATCTGTCTTTATACTATCATAAACAAACCTCGCCTGAGAATTGGAAACAGAGATCATTATCACATCATCGTGATTAAAGCCCAAATCTGCATTTCTAAAATAGCTAAACTGGCCTTGAGTGATGTAGGTAGTTATTAAAAGAAAAATGGTAATGGTAAATTGAACAACTACTAGCACTCCTCTAAACCTTTTGCTTTTTAAACCAAGCATAATAGAACCACCCAACACTTCGGAAGGCTGATTTCTTGTAAGAAAGTAAGCAGGATAAATACTGGCAATTAGTCCTATTACAATACCAGAAATAAAGACACTGTAAAAGAGAATATCTGTTTCTAATTTTTGAATACCAAGTTCGGTACCGGCAATTTCTGAGATAAATGGAAGTAGTAACTCAACTAGAATAAATGCCAGAATTATAGACAGCAAACTGATAAACATAAACTCAACCACAAACTGTTTTACCAGATCGTAATTGTCTGCACCTATTGCCTTTCTAATACCAACTTCCCTTGCTCTAAAAGAAGACTTAGCAGATGAAAGATTCGTAAAGTTGATTGTAGCAACTATTAATATGAGTAAGGCAATTACCGAAAATATATACACATATTTTACATCTGAGTTGGCTGCTAGCTCGAAATCAAGATCAGAATAAAGGTGAATTTCTTTAATAGGTTGAAGAAAAATATCGATGTTTTCGCCATAACTTTCTGGTGCGTTTTTCATCGCTAGTTTATTTAAAAGATACTCTAAGTCCTCGGGAGATTTATCATCTTTCAGTAAGATGTATGTCCAACACGGATCCCATTTCCAATTACTAACAAGCGTTTCTTCATCAAGCTCCATGCTTTCTAAAGAGGCGAAGGAAGCAATAAAATCGAAGTCGAAATGTGAAGCATATTTTTTCTCTTCAAATACACCGGTAACAGTCATCATGAATTCATCGTCATAGACTATTTTTTTACCGATGGGATTTTCTTCACCAAAGTATTTTTTTGCAGCTCTATCGCTAATTATTACAGAATATGGTCTATTAAGTGCAATGCTTTCGTCTCCCAATTGTAAAGGATAATCGAATACTTTAAAAAAAGACTCATCTGCAAAATAGAATAAGCTCTCATTAAAATGTAGACTATCGTATTGAATGTCGTGTGTGGGTACCTGAAAATTAAAAATTCGAACTACCTCATCTATATACTCCGGAAAATATTTTTGAGCTGAAGGACCAAATGGAAAAGGAACACTGGCAGTTTTTTCTGCTACTCCATTACGCTCTACAAATTTGGTTATTCTAAAAATTTTATTGGCAGACTTATGATGTGTGTCATAACTCAGTTCGTGTCTTACTAGTAGTAATAATAGCGTAAAGAAAGAAATACCAACTGCAAGACCAAGAATATTAATAAATGAGTATAGTTTAAACCTATACAAATTCCTGATTGCTATGGTGAGATAATTTATAATCACTGCTATTTCTCCTAAAAAAATCTATTAATTGGTTACCTTCTTTAGATTTTCTGTCACTAGTTGGCCATCAAACAAATGAATAATTCTTTGGCTATATTCTGCCGCAGTAGATGAGTGAGTTACCATAACTATACTTGTGCCAGATTCATTTAATTCTACCAGCATCTCCATTACCTCCTGCCCTCTGGCAGAATCGAGGTTACCAGTAGGTTCATCGGCTAATATTAAACTTGGCTTTGCAATTAGTGCGCGAGCTACTGCTGCTCTTTGTTGCTGACCACCAGAAATTTGTTGAGGGAAAAAATTACTTTTATGTGCAATATGCAATCTCTCCATTACTTCTCCCACTCTACGCTTGCGCTCATTACTCGGAACTTTGAGATACATAAGTGGTAACTCTATATTTTCGTATATGGTAAGTTCTTCTATTAAATTAAAACTTTGGAATACAAAACCGATATGATTTCTTCTTAAAAATGCACGCTTCCTGTTACTAGTATTAGACGTAACCTCTCCATGAAAAATCACCTCGCCTTTAGTCGGTTTATCTAGCAAACCCATAATATTAAGCAAAGAAGTCTTACCACATCCAGACGGACCCATTATACTCACGAATTCACCTTTCTTAATAGTTAGGTTTATATCATTGAGTGCAACGGTGTCTATCCCGAAGTTAGAATAAGTTTTTTCTACATTTATGAGTTGCAACAACATCCGCTCCCCTGTTAGTTAATTTCGAAATACTGATTGCTATTTTTATGTTCAATTGCATGTATGTTCATACAACTGAAATACCACTTAATCTAATTAATTGAATATCTGTTAGATAGATCAAAAAATCAATCTAAAAACCTGTTCACTCACGAACATTGCGTTCGTTTACGAACAGTATCTAACTAAATTTTATCGCTTTTATCGGTTCAAATCTGGCAATTATATATGTCGGTATCATCAATATTAGACTTACCAGAAATATAAAACCTAAGTTAATTAATAAAATCACACTCCAATCGAATAAGACAGGAACTGAGTCCATGTAATAGTTATTTGGATCGAGTGGTATCATTTTAAACTTATTTTGCAGATAGCCAAAACCTATAGCCAGCAAATTACCGATTAATAAACCCTTTATTATCAATCTTGAACCATTATATATAAATATTTTTCTAATCTGCCCATTTGTTGAGCCTAATGCCTTTAATGTACCGATCATGTTGGTTCTTTCTGTAATCATAATCAGTGTAACAGAAATCACATTAAATCCTGCCACAAACAAAATTACAATTAAAACTACTATAACATTTCTGTTTAGCATGATAAACCAATCAAAAAACTGCATATAAAGCTCTGTTACTTTACTTATGCCAAGTTCTGGATCCATTGCATCCCAAACATTGTCGAAAGTTTCGTCTAGCTTGGTAAAATCTTCAATAAAAATTTCGAAACCACCTACCTGTGTACTATCCCAACCATTTAACTTTTGAAGCAATCTAATATCTGACAAAACAACTAAGTCATCAAAGTCTTCTATTCCGGTTTCATAAATTCCCTTTATAGTCATTTTGCGGAGTCGTGGTGGGTCTTGCACAAAATAAACTACCAGTTTATCATTGAGAGCAAGTTCGAGTCGGTTGGCCATTTTTCTACTGATGATAATCTCCGTAGAATAATTTTCTTTGCTTAAATCGATAAAGCGTCCTTCGACCAAGTTGTTTACAAAGCGTGTGGTGTCAAAGTCTTCACCAATGCCTTTCATTACAGCACCAGAAACTTCTTCGTCTGTTTTAAGAATACAGGCTTTTCGACTATAAACCTGTATATGCTCAACTCCTTTTATTTTGTAAGCATTCTTATATAAATATAGTTCTTTGCTTACAGGAAGCTCTTCGTAAGAGTAGCTATCTACCCACTTTTTAGCCTGGATATGCGAAGCAAAGCTGAATATTTTTTCTTGGATATTATTTTTAAAACCAGCAAATATGGCAAAAGCCAAAATCATTACTGCAATTCCGATGGCTATACTACCAATGGCTATTTTTGCAATTAAGCTGGAAAAATTATTACCTTTTATCTGTCTAAGTCTACCTGCAACAAAAAAGGAAAAGTCTTTCTTCAAGATTTAAAAAATTAATAATGAATGATTGGCAACAAGATAGATAAATACCTTATGTTTTTAAAATGCAAATCTAAAAATTAAGCTACTAATATAAATTTCTTCCCTTTTTTTAATTTGAAGTAACCAAAACAGAAAGGTTTAGTGAAATGTTCAGGTAAAAAAAGAAGGAACTATGAGTTTATTAAAATTTACAGATTATGGAATTTACTGTGAAAAAGGAGATTTTTTTATTGATCCTCTAAAACCTGTAAAAAAAGCACTTATAACTCATGGGCATTCAGATCATGCCAGACCAAACTCTAAATATTACTTGGCTCATAATGATTCCATTCCAGTTATGAAACTTCGGTTAGGAAATCATATAAAAGTTCAAGGAATAAACTATGCCGAAGTAAAACAAATTAATAATGTAAAAGTAAGTTTCCATCCTGCTGGACATATACTAGGTTCTTCTCAAATAAAAGTAACCGATGGCAAAGAAACTTGGGTAGTCTCTGGCGATTATAAATTAGAAGATGATGGCATATGCACTCCATTTGAACCGGTTAAATGCACACACTTTATTACAGAATCTACTTTTGGTTTGCCTGTGTACAATTGGGAAGATCAAGAAGTAATTTTTAATGATATAAATCGCTGGTGGCAAAAAAATAAGCAAGAAGGTAAAAACTCTGTTTTATTTGCTTATGCATTAGGCAAAGCACAAAGGTTAATTAAAGGCTTAGATAAAAGTTTAGGCGAAGTTTTTTTACATGGTGCAGTTTGGAATGTAGTTGAAAGTGACAAAAAAAATTATAAATTTGATATCAACATTAACCCTATAAACAAAGACACCCCAACAGCAAAATTTAAGCAACAATTAATAGTAGCACCTCCTTCTGCTTTTGGTAGTCCTTGGATGCGTAAATTTAATCCTTATACTACTGGAATTGCCTCTGGTTGGATGGCAATTAGAGGCATGAAAAGAAGAAGAGCTGTGGACACTGGTTTTGTTATGTCTGACCATGCAGACTGGAAAGGTTTATTAAAAGCGGTAAAAGAAAGTGAAGCTGAAAATATATTTGTTACTCATGGCTATACAGATATTTTCAGTAAATACTTGCAAGAGCAAGGATACAACTCTCATGTAGTAGCAACACATATTAATTGGACTGATGCAAATCAGAATGATTTGTAATTCATGCTCACACAAGTTAAATCATGATTGAGTAATTTAAAATTTTGCATACAGCATTATTTCTATATTCAATTAATGCATTTTAATACTTTTGCTAATAACCATAGATACACTAGCTATAAAAATCAAACAATTTCATCAATTATTATTTAAACTATGAACAGAATTTTACTACTAGCTTTTTTTATCTTCCAATGCTCACTGGCATTCTCTCAAGATTCAAAAGAAATTATTATTCTAAATAATTTCGATCAGGAGCCTATAGAAGGTGTAGTAATAAGAGCCAAATCTAAACCTAGCTTAATCGCAGTTACTAATCGAAAAGGGCAGGTAAATATCGAAAGGTTTAACACTAACGAAACTTTAGTGATCACACATGTAGGCTTCGGAACTAAAACAATTAAGTTATCAGAAATTATAGCCAGCAATGGTACACTCGCACTAGAAGAAAGTCTTATTAGCCTAGAAGAAGTATTACTTTCTGCAAATAAATTTGAACAGGAAAAAAAGTATATACCTAATCAGATAATTGGTATACAACCAAAAGATATTGCTTTTAAAAACCCTCAAACCACTGCAGATATGCTGCAACAAACTGGTCAGGTTTTTATGCAAAAAAGCCAGCTTGGTGGTGGCAGCCCGATGATTAGAGGCTTTGCAGCCAATTCGTTATTAATTGTAGTAGATGGAGTAAGATTGAATAATGCCATTTACAGAAGCGGAAACTTACAAAACTTAATATCTTTAGATGCAAATGTATTAGAAAGTGCCGAAGTAGTTTTTGGCCCCGGCTCTGTTATGTATGGTAGCGATGCACTAGGTGGTGTTATGGATTTTCACACAAGAACACCAGAATTTAGCAACACAGGTAAATTGCATGTAGAAGGAAGCGCTTTAGCCAGATACTCTACCGCTAACAATGAGAATACAGGGCATTTCGATATTAACCTTGCTGGAAAAAGATGGTCTTTATTAAGTAGTGCCACCTATTCAGACTTCGATGATTTAAGAAGTGGTGGAAACAGACCAGACGATTACGCAGACTTTGGAAAAAGATTAGAATATGTGGTAAGAGTAGATGGTGAAGACCAAGTAGTCGCTAATGATGATTACAACGTGCAAAAATTCTCTGGCTACAATCAGTTAAACCTCACTAACAAATTAGCTTTTAAAGCCTCAGACTATGTAGACTTTACATATAGTTTCCATTACTCAAAGACTTCTGATGTTCCTAGATACGATAGACTGATCCAAAGAAGAAGTGGGGCATTAAGATATGCAGAATGGTACTACTCTCCACAAACTTGGCAACTACATGCTTTAAAAGCAGATATTACAAAGAAAACTGCATTATTCGAGCGTCTTAAAAACACCTTTGCTTACCAAAAAGTAGAAGAAGGAAGAAACGACCGTAGTTTTGGTAGTGCTAACCTAAGACAAAGAGTTGAATCTGTAGATGTATTTTCTTGGAACTTAGATGCAGAAAAAGGTTTAGCAAACGAAAAAGTTGAACTATTTTATGGTTTAGAATTGGTCCACAATAAGGTAAATTCTACTGGTCATATATATAATATCGAAACACTAGAAGCTACACCTACTTCTACCAGATATCCAAGCGGTGGAAGCGATCTTACCAATGCTGCTGTATATACAAGTGCTAAATATTTTCACAGCGATAAACTTACTTTTTCAGCAGGTATTAGAGCCAATTATGTTTCACTTTCAGCCGTATTCGACGATAAATCATTCTACCCTTTTCCATATGATGAAACAAGTTTAAACACTGGTTCAATCAATGGTAGTTTAGGTTTAACTTACCGCCCAGATAATAAAACTCAGTTAAACTTTAACATGTCTAGTGGCTTTAGAGCTCCTAACATAGACGATGTTGGTAAAGTTTTCGATTCTGGTGATGGCATTGTTGTAGTTCCCAACCCAGACTTAAAACCCGAAAACAGCTACAATATAGAAGGTGGAATTAGCAAGGCTTTATTTGATAAAGTTAAATTTGATCTTACGCTGTTTTATAGCTACCTAACTGATGCGATGGTTAGAAGAGCATATTCATTTAATGATCAAGATTCTATTTTGTATGATGGAACCCTAAGCGAAGTGCAAGCAGAAACTAACACAGGTAAAGCTTACATCTGGGGAGTGAGTACTTCTTTAAGTTATGAAATTAGCAGAAACTTTAGCTTGAGAGGCACTTATAATTATACTGATGGAAAAGATAAAACTGATAATATCCCTTTAAGACACGTTCCTCCTGTTTACGGTCAAGTTTCTTTAATGTATAAAAACAAAAATCTACTGGTTGAGCTTTTCAGCGATTACAACGGTTGGATGAGATTTGAAGACCTGGCTCCTTCTGAAGTTGACAAAGACTATCTTTATACAGAAGATGGCACTCCTGCTTGGGTAACTTTTAATACAAGAGCTTCTTACCGTTTTGCCAATGGATTGTTTCTTCAAGCTGCTTTGGAGAACATTACAGATTTACATTATAGACCATATAGTTCCGGAATAAGTGCAGCAGGAAGAAATTTTATTATTAGCGCAAGATATAATTTTTAGTTTTTTTCTAAGGCATCATTAAATAGCAATAATTAAGCAAAAGTAAGTACATGTACTTACTTTTTTTATTTGTACCATATTTTAAGTTTTTTACAAAAAAAGATGTAAAAAACAATGAATAACCGCCCTATATATCACAATTCCTTAAAACTAATATAGAAAACCTAATCTTGAATTAACAATTTCTTAATTTTATCAGGTAAAATTTTCATTTACTTAAATTTTTAAGCAATCCATTAAAAAATTTTAGTAATTTCTGTAAATATCACTAGATTTATCACCTAATAATCCAAGTTTAAGTACTTTTTCTTAAATTTGAGGTGATTTTTTAAAGCAATTTTTTCCAATTCAATAAAATCAACTAGAATGGCGAAAGCAAAATTAGAGTACATTTGGCTTGATGGTTATAAACCAACACAAGGCCTAAGAAGCAAAACTAAAATTGAAAATAACTTCAGTGGTAAATTAGAAGACCTTCCTATGTGGTCATTTGACGGTAGTTCAACTGAACAAGCTGAAGGTGGTGCATCTGACTGTTTATTAAAACCTGTTGCTTTATTTCCAGATCCGGCTAGAAAAGACGGTTGGTTAGTAATGACAGAAGTATTAAATGCTGATGGCACTCCACATGAATCTAACGGTAGAGCTACTATAGATGATGAGGACAACGATTTCTGGTTTGGTTTTGAACAAGAATATTTCCTATGGAATCCAGAAACTGACTTACCATTAGGTTTCCCAGCAAACGGTTACCCTGCACCACAAGGACCTTACTATTGCGGTGTTGGTGGAACTTCTGCATACGGAAGAGAAATTATTGAAGAACACCTAGATATCTGCCTTGAAGCAGGTCTTAACGTTGAAGGTATCAACGCTGAGGTTGCTACAGGACAGTGGGAATTCCAAATTTTCGCTAAAGGAGCTGAGGCTGCTGGTGATCAAATTTGGGTTGCGAGATACCTTTTAGAAAGAACTGCTGAGAAATATGGTTTATCAATCAACTGGCACTGTAAGCCTCTTGGTGATACTGACTGGAATGGTTCTGGTATGCACGCTAACTTCTCTAACTCTCCATTAAGAGAGTCTGGTTCTAAAGAAGTATACGATACAATCTGCCAAGCATTTGCTCCTGCAGATATCATAAAAGCTCATATTGATGTATATGGTGCTGATAACCACTTAAGATTAACTGGTAAGCACGAAACTCAATCTATCGACAAATTCTCTTACGGAATTTCAGATAGAGGTGCTTCAATCAGAATTCCTATCGCTACTGTAGAGAAAGGATGGAAAGGATGGTTAGAAGACCGTCGTCCTAACTCTGCTGCTGATCCATACAAAGTAGCTGGAAGAATCATCAAAACTGTAAAAAGCGCAGCTGTATAAGCGAAACTTTTTATTATTTCAAGGGCTGTTCGCAAACTGCGGACAGCTTTTTTTTTCGATTATATAACCAATACAAAACACCTATCTACTTTTATTTGACTAAATTCAATCAATTTGATTCTTTTTTGAATCTTTTGAGAGAATTCAATCAGATAAAGTTTAATTAACAAACTTTTTTAACATGGCAATACTCCGCTTTAAAGCCCTAGAGCTTGCGCAAAACAGGCCACGCATACATGTTAGTCCTCCGTCTTCCAAAGTGTCAGATTATTTTGGAGACAATGCCTTTGGTATAAAACAAATGAAATATACCCTCTCTCCAGATGTATTTGAGAGACTGATTTATGCCATCCAAAAAGGAAAAAGAATTGATTTTGAAACAGCAAATGCCATTGCATCTGTAGTAAAAATATGGGCGCTAGATAAAGGAGCTACTCATTATACCCACTGGTTCCAACCATTAACCGGTTCAACAGCCGAAAAACACGACGCATTTTTTGATTCAGATGCAGACATCGAAAACTTTAAAGGAACAGCCCTTGTACAACAAGAGCCAGATGCTTCTTCCTTCCCGAGTGGAGGTATAAGAAGTACTTTTGAAGCCAGAGGATACACCGCTTGGGACCCAAGTTCTCCCATGTTTATTCTAAGCCATACATTGTGTATTCCAACAGTATTTGTTTCTTATACTGGCGAGGCTTTAGATTATAAAGCACCACTACTAAAAGCCAATGAAATTATAAATAAAGCAGCTACAAGGGTTTGTCGATTTTTTGATAGAAATGTAAACGCTGTACAGGCATACCTTGGCTGCGAACAAGAATATTTTGTATTAGATCGAGCACTTTTTAACGCCCGACCAGACTTAGTAATGGGCGGAAGAACTGTTTTCGGGCATAATCCGGCAAGAGGCCAACAGTTAGACGATCATTATTTTGGTTCAATCCCAACAAGAATTTACGATTTTATGCAGGATTTCGAGATCGAGTGTTTAAAACTCGGAATACCTGTAAGAACAAGACATAACGAAGTGGCTCCCAGCCAGTTTGAAGTAGCTCCTTCATACGAAGAAATGAACGTAGCCACAGACCATAATCAATTGATGATGGATGTAATGGAAAGGGTTTCGCTCAAACACAATCTAAAAGTACTATTCCACGAAAAACCATTTGCTGGTCTTAATGGTAGTGGTAACCATAATAACTGGTCGCTCATTACAAGTGATGGCATTAATCTTTTCCGTCCGAGTAGTAGTGCCAGAGAAAATTTACAGTTTCTTACATTTTTTGTCTGTACCGTTAAAGCTGTACACGACCATAATGAACTACTCAGAGCCAGTGTTGCTTCTGCCGGCAACGATTACCGACTTGGTGGTCAAGAAGCCCCTCCTGCTATTATTTCTGTATTTATTGGAGAGAGATTAACTGCAGTACTTGATGAGTTGGAACATAATGGCAACATTAAAGTAAAAAAAGGTGATAATATGTACGTGAAGTTGGGTATCGATAAAATCCCTTCTATCATACAAGATAACACAGATAGAAACCGTACTTCACCATTTGCTTTCACAGGTAATAAATTTGAGTTTAGAGCTGTTGGTTCAGAATCTAATGTAGCCGCTCCAATGACGGTATTAAACCTTGCTGTAGCAGATCAACTTAACAATTTTGCAACAGCAGTTGATAAAGAGATCAACACTGGTATGGAAAGAAGACTGGCTATAATTAAAATACTAAGAGATTACATTAAGTCTTCTAAAGCAGTAAGATTCGAAGGTGACGGTTATTCTGAAGATTGGATTAAAGAAGCAGAATCGAGAAAGCTTCCTCATATAAAAGATACACCAAGAGCACTTAAAGCATACATTAGCAAATCAACTAAAACACTCTATACAAAATATAAAATTTGTACAGAGCGAGAGTTGGAAGCTCGACATGAAATACTGTTGGAAAACTATATCAAAAAAATACAAATAGAATCTCGTATTATGGGTGATTTAGCACTCAACCATATTATTCCAACCTCTGTTACTTATCAGAATATGCTTATCCAAAATGCGAATGGCTTAAAAGGTTTAGAGATAGATAATTCTGCAGTAATAAAAACCATTCAAGAAATTTCTGAGCATATCGATATCGTAAAAAACAGTGTGTACGAAATGATTGAAGAGCGAAAGCGCATCAACAAGATTACAGATATAGAAGCGAAAGCTATAGCCTATTGCGATGATGTAAAAAGCAAGTATTTCAAGAAAATCAGATACTCTGTAGATAAACTTGAATTATATGTCGATAGCGAAGTATGGCCTTTGCCTAAATACAGAGAGTTGTTGTTTATAAGATAGTTGCCAATAACTTAACTTGTGCGCAAGAGGAGAAATATACTCAACATAATTGTTTTTAGTATCATGTTCATCAGTTGTAATTCAACTGAGCAAGCTTCAACTAAAATTTCAGCAGATTTATTCTATAATTGGTTGAAGTTAGGAAGTTTTTATGGAAGACCTGACAGCCTCTTGTCTAACTATTTAAATCGGAAGGATAGTCTAGGTTATGAAGGAATGATGAAAGAAGACTCAAGCACTACAAAGTATTTGAAAGTACTTGAAGAAAATGATCTTTTAATAAGTCCTTTCATCTATCTAAAAGCTGATAATGGACATACATTTTTACTTTTTATGAATGAAGATGACTATAGTAATTTCAACAGCTTTAATTATCACGAATTAATAGACAACAAACAAAAAATTAGAGTAGAAGCTGAAATTGATAGTCTTTATGATAACATGTATGTCTCCAAGAAAATAATTTCAGTCAAATTAACTGAAGGACAAACTCTTCAACAAGAAGGAAAATTCAAGATTGAGGAATATCGATAATAATATGTGAATAACAACCATCACTTTAATAGATAAAGCATTTCAACGGAATTTGAAATGCTTTTTTTGATCGTATTCTAACCCCAATAGATAGTAACCCAAGCAATAGAAGGAATAAATAATTTTATTTTATTTAGGACTTACGCATTTAAGTTAAAAATGATAATAGGATTAGCAAGAATCTGTTTAAGATAGTTGCTGAACGGAAGTACTTTGATTTGATAGAGCGTTGTTTTCAACTGTTTTGCAAGGAGTTTCAGCCCTATCCAAGCCTGGTAGCAGCAAGCTAGATGGTTCCTCTGGGAGATTGCCTTTCGGCATTGGCACTTCTCAGAGCCTGTAAGCTGTTTGTATTCCCTGTGGAACTGCTCAATCTGCCATCTGATCTGGGATTCGTTTTCGGCCTCAAATACATTCATCCTGTCCGATAGATCATTTGTGATCACCCATTCAATGTCCCCGTTTAGGGAGACTATCTTGAATAATTTGACGGGGTAAGGGTATTTTTTGAGTTTGACCTGTACGCCTTCCAGCAGTTGCCTACCGGAAAGCTCGACTGTGCCCACAGCCTGCATCCCTGTGTCTCTGGATAGGCTGACTTGGCGGTTGCTCTTCAGGGTAGTGAAGAATGTCCAGCCGCTTCTGTGCACAAGCTTAAGGTTGTCCATGGAAGCATACCAGCTGTCAAAAAGTATCTTTTTGGCTTTCAGGTCTTTACGCATGGTCATTCGGGTGAACATCTCCTGGAAATGGTCATTCTTGGTCTTCTTATCCGTTTCTGGGTGGTAGATTCGGTAATCGATAGGATAGTAATCCCCATCAATGCCATTGCTGTGTACCATGTTTACCAGATTGATCCCATTGACTAGGCCATGCTCATTGCCTGAGTACTGCCTTTTGGCCAATTCTATATACCGGGAATACCTCTTTGCCTGAACACTGTCATCGACAAGGATAAATGAGTCTGCGCTATCTTGGAGATGGCCCTTGACAATATCCCACAGGTCGGAAGAGGTAAATTTAGAATGGGCTAGAAAACGTGTGACTTGGTCATGACTGACATCCATAGAATGGGCTGCCATGTGGGTACAGGTATAATTCCCGTGAGTATGGAGAAGATATGATATGTACAGAGATTTATCCATATAAATTAGTATTAAAAAAAACAATCTCTCAAATCTTGAGCATTTTTGCTAGAGAAATTTAATATTGCGTAAGTCCTATTATTATTATCTGCATAAATTATATAACATTTAAAATAATCGCGTTAACCCATCAAAAACATCCCTCACGATTTTTTATACTAATATTCTTATATGGAAAAATCACAAAACGCGCTATCAGAAAAGTTTTTTCTAAAAAAGGTTGATCAGTCTGAAATTGTAATTCAGAAACCTACAAAACAGCCAGTATTCTTTGCTGAAAAAGCTCAGGAATGGAAAATCCAGTTAGAAAAGATTCTCAAAGACAAATCACTTACAGCTAAACTAGCTTCTATCAATTATTCTGAGAAAGTAATACAAGAAGCCATTAGCTCAATAAAGCAATTGTTAGAATCAATTGAGGCATATCAAGTGAACATGGAGCGCAAAAAGAATATCACTAAAACAAAAAACCAAGCAATTGATGAGCTGCACAAATTGTTTATGTTCCATAAAATTCTAGTTCAGAATCTATTTAGATCACAACAGAATATAATTGAGCAATTAAAAGCAGACAAGCTGAACCCTCAAAGAGAGTCTCTATGGATTCGCAACATCAAACAGTTTTACACCAAAATCTCTGAAGATACAAATGCACTTAATTCCATGAAGCCTTATAATGTGGATGATAGTACAATTAAAGATTGCTTAAAAAGCATAGACAGTATAGAGGAAACCATTTTAGAAAGAGATAATCTATCAACCGAACTGATTGATCTTACAGCTAAAAATGCTGAGCTAAAAGGTGAACTGATAAACTGGATATCTACATTTAAAAAAATTGTTAGCCGCGGATTGGTTAACGATCAAGAAGCTTTGCTAAAACTTGGCCTTTAGCAAAAAAGGCTCCTGTATCATATAAATCATACAGGAGTTTTTTTTACTCCCTCCTTTTTCTACGCTTAGAAAAAATATCTTTTCAGATTGGCAAGAAATTTAATCACTTGCACGATTCTGTCTTAATTAATAAAAAATAGTAAGTTAATCTATTTCTTTAGCTAAAAATTGTTTATTTAGTAGAGATACTAACACCTGTATCCTAAAAATAAATTTATTTTTTATGAAGATAAATGTACTTACTCTCTTATTCATACTTAGCACATTCATTTCACTTAAAGCACAAAAAACTAAAACCTTTACACTTGTATCACCAGATGAAGGGCTTATCGCTCAAATAGACGTAAGTGATAAAATCTACTACTCATTACAAGTAAAAGAACAAGAAATTATTCTTCCTTCGGCTATCTCAATGACTTTGGAAGACGGAACTGTGTTAGGAAAAAAAGCTAAAGTAAAAGATAATTTTATAGAAACTTATAATACGTTTATTGATCCCCTCTACTGGAAAAAAGACAGCATAAACGACCATTATAACTATTTACTCCTAGACTTTAAACAAGACTTTTCGCTTGAGTTCAGAATTTACGATGAGGGCTTTGCTTATCGGTTTATTACTAAGTTTGATGACCCAATAACTATAAAGTCTGAAGAAATAAATTTCAACTTTAGAGATAACTATCCGCTAGTTTCAGCTCAATTAGACAAAGATAGCTTTCAACATAGCTACGAAAACAATTACATCACCTCGCCTATTCAGCAACTTTCAAACGATAAAATGATGATGCTCCCATTTTTAGCAGAAGCCCGAAGTGGTGTTAAAATGGTTTTTACAGAAGCAGATTTAGAAAGTTACCCAGGCTTGTATATAGTAAAAGGAGAAGAAAAGAATTCATTAAAATCTATTTTACCAAAATATCCGACCAAAGAAAAAATTGGCGGGCACATGGATTTTGATCTATTGGTAGAAGAAAGAGCAGATTACCTAGCAAAAACCGAAGGAAGCAGAAGTTTTCCGTGGAGAGTATTTGTGTTTTCAGAAGACGACAGAACATTGCTCAATAATGACTTAGTATACAAACTTGCTAAACCTTCAGAAGGAGACTTTTCTTGGGTAAAACCCGGTAAAGTTGCTTGGGACTGGTGGAATGCCTTAAACCTAACAGGAGTCGATTTTGAACCCGGTTTTAACACTGAAACTTATAAATATTTTGTAGACTTTGCTGCAAAAAACAATATTGAATATATCAATCTGGACGAGGGCTGGTCTGATCAGTTTGATTTAACTAAAATCACTACAGAGATAGATATGCCTGAGCTAATTGCTTATGCCAAACAAAAAGACGTAAAAATTATACTTTGGTGTGTGGCAAGAACACTCGATGCCCAACTAGAAGAAGCGATGAACCAATTCGAAAAATGGGGAATTAGCGGTATTAAGGTTGATTTTATGGACAGAGACGACCAAAAAATGGTCGATTTTTATTACAGAATTGCCAAGGCAGCAGCCGAAAAGAAAATATTAGTAAATTTCCATGGTGCATACAAACCAACGGGATTAAACAGAACTTTTCCTAATGTAATTAATCAGGAAGCGGTAAGAGGTTTAGAATACAACAAATTCTCTGAGCCAGATGGTACTACGCCCGACCATGCAGCAACTATTCCATTTATAAGAATGCTGGCTGGACCAATGGACTACACACCAGGAGCAATGAACAATGTAAACAAAGACAACTTTAAAGTAGTTTTTGATGCACCAATGAGTCAAGGTACCAGAGCACAGCAAATTGCCATGTATGTGGTGTACGAAGGACCTTTGCAAATGCTATCTGATGCTCCCACAGCTTACGAAAAAGAGCCAAAAGTTTTAGATATTATTGCTGATATTCCAACTACTTGGGACGATACACAAGCTATAGGTGGCAAAGTTGGCGAGTTTGCAATAATTGCCAGAAAAAAAGGAGATGCATGGTATGTTGGAGGCATTACCAATTGGGAAGCAAGAAAAGTAGCAGTTAACTTCTTCTTCTTAACGGAAAATAGTTATGATGCTACCATACTTTCAGACATGGATGACAGCAAAACAGATGGTACTAAATACCAAATTACCAAAGACGAAATAAAACCATTTGACAGGAGAGAACTCCAACTCGCTCCCGGTGGTGGATTTTTCATAAAGCTCACGCCTAAAGCCAATTAATACCATTGGAACAATTGTTGAATTTTAATAAGTACTGACGGACAGTACTTATTTTTTTATTTTCTAATTTTTTATGAAATCCCAGCATTTAAAATTACTAACCAAACTCATAATTCTCTCATTATCAATATTAATCTTTAGCAGTTGTGATGAAGGTTCTGATGAAAACATTGACCCTCAAGAAGAGACTGTAGAAGATGAAGTGGAGATAATTGATGAAGAAGAGGAACAAACTGTAGAAGAAGCTATACACACTACAGTATCGATTTCAGAAGATAAATTCTTGATTAATGGAAAATTAACATTCGAAAACGTAGAATGGAATGGCTACGAAATTGAAGGTTTACTTCCAAATTCTCGAATGGTAAACGGTATTTTTGACGACACTAATGACCCCACTGCAGATAACTGGGCTTATCCAGATTCAGATGAGTGGGATGCCAACAGAAATACAGAAGAATTTGTAGCAGCAATGGAAAGCTGGTATACAAAAGGTCTTCTTTCTTTCACTATCAACTTGCAAGGTGGTAGCCCAATGGGATACGGAAACTCAGGTTGGGTAAACTCTGCTTTCAATCCCGATGGTTCTTTAGACTCTGCCTACATGAGCAGGTTAGAATTAATTCTAGACGAAGCCGATAGACTAGGAATGGCGCCTATCGTAGGGCTTTTCTATTTTGGTCAAGACCAATACTTGAATGATGAAACTGCTGTAAAAGCAGGAGTTGAAAATGCAGTAAACTGGTTTTTCGATAAAGGATATAAAAACATCTTAATCGAAATTAACAATGAGTGTAATGGCAATTACGATCACGATATCTTATTCCAATACAGAGTGCATGAGTTAATAACCCTTGCACAATCTATCGAAAGAGATGGCCATAGATATCCAGTTAGTACCAGCTATACAGGAAAGCACCTACCAAAATCAAATGTGGTAGAAGTTGCAGACTTTATTATCCTACATGGCAATGGCATGGAAGACCCTGACGAAATTGTTGCTTTGGTAAATGAAACCAAAACTGTAAACGGGTACGATAACCAACCAATTATTTACAATGAAGATGATAATTATGGTTTTGAAAATGATTGGAATAATTTTACCGCAGCCACAAGTGTACATGCTTCATGGGGATTTTTCGATTACCGTAGAAGCGGAGAAGAGTTTGAAAATGGGTTCCAAAGTATTCCAGCAGATTGGGAAATAAGCTCTGATAGAAAACAGGCTTTCTTTAATCTTGTGGAAGACATAACAGGTGGTAACACTGTTGAAAATATAGATTAAAAGTTATATGCAAAAACAGCAAATTGATGTAGTCGCCGGAGTAATTTATAAAGAAGATAATATCTTAATTTGCAGAAGAAAACCCGGTAAACATCAGGCTGGCTTATGGGAATTTCCTGGTGGCAAGATCGAAAAAGACGAAAATCATCAGGAAGCGCTCATACGAGAAATTAAAGAGGAACTCCAAATCAACATTTCTCCCAAAGAAATCATCACAAAAGTTATTCACGAATATGCTCACGCTGTAATTGTGCTATGGGTTTACAAAACTCAATTTTTAGAAGGCAACATCACTCTCACCGATCACGACAAAACACTTTGGGTTAGTGCAGAAGAATTAATTAATTTCGAGCTTGCTCCTGCTGATCAACCAGTTATTTCTTTTCTTATCTAGGGCCTCCTTGAAAATTGATTAAGACCAATAAAAAATAAGAGTTGGATAGATAAAGTTCAGCTTTTTTTTGTTTCAAATCTTGGTACCTGCTGTTTTGGACTATTTAAAAAGTACAATACTGTGAGTAATCCTATTGATAAAACTGGAAAATATTGCTTTTGGATAGTATAGACACACTCATCCCATAGGCTTTTCAGCTTTAGGTTTAGGCGGCCTGAAGTAGAGGGGCTTGTTCTGATTTCCTTTTGCTGATCTTAACGGCATTGGCCATCATAACTGCGAAAAAAACGTGTATCATTTCTCGTTTTTCTCCTTTAACCTTGATCTTATTGAGGCCATAAGCTGTTTTATGCACGCCAAAACTTCCCTCCATCACCGTGGCTCTTTGGCTAGAGATGAGACTTCTGAGTTGGCTTTCAGCAGGGTTGTTTACTTTAGGACCTTTCTTTGGAAAGCAGGTAAATATCTTCTTTTCTGTTAAATACTTCCTGTTTTTGTTGGTGGCGTAAATGCGATCTGCTCCTAGTTGATGAAGTGAGCCAAATATCGATCTATGTTTTAAACTACTTAATTTCAGTCTGGTACTTTCATTAAAAGCGCGGAACTCCATGGTATCGATAAAGCAGATACCATCCACCTGAAGCAGGTGTGCCTTCATTCCGAACTCAACCCTTTTAGCTTCTTTACCTCGCACTATCGGCCTAACATAAGCCTTGGGAAGTGATACAATCCTGTTTTTCAATTCTTTAGCTGGATGCTGCTGCAAGAATTGCTGTTGCTCGATTATCTTCTTTATAGTTTTTAGATATGTTCTCTCATGTAAGTGAAGCTGTATTTGTGGATTTTCGTTAAGTAGGCATTGCAGTTGCCCCAATCCTTTGGATAGTAGATATATCAATGACTTTTTACGCTTGCGACCAGCTTTATATGTCTTTTTACGACTACGATCATAAGACATCTGCATGCGCTTTTGATCTATATATTTGGAGCCAGGTCGTTTTACTCCTAATATTTTACAGTATCTGTAAAGCTGCTTTTCAAACACCCATTGGCAGCTCTCCCAGAGCAGCTTAACATCGGTAGGAAAACGAATATAACTCTCATAACAAGTAGCATCCATTAAGAGCACATGCGTATTATGCATGTCTGTTTTCCAGTGTTGGAGTAGTACCTCTTGAAGTTGTTGCCAATCAGTATGGTCCGCCATATACGTCCTGATTCGACTTAAAATGGCCTTATCCTTAATCTTTTGATGATCCTGTAGCAATTTATTGCAAAATAGCTGAAGGCTCCAATCGGTATTAAAGCGTGCTATGAGCTTTTCATCACTCAGGTTTAAATAGGCTTTTAGAAACATTAAGCCAAACATGCCCTGAGGCGAAAACCAGCTAGGAGCACCAGGGCCTTTATTTTTCTTAGGCAGACATGCAGAAAGTTGTTCCCAAGGGATGCTATCATAAACATTACCCAATTTACTACTCTTAAATAAATACCATTTTGGAGTTAAGTAATCTTGTGGTTGGAAAAGCTGTTGATCTCTCATATATTGTAGTGTTAATTGTGATTAGACACTACAATTTAACAAATCAAAAACCCCGAAAAAAGCTTTTATTAGCTAATTGCGGGGTTTTATTTTATACATTAATGCATTTAAAACCTTGATTTTCAATCCCTTTTATTTAAAAGGTAAGGCCTATATAAAAAATCACCTGTTAGGGTTTAAAAACCACTAACAGGAAATTCTATTCTAATACCGGCTTGCATATATAAAGGCCCAATTATCACATTGGAATATGGCACCATTTGATCTGGAATAGAATAAAACTTAGTTTCAGGATTTCCATCGTCATCGTCTTTGCCAGTTTTAGCTCTATATTTCCAAGAGTTATACCTCAAATGCCTGTAAGAAACATTAGCAAACAACAGTACATTTTTCAACCTTAAAATTCCTTCTAAGCTTGCACCTAACATTGGCGACCAGTCTCTTACAAAATCACTCTCATCTTCTGAAAGTTGATTTACTTCGTTAAACTCTTGCCTCATTTTACCATAACCGATTTCTACACCGGGAGAAAGATAGATTAACTCTGGTATAATCGGAATTTGATAACTCCCTCCTATTTTTGGTACCCACGCATTTAACTCACCATTATCAATGCTATAAAAATCCATACCCATGGTAAATGTATAATTGTAGAGCAAATCTCTAATGTGCACATTAAATGTATAAATTTCGCCGTCTGACAAGTCATTGTATCTTTCAAGATAGTCAGTATCAAGACTAACACTACCTGGCTCTCCATTATTTACCATGTGCACACCACTTGGCTCATTAGCTCTCACAATTTTCTGGTCTAAACTCAAACCATAAGAGAAAGATGCACTCACCATGTACGGACTACCATTGGTTTCTTCTACAATCATTCCCTCTCTAAAAGCATATCTACCTTTTAGTATCTTACCCACAGCATAATCGCTTGCCGTTTCACTGATATAAATTAATCCGACTTTTTTGGTTTTGCCTGTATAACTGCCATTTTTCTTGGCTTTTAAAACCGTAAAATACTCACCGCTCCTTATTTCAAAGTTCTGTCCGCGGTTAATGGTTACCTTGTTTAAGGTTTTATTTACAATAGTGGCAGAGGTGGTTGCGGTGTATTTCATCTCTCTTACCAAATAGCCAGGCATTAAACCTTTCGCTTCGCCCATTAATAAACCTCTGGCAGAATTCGCTTCAGCATCTGTAATTTTGATAATTCCAATTCTTGGAGTTCCCACGGGAATTTCTACATCCTTTCTTACTTTACCCTCTTCTTTTGCGATATCAAAAATTTCGAATGTCATTCCTTCCTTCACACCTAATTCATAACCTCTATCTAGAAGAACTTCACTTTGATTTACACCACTAGTGTAAGCCTGAATAAGAAAGTACTTTCTGAAATTATCGAAAATCTCTTCGGCAAGCCTGTCCAACGCATCTAATACAGCTCCTCTCTCAGACGAAGACCTACCATAGGCAGAAGCTTCTGTAGAAGCAGTGTATTTTCCTGTTTCTACTTCCATTAACTTAATACTTGCTCTTATTTTGGATGTGTAATGGCTATTTTCTTTTAAATCGCCATCGTCGTTGTAAGTGGCTTTGTGGTATTCTACTGTGTTACCAGTGTAATTTCCCACAATAAAAAGTTTAACTCCTCTTCGTTTACCAACTTCTACAGCGGTGGATTCGTCCACCATACCAGAAAGTTGTATTCTTAATTCGTTTGCGATACGCTTGAGTTCTGCGTCGTCAGAAGTAATTACATTAAATTTTCTTGAATCGATAATGAGTGCAAGAATCTTCTCAGTAATTATTTTTTCATAGATTTCAGAATCTCTACCCTGCCAACCTCCAAAAGGAAGCACTGAAATATCTTCTTTTTCGTCTACAAAAGATTGTGAGAATGATAACTGGCAAAAGGTAGTTACAATAAAAAATGCGGTAAAAAGTCTTTTCATCTTCTAAAATTATTTCGACTGTTACTGTGTGTTTTACTTTCTTACGACAATTGTGGAATACAGTTAAAAAAAATCTTACTTTTTTGTAACCTTTCTGAAAAGCACAGGTAACCAGATCAAAATTTAAATACAGCATTACAATAGCGATTATTACAATGACTGATGAAGCAGTAATGGAATTGGTAAAAAAAGGAGACTTGGAAAAGACTTCCATTCTGTTTGAAAGATATCAGGGAATGCTTTACAACTTTTACCTGAAGCTTTCATTCGAAACAGAATTAAGTAAAGACTTAACTCAAAATGTATTTTACCGCCTAATCAAATACCGAAATAGTTACCAAAGTGGAATGAGTTTTAAAGCTTGGTTTTTTCAAATGGCGAGAAACCTTTACAAAGACCATGTAACGAATCAGAAAAACAAAAGATCGAGATTTAGCGACCTCGAAAAACTAGGAAACATTGCTGCTGAAAAACTACAAGATACCGAACAGGCCGAGAGAGAGAAAGCACTTTACAAAGCACTTACCCTACTGGACGAAGACCAAAGAGAAATTATAATACTAACTAAGTTCCAGAAAATGAAATACAACACCATTGCCGAGCTAATGGGAATAACTGAAAGTGCTGTAAAAGTGAAAGTGCATCGGGCAGTAAAGAAACTGAAAGGCCTTTATTTTATGACCGAACAAAATTGAATTTAAAACATCAATAAGATGGAAGAAAATCAATATAAAGATAAACTGATTGACTACCTGGAAGGTACGCTCTCAGAAAAAGAGAATAAAGAAATTGAACAAAAGCTGGCTGAAAATGAAGCGCTTTTTAATGAATATGATGAGCTAAGAATTATTCACGACAGCATGGATAAATCGGTAGAATTTGACTCACCTGTTGAGCTTTCTAAAGATTTTTACTCGATGCTCGATGAAGAAATCGAAAAAGAAAACAACAATAAAAAATTCGGAAAATCTGGTCAGTGGTTATTCACCATTAAAAAAACGTGGAATAGTTCACTACCACTTAGAATTGCTGCTTCAGTTGCCTTATTTCTTGCTGGTTTCTTTGTAGACAAACAAATAAGAATGGAGCAAATTCAGACAGAGGAAGTACAATCTTTACGAGATGAGCTTAACACCACAAAAACACTGGTTATGCTCTCTTTGCTTAAGCAACAGTCTGCTAGCGATCGCATAATGGCAGTAAACTATACTTATGAGATGAATGAAATTGATCAACGTATAGTAGACGCGCTTTCAGAAACACTTGCAACAGACCAAAATACCAATGTGAGAATGGCTGCTTGTGAAGCATTAATCCATTACAAAGAAAAAGTTGATGTGCAAGATGTGCTTTTGACTACACTCTCGAATCAAGACGATCCGAGTATTCAGATAATGATTATTGATGCCCTAATCTCTTTGGAAGACAAAAGAGCTGTGGCTCAATTCGAACAATTACTAGAAAAGCAAGATGTAATCGATATAGTAAGAAACAAAGCTCAAGAAGGAATCGGGCTGCTTTTATAAAATATTTAAAACATTAACTCTAATTAAATTTAATCAAATGAAAAAACAAGTTTTATTAATTGTACTTTTTGCTATTGGAAGTTTAGTTGCATACGCTCAGGAGTACAAAAAAAATGTAAGTAAAAAAGATGGGAAACTATCTGTATACATAGACGACAGCAAAGTTGAAATTACTGGATATAATGGCAGTGAATTACAAATTATAGCCAGAGGTTATGAGAAGCCACCAGAAAGAGCACAAGGGCTTAAAGCACTTTACAATACCGCTATAGACAATACAAACATTGGCCTTTATGTAACAGAGGAAGATGGAGAGGTTAAGATTGAAAAAGCTTCGAGAGAAGATATTGATTATGTGATAAAAGTACCGCAAAGTATGAATGTAACCATTCACGAAACTAACTGGCATGGAGACGAATTTAGAGTAAAAAACATCGCTGGTGAAATTGAAATCGATGCCAAAGGTTCTGATATTCACATAGAGAATGTTTCAGGTCCAATTGTAGCCAATACAACCAATGGAGACATTACTATCATTTTCTCTAACCTCGCTCAAGACAAACCTAATTCCATTAAATCTGTAAATGGATTTATCGATCTAACCATGCCAGCAACTAGCAAGTGTGACATTAAACTTAGAGCTTTAAATGGCGAAATCTATTCGAACTTCGAAATCACTTATAGCTCAGCAGAGTTCAAAGGAGTAAGAGTTGGTGGCGGTGGTAAAATAGAAGGCCAAATTAACAACGGCGGTGTTGAGTTACAATTAAATACGATTAACGATAACATCTACTTAAGGAAAGCTGAATAAGGTTCAGCTTTCTTCTCTAAAACAATATATAACAATGTAATTTTTTAAGAAGTCTAACACCTAAAAGCTTCTTTATCGCTTCTAAAGCATATTCCTAGACGATAATCTTTCTTCTTTAATCAAACAGATAAAATGAAAATTTTACTATTTGCTAGTATCATGTCGATACTTACCCTGAACCTTAGTGCCCAAAAAATAATAGAAAAGCAATTTGATGTTTCTGCAACAGGTAAAATTGATATTGATTTAAAGTTTGCAGACCTCATTAAAATCACGACTTGGAACTCTAACAAGGTTTCATTTAAAGCAAGTATCGACTTAAACAATGGCTTATACAACGATTCGCTCAAACACGAATTTACACCTGTAGGTAATTCTGGGCTCACCATTAAATCATCCATCAATAAAAAGTTTAATAATTGGATGAGCAAGAAAAATTACGACCCAGAAAACGAAAATATAAAATTCTGGACGGGCAACGAGTCTTTTATTATAAGTGAGATCATTTATGAGATTAAAGTACCCGAAAAATGCTTGCTAAGCTTAAACTCTTTAAATGCAGATATTGAGATTAGAGATTTAAAAAATACCATGGCCATTAAAACCATTAATGGTTTTATTGATATAAACTGGCAAGAAAATGACGCTGCTAATTTTGAGATGAAAACAATTAATGGAGAGATCTATTCTGATCTGGAAGAGCTTAATTTGTTAAACAGAAAAGAACACCCAATGGTAGGTTATAACCTTAAAGCAAGTTATAAATCTAACCCTTCAACTTCAATAAAACTCGAAACCATAAACGGGAATGTTTATCTGAGAAAGGCAAAAGGTTTATAGTCGGTTTTTGTGGGGAAAATCATTAAATTTAGGAGATGTTTTTCGTAATATCGATCATAGATAAATCAAACCCCGATTTACGAAAAATAATCTCCTTACCCTAAACCATATAAACTATGAGCAAAAGTTTCAGAACAGAAATTAGTCTTCATCCCCCCACAAAGCAAATTTCGCTTAAAGACAAAATTCTAACAATTGGTTCCTGCTTTTCTGATAATATCGGAAATCTTCTTCAGCGATATAAGTTCGATACATTGGTAAATCCTTTTGGGGTCATTTTTAACCCTATATCTTCTCTCCATTTGTTGCAGCATGCATATATGAGGCACACACTTTCAAACGAAAAAATTATACAAAATCAAGGAATGTTTTATCACTACGATTTACATTCTGAGATTACTTCGGCGGAGAAAGATTCACTTAAAAGTTTAATAGATAAGAAGATTCACGAAACAGGAGAATTTCTGCATAAAACAGATGTGCTGGCGCTTACTTTCGGTACTGCCTTTGTGTATCGATTACTAGAAAACAAAGAGGTGGTTGCTAATTGCCATAAAATGCCGGCAAGGTATTTCCATAAAGAGTTGCTAACGCCTGAGCAAATAATTTTGGCATTTAATGAGCTTCACAAAAAGCTTTCGCCAGAAACAACTATAATTTTGACAATCAGCCCGATAAGACATATTAAAGATACGCTGCCTTTAAATTCGGTAAGTAAGTCTGTATTGCGTTTGGCTTGTCACCATTTAAGTGAGTCTCACCCAAATGTATTTTACTTTCCGGCTTATGAGATGATGATGGATGACTTACGAGATTACCGCTTTTATGAGGCTGATATGTTGCATCCTAATGACACAGCGATTAATTACATTTGGGAGCATTTTTCTAACCTTTGTATTACTGATAAAGGCAATCGGTTTATGCACAAATGGGATAAAATATTAAAGGCGATCGAGCACCGACCTTTCCATCCATATAGCGAAGAACATCGCCATTTTCTCATGAATACTTTAGATAAGCTAAAGACAATTAATGAGGCGGATGTAAGCAAAGAAATTACGATGCTCGAAGAGCGATTGCAGCTTTTTAGTGTTTGATGGAAATACATAAAAAAGAGGGAATGAACTTCCCTCTTTTAATTAATATCTCAATTAAGTATCAAGCTCTTATTCATTCTTTAAAGAATTAACCGGATTGGCTATGGCTGCTTTAAAGGCTAGGAAACTCACAGTGATAATGGCAGCGAATAAAACACCTACACCAGAAAGTCCATAAATCTGCCAGCCTAAGTCTATGCGATAAGCAAACTCATTAAGCCAACCTGAAATAAACCACCACGAAACTGGCAACATCAACACAAAGCTGATCAACACCAACTTAGCAAAATCGCTAGAAAGCATCACCATAATATTTTCAACACTGGCTCCAAGTACTTTTCTAATGCCAATTTCCTTTCTTCTCTGAGAAGCAATGTATGCAGTTAAGCCAAATAAGCCTAAACAAGCAATAAACACAGAGAGAGAAGCAAAGATGATTAACAAGGTTCCTAACTGGTCTTCTGCTTTGTATAAACTATCAAACTCCTGATCTAAGAACTGATAATCGAATGGAAAATCGGGAGCAATCGTTTTAAACACTTTTTCAACAGCAGCCACTTTATCAGTAAGATTATCTGTATCGAGTTTAATTGCTGTGAGGTAATAATCTTGCGGTCCAATCCACAAAGCAACGGGGTCAATTTCATCTTTTAATGAAGTAAAATGGAAATCTTTTACAACTCCAACAATCTCACCCATTGTTCTTCCCGGTTGCCTTACCTGAAACTGATGTCCAACTGGATTCTCGAAACCTAGTTTTTTAGCGGCTGTTTCGGTAATCAGATAACCACCCATTGCATCTGTCTTAATGTCATCACTTAAGTTTCTACCTGCAATAATTTCGAGATCAAGCAAATCTATGTAATCTGGTTCAATTGTTACTGTTACCAAACCAGCACTATTCTCAGAGTTATCTTCCCCCGGATAAAGGTAGGTATAAGTTGCCCCCATTATACCCGGCATTGCATTCGCCTGACTCACGCTTTGAACTCCCTCTATATTTAAAACTTGAGATTTAAATGCTGTATAGCTCTTTTCAATTGGTTCTGGATGATAGAAATACAAGACCTGTTCTTTGTTGAAGCCCAGTTTAGAATTCTTCATAAAACTCATCTGAGAATACACTGTAACTGTAAAGATGATTAACAAAGAAGCGATTGCAAACTGAAAGATAATGAGCACTTTACGCAATGTACTTCCACCTGAGGCTTGTATTTTTCCTTTAAGCACTTGTATCGGCTGGTAAGAAGAAAGATACAATCCCGGATAACTGCCCGCTAACAATCCGGTTAAAAGTGAGATACCGAGCATTACACCCAAAATATCGAAATCTTTATCGAATGAAATTGTCAGGCTTCTGTCTATAAGCTCATTGAGATATGGCAAGGCAAACTGAATAATTACCATACTCAGCGCAAAAGCAAAAAGCGACATTAAAAGTGTTTCGCTTAAAAACTGTTGCATCAATTGCTGCCTTCTCGCTCCTAAAGTTTTGCGTAAGCCTACCTCTTTTGCACGACGAGCTGCAATGGCAGTCGATAAATTGGTAAAGTTGATACAAGCAATTAACAATACAAATAAAGCTACCAGAGCAAATGCATAAATAAAATCTAAGTCGCCTCCAGTTACATTATCACCCGAAACACCTTCGGTAAAATGAATCTCTGATAAATTTTGCAACCAAAAATGTGAGCCTGATTTCTCCCCAGCTCTTCCTAATCTTTTATTTAAAAAATCATTAATTCCAGACTCAAGCGCTGCTACATTTGTTCCCGGCTCTAGCTGATAATAAGTTCTGTAATTCCAAGTATCGTATTCTTCGTAAAAGCCTTCTCTGTTTGCCCACTCAGGATACATGTTTTTTAAAGCTAATAAAGATGCCAAGTAGTCAAACTCAAGATGAGAATTTTCAGGTGGGTTGCTCACTACTGCAGCCACTTTAAAGTTTACAGTATTCTCCCACTCTATTGTTTTACCAATCGGGTTTTCATTAGGGAAATTGGTTTGAGCTACACGCTCAATGCCGTCAACTTAAGTCATCATAGCGCTTTTTTCTTATTAGGATGAAACTTTCTCCTACTTCTTTTAAACTTATGTCTTTTGAAGGAGCGATTGGGTACTACAGCATTTTTATTTCTTTTTATCTGCTCTTTGAGTTGACTCAATCGGTAAGCTATATCTTTTTGAGTAAACAATAGCTTAATCAGTTCTCCCCTTAATATACCTGTAGCTGCTACCTTGTTTATTTGATAGTGATATTTATTACCTTTTTTTCCTTTTAGTGCATCAAGTTCTTGCTGTGCTTCTGTAATTAATAGTTGGATTAAATTACTGGTAAGTAAACTGGCATGATAATCTTGCAATATGCCTTCTGCAGTCTTGCTGGAAAAGTTTTCCAATTCTAGGGTATGCTTTAAGTAATCATAATAAGTTTCTATTCCCCAGCGCATACCATAAAGTATTTTAAGCTCTGTGGCAGGTAGCTCAAGATTGGTCATCAAATATTCTATTTCACCTCCAGGAAGTGGAATTTTTACAACTCTTATGGCTAAAGGTTGAGTATGTATGCTTTCTTTTTTCACACCTTTTTTTGTGTACCAAACCTTTGCTGATAAAATCACCCGATCTTCTAGTTTATCAGAAGCTGCAAATTGCGCTACCTCTTTACAAAAATTTCGCTTGCAACGAATCAGGAAAGTACCACCGTTTATGTCTATGGTTTTACATAGGTCATAAGATGGATAAGCTCTATCCATAAGCCAAATAACTTTGGGACTGAGCTGAGGCAGGCACTCAGAAATTTGGTGATAAATGCCTCGAAATAAGTCTTGCTCACTTTCTGAATTACTCGCTAATGCTCCTTGAATTACTACATGATTGAGTACATCATATACTACACAAGACCTACCCATGGGCATACCTGTATCAGTATGATTCTTCCAAAGGCCAAAATGTTTTACTATAGCCGGTGAGGTTGGAAGTTGGCATAGACTTCCATCCACAGCAAAAACATAATAAGTGTTTTGATAGAGGCTGACCAAAGATGTTTGATAAAATCCCTGTACATACTTACCATTCAGGGCTATAAAGGCAGTATACTTCAACTTTTTGCGGGCTTTACTGAAAGCTTGTTTACTGCAAACCGAATAACTACCAATAGCGTTAAAGAAATTACTCACTTCAATACTGAGGTTCTTTACAACCCGATTGATTAAAATAGCAGCTATCTGTGAGAATCCCAATAGTCGTTTCCGAATAAAATCTTGTGACTTCATACTATGTTGCTTTTGAAAGTCAACACTAAAAAGTTCAGATTTAAGTAGCTCAAAAAAAAAGTAGCATATGTTTCCATCTTTTAAACCGATTACTTAATTATAACAATCTTTTTTATGCTTAAGTTGACGGCATTGAGCTACACGCTCAGTAATCACAATAGAAGACGGGTCTTTTAATGCTTCTGAGACATTACCAGCTACTGCGGGATAGGTAAACATTTCTAGAAAACCACTATCTACTACCAGAAACTCACCTCTGTACATATCACTATCATTGTATTGCCACAAAGAAGTATTAGACACATCAACCTTGAGTAATTGGTAACTTCTCTAAATTGCTCAAATACATGAGGGCCAAAAGCAGAGGCAACATTGCTTTGCATATATTCTGCACCATTACTAGTAGACACAGAAATTACCCTGTAAATATTTTCTTTATTTTTTTGAAATGAATCGAAATTCATCTCATATCGAATAAACAATAAGATTAAAAAGCAAGCAGCCATACCAATAGAAAGGCCAGCCAGATTGATAAAAGAAAAAATCTTTTGATTGATGATGTTACGGATAGCAACTTTGAGGTAATTCTTAAACATAGTATTAGAGGAGGTTTTGCTGATAATGAAGTTTTAAGTTAAAAGACAAAACCCGATATAGAAAGGTTGCTTATACTAATGGTTAGAATCTGATTTAAATGATGGTTACACCCTCTATTTTTAGGAATTCAAATTATTTTATAACATTTTTATCACGATTCGAATTTTTCGGAAGTGCAGTTGTTTCCAAATTAAAATAAAGAAATCTCCACTTAAACTACTTTCATGCACATTGTAATTATTGGCAACGGAATTTCCGGTATTACAGCAGCCAGACACATCAGAAAAAAATCTGATCACCGCATTACTGTTATTTCAGCTGAAACTGATTATTTCTTTTCGAGAACAGCCCTGATGTATGTCTATATGGGACATATGAAATTCGAGCACACACAACCTTACGAAAACTGGTTTTGGGAGAAAAACCGAATAGAACTGGTAAAAAACTATGTAAGCGAAGTGAATGTGCAACAAAAGCAAATTCAGTTTAGCGATGGCAAACAAATGAACTACGACAAACTGATTATTGCAACGGGCTCTAAACCCAATAAGTTTGGCTGGCCTGGTCAAGATCTAAAAGGTGTACAAGGCATGTACAGCTACCAAGATTTGCAAGGTATGGAAACTTACTCCAAAGATTTAAAACACGCTGTAATTGTTGGTGGTGGTTTAATCGGTGTTGAAATGGCTGAGATGTTTCATTCAAGACATATTCCGGTTACTTTTCTGGTAAGAGAAAAAAGCTTCTGGAGCGGTGTTTTACCCGCAGGAGAATCTGCCATTGTCAATAGAGAGATTCAATCAAATGGCATTGATTTACGCTTGAATGAGGAACTGCAAGAGATTTTACCAGATGCAAACGGAAGAGTAAAAGCCATTAAAACCAAAAGTGGAGAAGAAATCGCCTGTCAGTTTGTCGGACTCACCGCAGGTGTAAAACCTAATATCGATTTCTTGAAGAATACTGAAATTAAAAAAAACAGAGGTGTTTTAGTTAATCATTTTTTAGAAACCTCTGCACAAGATGTTTATGCTATTGGTGATTGTGCTGAGTTTACCGAAGCCTTACCGGGAAGAAAACCAGTGGAACAAGTTTGGTACACTGGCAGAATGCATGGTGAAACACTAGCGGAAACTATCTGCGGAAAAAGAACTGCTTATACCCCTGGCCCTTGGTTTAACTCTGCGAAGTTCTTCGATATTGAGTACCAGACCTATGGCACCGTACTTTCGCAAAATCCAGAAGGGCAAACCTCTTTGTATTGGGAGCATCAAGATGGAAGAAAGTGCATACACATAGTCTACGATAAGAGCAATGATGTGGTAAAAGGCATTAATCTGTTTGGCATTAGACACAGACATGAAGTTTGGGACAAATGGTTGAAGGAGAATAAAACACTCCCTTATGTACTGGAAAATTTACACGAGGCTAATTTCGATCCTGAAATGTTTGATACTTACGAAAAGGATGTGGTGAATTTGTACAATCAACAAAACCCAAATAAACCAGTAAAAAGTAAAAGAAAGAAACGATTTTTAGAAAGGCTGGGATTTTAATTTCAGCCTTTTGCTTTGAAATTGCCCACAAAGCTTTTTACTTTATCCATACTTTAAAAAAGCATCAAGATAAAAATGACAATACATATCATTAACGGACCCAACTTAAACCTACTGGGAAAAAGAGAACCACATATCTACGGAAGCCAAACTTTTGAAGATTACTTTAAACTTATGGTGCAAAAGTTCAGTGATGTGGATTTGCAATATTTCCAGTCCAACTCTGAGGGTGGATTGTTAGATTACATCCATCAGATAGGTTTTTCGAGTACGGGTATTGTCTTGAATGCGGGAGCTTATACACATACTTCCGTTGCTTTGGCAGATGCCATTGCCGGTATTACTTCTCCAGTAATTGAGGTACATATTTCTAATGTGCATAAAAGAGAGGCTTTTCGTCACCACAGCTACATAAGCCCACAAGCTGCCGGAATTATTATCGGAATGGGTCTAAATGGCTACGACCTCGCCGTTCAGCATATTATTGATCAAAACAAACGACCAGAGAAAATGGTTTGATTAAGGTTAGATTTTAAAAATGAAGATTATCACATATAAAATCTCATTATTATCATTAATTTTCTTTCTATTTTTTAGATGTCAAAGCAGAGAAAATTTTAATGAAATTAATCTGATTGATCAAACTTTACCTATCGTACTTGATTCAATTTTTATTTCTAAACCAGAAGGGAAGTTAATAATAGCAGATTCAACCTATAGCTCATTTTTAGATAAAAATCATTCAGAATTATATATAGATTTTAAGCAACTTAATAAGCTGCATAATAGCTATGATTTAGAAAATTGGGATAGTTGGGACAAACAAAACAGACCAACTGATAACTATATAGGAATATTAGTTTTCTCAAGAATCACTTTTTCTGATTCTTCTGGTACATATTCATTTCTTTTGAATAAAGCGGGTGATTCAGGAGTTGAAGGAACGGTTTGGCTCAAAAAAACTAGTGGTAACTATTATCTTCTTGTACTCAATTAAAAAATGAACCAAATCGATTTTCCAAATAAAATTGTAGAATTACTTGAGAAGTTAAACTCGCCTGAACGACTCAGCAGACATCTACAAATTGTCTATTCAACAGCTTATGAATTGCTCTCTCAAATAAAGAAAGAGTGGTCAGTTATCGAATTGGATGAAGAGTTAATTCTGTTCGGAGCAGGAACTCATGATATTGGCAAGACAAAAATTAAAAGCGAAATATTTAATAGCGGAAAAGAGCATGAAACTGTTGGTAAACGAATTCTAGAGGAACTTGGACTTGCTGAAACAGAATCAAGATTTGCCCTAACACATGGAAATTGGAAAGAAAGTGACTTACTACTTGAAGACTTACTAGTAAGTTTAGCTGATAAAATATGGAAAGGGAAAAGAGTTGAAGAGTTAGAAGAGAGAGTTGGACATGCAATTGCGAACAAATTAAAAGTTGACTATTGGGATGTTTATGTAAAGCTAGATAAGATTTTAGAGGAAATTTCTATTGGGGCAGACGAACGACTAATATGGCAAAATCAGTAAAGAAATCAAAAAAGGAAAGCCAACAAAAGTCAACTTTCCTTCTCAATATGAATTTATTTTTGAAATTAATTCTCTAATTCTGCGGCTTTGTCTAACAATTCCACCGCATTTTGGAATATATCATCTTCTGAATTGTAAATAGGATAAAATCCTTCTTCGCGCCACATTCTACGGGCAATCCAAGATTTAATACCTCTCTCTATTTGTGTTTTAGATTTTAAAAACTGCTCTTCATTGTATTTAACACCTCCGGCTGTTGCAAATCTTTTAAAATCATTCAAGATCGGTTGGTTAATGTACATCTCCTTTTTAAAATTTTCTAGTCCCATTTTTTCTAACTCAGCTTTGTGATCACTCACATAATCGTAAGCATATTCCACAATTAAATTGTTCGCGAAAATTTCAGAAAGATATTTGGTGTAATAGGTAGTATCTAACGGCACAAAATAATCTGGCATAATTCCACCACCACCATACACTGCTCTACCAGAAGCAGTTTCGTATTTCATACTCTTATCGAAATGGATGCTATCTGCCGAAAAGAATTCGCCTTTCTCGTATCTATGTGTAATGTCTACATCATAATCTACACCATCGTCATAAGGTTTTTGTATCGATCTGCCACTTGGTGTATAATATCTAGAGATGGTTAACCGCAACTCTGACTTATCTTCTAGCTCAATCGGTCTTTGTACCAAACCTTTACCAAAAGACCTTCTACCCACAATTAATCCGCGATCATTGTCTTGTATCGCACCAGATAGAATCTCCGAAGCAGAAGCACTGTTCTCATCGATTAAAACGATAAGTGGGCCATTTTCAAACTGTCCTTTCGAGGTTGCATATAATTTCTCATCGTACTGGTCTACCTTACCATCTGTATAAACTACCAATTTGCCATCTTTAAGAAACTCATCGGCAATTTTAGTAGCAATGTGCATATAACCACCACCATTACCTCTTAGGTCTACAATAAGCCTTTTCATGCCTTTGTTCAACAACTTAGAAAGACTCGACTCAAACTCATCATAAGTTTTAGCACCAAAGGTATTTATTTTTATGTAGCCTGTTTTATCGTCTATCATGTAGCTCACCTCGATAGAGTATTCTGGTATTTCATCTCTTTTTACAGTGAAATACTTAAGCTCATCTTCATTCCTTCTTTTTACACCAATATTTACCTTAGTACCTTTTTTACCTCTTAAAAGATCGATCACTCTTCTCCTACTAATATTAATTCCAGCGATCATATTGGTATCTACTTTTACAATCTTATCACCTGCACGAATACCCACTTGCTCAGATGGTCCACCAGCTACTGTAGATACTACATAAACAGTATCTTTAAAGACATTAAACTCTATGCCTACACCTTCGAAGTTTCCTTGCAAATGAGAATTTGAATACTCGAAGTCTTCTGCTGGAATATATGTAGTGTGTGGGTCTAATTTTTCGAGCATTTGCTGAATAGCAAATTCAGTGAGTTCATCAGTATTTACGGTATCAACATAATACCTTTCTATATAACTAATGATGTCTCTGAATTTCTTGGCATTTTTAGAAATACCTCTGGTATTGTTTATCCCAGGTCCTCCATTTTGAAATACATTCGCTCCAATAAATATTCCAGCAACTATAGCGAGCGACAACAATAATGGAAGCTTTATTTGAAAATTAGAATTCTTAATATTGTTTTCTGACATATACTACGTTTTTGCAAGGTTTTTACTCCCTGTTAACAGATTGTTAAACCCTAAATGGGTGGTAAAGTTTAAAAACAGGCTTTATTCTTTAACAACTTTATCGTTTTTCAAAAATACGAAGCCTTGTTCGTCTTTTCTTTCTTCGAAGTCTACATGCATATCTAATAAATACATGATATGCCTTTTGTCTATAAGAACTTCAACTTCTTCAAATATAAATTTTTTATCGTGTTCTGTAGGTGTATCAAAACCAAGAAAAAATCCGGCTGCACCACAACCGCCACCTTTCATGCCGATTCTGAGGAAATATCCCTCAGGAATCTTTTTTTGAGAAATAATTCCTTCTATTTCTGCCAGTGCCCTTTCTGTAATTTTTATAGGATTTATTTCCATTTTTATTTGATTTTCTTTGCAAAAAAATTTATTAAAACCTTATTGCGAATTAGTTTGCAAACCGAGGCATTGCTAATGCAATTTTAAATAAATAAAACCTCTGTTAAAAATTCCTATTTACTACGATTTATTTATTCTAATAATTCATATTTGCAGCCTAAAAAAATTTTTCATCAAAGATCATTTTATGAGATTTCGTTTCACGGATTATTTTAAATAGCGTAACAAAGATTAAATGAAAAAGTATCAGTCACTAATTGAACAAACATTCGAATTCCCAACCAATGAATTCAATGTGAACCATAACAATTTGTTTTTTCACGACATTGACCTCGTGAAAATTATTGAGGAGTACGGAACACCACTTAAAATTACCTATCTCCCAAAAATTACCCAAAACATTCAGTTTGCTCGGGAAATTTTTAAAAAAGCTTTTCAAAAATATAATTACAACGCCAAGTATACTTATTGTTACTGTACAAAGTCTTCTCATTTCAAGTTTGTAGTGGAAGAAGCATTAAAAAATAATGCGCAATTAGAAACTTCTTCTACCTATGATATTGAGATAATTAAAAAACTTTATAGTGCAGGTAAAATTGATAAGAACATACTGATAATTTGTAATGGATTTAAGCTAGAAAGGTATGTTTACCAGATTGCTAACCTTATTAATTCTGGTTTCGAAAACTGTATTCCAATTCTCGATAACAGAAATGAGATAGAATACTATACAAAGAACATAGATAAACCTTTTAAAGTAGGTATAAGAGTAGCTGCTGATGAAGAGCCAAACTTTGATTTCTATACTTCTAGGTTAGGTATTAGATACAAAGATGTTGTTCCGCTTTGTGAGGAAAAAATTGCTAACAACCCAAAATTATCACTAAAAACTATTCACTTTTTTATAAACTCTGGAATTAGAGACTCTGCTTATTACTGGTCTGAGCTGAGTAAATTCGTTTATAAATACTGTGAATTAAAAAAGATTTGCCCTGAGCTTGATTCGATTGATATCGGTGGAGGTTTCCCTATTAAAACTTCGCTAGATTTCGAGTACGATTACGAATACATGGCAGAGCAAATTATTGAGAACATTCAGGTAATGTGCGAACAGAATGACGTGCCTGTGCCTAATATTATTACTGAGTTTGGAAACTATACTGTTGGAGAAAGTGGTGCAACTATTTATAAAGTTGCTGGCACAAAACTCCAAAACGATGTAGAGCTTTGGTATATGCTTAATGGATCTTTTATTACACATATACCAGATACATGGGCAAAAAACCAGAAATTTATCGCTTTGGCTATAAACAACTGGCAAAACGATTTCCAACAAGTACATTTGGGCGGCATTACCTGCGATAGCGATGATTACTACAACTCAGAAGCTAACAACCTAAATATTTTTATGCCTGTAAGCAATGGAGGCCCTCAGTATGTAGGTTTTTTCCATACAGGTGCTTACCAAGAATCTATTGGTGGATATGGAGGTTTGCAACACTGTCTTATTCCGGGAACCAAACATCTAGTAATTGACAAAGATGAAAATGGAGAACTGAAGACTACAGTTTTTAGAGAAGAGCAAAAAGCAGAAGACATGCTCAAAATCTTAGGTTACTAAGACTTGAATATTTTTTTCTGTATTTCATAAAAAAAGCCTTTCACTGAAAAAGTGAAAGGCTTTTATTTTTAGTTGAAAACTAATTAGTTCTTGATATAAATTTTTACAAGGTTTTTAAATTCTTTTTCACTTTTGATGTTTCTTAAGTAACTCTTTTGGTCGTCTTTAATCTGATCTCCTGTGATTTTACGAGACTCAAAAGCTTTTTTGAACCAAACTAATGCCTCAGAGATATTCATATTTTGAGAATACACACAAGCTTTTCCGTAAAATGCATCTGGGTTATCATTATCTAATTGCAAAGCCTGAGAGAAGTATCCATCAGCATCTTGATTAAGCCCTAAATCTAAATGAAGCATTCCCATTGTTACATAATACTCAGCATCTGTAACTGTTGGTTCTATTCTAGCAGCATCAAGTAAATCTCTAATAGCATCGTTAAAATCTTCATTTGCTCTGTTACTTTCTGCTCTTTCTACATAAGCCTCTGCAAAATTCGGATCTAAAGAAATCGCATCAGTATAGTAATTTACAGCTTTCTTATGATCTCCTTGTAACTGATAAGCATTGCCAATCTCAAAGTTTGCCATTTTTGCCTCGTAACCTAGAGAAACAGCTTCATCAAAATCTTTTATAGCACTTTTAAAGTCTTGAGTAGCCGCATATGCCATTCCTCTTTTAAAATATGCCTCAGCAAATATTTTGTTTTCTTTAATGGCTTCATCAAATAATTTGATTGCTTCTTTATAGCTATCGTTCTTATAAAGCGCATAGCCCAATCGATTCATTATTTCTGGGTCAGAAGAGTTTTGCTTATAAGCTCTGTTGTAAGCCAACACCGCATTTGAATATTCACCTAAGCCCATGTAAGCATCACCCATACCAAGAAGAGCTTCAACTTTGCCGGGTAAAATTTCGTTAGTTTTCTCAAAATCAAATACAGCTCCTTTAAAGTCTTCAATGAGCAATTTCATTGTACCTCTTTCAAAATATGCTTCACCGTACTTTATATCATTTTGAATGGCATTGCTATACATTTTAATAGCTTCTTCTCTATTATATTCTAATGCATAAAGTTGCCCCATCTCGTACCAACCTTCTGAGAAATATGGATCTATTACCAGCGCTTTGTCAAAGTAAAGTTTAGCTTGCTCATAGTTTTGACTTGTAAAAGCATTTTTACCAAGATTGTAAAAATCAAGAGTAATTTCTTTGATTGAGTTTAAGTACTGATCTTCTAGTCCAGCTCTTCTAGCTTTAGAAAAATCTTCACTAGCTTTCTCAATTCTGTCCATCTTCACATTAAGAACTCCTCTTTGGTAATAAGCCACCGAATATTCTGGGTCAAGCTCAATTGCTTTGTTAAAATCTTTCATGGCATTTGTGTAATCATTTTTGCTCATGTATACACTACCTCTACTTGCTAGCAACTCTGCTCCTTCTTTATTTTTCACTAATGCTTCAGTTAAATCTGAAATAGCACCATCTGGGTTTTTCAGTTTCAACTTCACCATAGCTCTTTCGTTATTATATTTCGGATCGGCACCTTCAATACCAAGAATTACAGTATAATCTTCAATTGCTTTATAGTAATAAGAGTCGTCGTTTTCTCTTTGCGCTTCAGAAACATAATACTCAGCTCTTGTTGCCAATGCATCAATATAGTTGATGTCTAATGCAATGGCTTCATCAAAATCTTTAAGTGCTTTTTTTCTATCATCTATTGCCAAATAGCATTTACCTCTACCCAAATAGTATTCTGGATTTTCTTTTTCTTTTCTAATTACTTTAGAATAATCTTTTATTGCTTCTTTGTAATCTCCAGCGAAGTATTTTGAATCTAGGTTGGCTTTAGATCTAATGGTATTATCTAACGATCTAATTTTTTCGTTTAGCCAAGTTTCATTTGGCTTTTGCTTTAACGCTAATAAGTAAAAGTTTTTTGCTCTTTCGTAAGCTCTGGCCTTTAAAGAATTATCACCATTAAAAATCGCTTCTTGATAAAGTTCTTCTCTGTTGAACTTTCCAGAAGTTATAATTCTATTTATTTCATTTACTCTCTTAGAGGCGTATATTTTAAAAGGGTCGATATCTCTTGCTTCGTTGTAAGCGTCTATCGCTGCTTGGTAGTCTTCTTTTTCGAAAGCGATATCACCTCTTTTAATCGCATCATTATAAGTAGCTTCTTTCTCTTTTAAGTATTCTTCTTGTAACCTTTTAGCTTCTTTCTGTACCTCTGTATTGTCGTAAGCTAAACTACTAATGTTGGTTGTAGTAGTAGACACGCCAGTATCTTCTGGTATCTCTTCAAACTCAAGCGGGTTATCTGGATTGTAGAAAGTAACACTGATTATATAAGTCTCCCATTGGCTACCATTTTTAATAGCTTTTATGTCGGCAACTCTTTCTACTTTGTTGTAGGGAATTTCTACTGTGTTATGTTTACTTGTAAACTCTCTTTCAAAATAAACTCTGGCGAGAAAGAAATCTTTGTTGTAGATTTTTGAGACTTTTACATTTGAAAATGTTACAGTAAAATCGGGACTTTTTGTATAAAACAAATCGAAGTCTTTCAAGTACTTTTCTACTGAGGCGTCAACCACGTTTTCTGGGCCAACATTATTAGGGTTAATATCATCTTCTACAGTTATTTCAGCATCTAAGAATATTCTATTGCCGTTTACATCATAACTGTTTTTAATAATTTCTTCTGTTTCAGTCAATGTCATGTCTTCATTGGAAATCACATTGAGTAGGTTCTGAAACTCATTAACCAGCAGTTCAGCTTTATAAGAAATTTCAGCCTTATCTCTTATTTCCAGATCTTGGGCATTAACAAAACCAGAAAATGAAATAAAAGAAATAAAGGTAAATAGTGTTGCAGATCTTAACATAGTAAATTTATCTTTTGTGTTCAGCTAGGACTTAATAAAATACTGTGTGAAAAGTAATTACAAAATGCTGGTTGTAGGATTAGTTTTGGATTTATAAAGATAGTTTTTTTACTAAGCAAATAGAAAAAGAGTTCTTTTCTTTAACAAGTATTATGCTTTTTTTGAAATAAAACTTACATGTAATTTTCGTGCCAATTAGTAGTAATTTATCAGTCTAAAGTAATCAAACATAGTCACTCTAAAAACATCTCTTTCAACATCGCTATCTAAGACAGGAAAAAGTACATCATTTTTCTCATAAAATAATTGGTATTCTTGCAATATGCTATTGTAAACTCTGGCAGCAAATTCAAAATGGCTATCTCTGTTACCTTGAATAAATTGAAAAGACCCCTGCTTATTTTGTTCATTCTTCCAGATAATAGTAAATGAAGTTGTGTCTTTAAAGAAATTGTTAGGTTCTAAATAGATAAATGCATCATCATTCCTCCAGTTAAAAATAATACAAAGATTTAATAATGCATGAGAATCGTCTTCAATTCTATCTTGCAACCTAAATAATTCTAAGCCCGCTTCTTTTTTTTCTTCTAGATCGTAATAAGGCTGTCGCATGTTTTTAAAAAAAAGCTCGGTACTCTCTAGCGTATTGTAATCATGCTTTTCTGGGTCGACAAGTTTTTTGCGGTCTGGATCGCAACTCGCTAATAGTATTAAAAATATGAAAAGAGCAAAATGTAATCGCTTCATATGGTTTCTTCTGTTTACAAATCAATCTCAATTCATCAGCAAATTTATAAAAACAAAAAAATCGCTGATTCTTAAAATGACTCAGCGATTTGTTTAATATCTATGTTTTGTAATGCTATACCTGCTTCTCCCCTACATAATTCCCTAAAGCACCTAACCTTTTTAATAAAGGTGGATGCGAATAGTAAAAGAATACATAAGCATTATGCGGAGTAAGATTACTCAAAGTATCTACAGACAGATTTTTTAACGCATCCATTAAAGCTTTACCAGACGATGTAGTGGCAGCATAAGCATCCGCTTCAAACTCATTTTTTCTAGAGAAAATGTTCATTAACAAACCAGTAATGGTAGATAATGGGCTATAAAGAATTGTGAAAGCGATTAAACCTAAATGTAAACTTGGTTGGCTAGCTCCTAAAGCAGCAGAAAGAGCTGGGTTACTAATTACTAAACTCAAAACATATAAAGTAAGCAACATGGTAAATGCCGAAATAAACAAACCTTGTAAAGTGTGTTTCTTTTTATAGTGGCCAACTTCGTGTGCTAAAACTGCTACTAACTCTTCATTTGTGTGTTTTTCTATCAAAGTATCGTACAAGACTATATTCTTAGAGCCACCCAAACCACTAAAATAAGCATTTGCTTTGGTACTTCTTTTAGAACCATCAATCACCATAATGTTTTTTAGCGGAAAGTTTACAGATGCTGCATAAGATTCGATTGCCGATCTTAACTCTCCATCTTCTAGTGGAGTTAGCTTATTGAAAAGCGGAACAATTGTATTGGTGTAGAACATGGTAATTAGCAGAGTAAATGCCATAAAAATACCCCACGCATATAGCCAGAAATACTCTGGGAATGTCTCGTAGAACAATACAAAAAGATATAGTAAACCTCCACCGATTATCGCACCTAAAACCCAACCTTTTATTTTATCTCCGATAAAAGTGCCGATTTTCATTTTGTTGAAACCAAACTTTTCTTCAATCACAAATGTGTTGTATAAACTAAAAGGTGTGCTAATCAGGTCTGAACCGATTCCGATAATGCCAAAAAATAAAAGAGACTGGTAAATAGAATTATCTGTTACACCTCTCACAAAGTTATCTATATAAGCAAAGCCACCGAGAATCATCGCAATAGTAACTATAAAACTAAAAACAGAAGATATGAAACCTATTTTATCCTTAGCAGCAGCATAGTCTTGAGATTTTTTGTATTTTTCTTCATCGTAAATGCCTTTCAGGTTTTCAGGCAATGCATTCGACCTGTTTTTTTGATTAAGGTAATCTAGCACTCGCTCCAGCACAAATTCGGCTGTAACTATAGCCAGAATGATATATAAAAGAATATCCATAAAAATTTATTAGCTTGAATAATTCACAAAATTAAAAAATAGATCATTATTTAGAAGGAATTGAAACAGATAACTGTTCCCTTACTGCTGCTATTTCTGTAGCAAGCTCAGTATTATTCTCGAAAATGGTTCCCAAAACAATCATATCAGCTCCAGCTTCATAAGCATTTTTAGCAGCTTCTACACTTCTAATACCTCCTCCAACAACAATTGGTACCAAAACAGTTTGTTTAACCAGTTTTATCATTTCTGGTGAAATTGGTTTTGCAGCACCACTACCTCCATCCAAATACATACATTTTAAACCAAGCATCTCTCCTGCTAATGCTGTGCAAGCCGCTATTTCTGGTTTATTATATGGCACCGGAGTAGTATTACTCATGTAATTAGCAGTAGTTACACTGCCACAATCGATTAATAAATAGCCGGTAGGAATTACTTCAATGCCCGCCCGCTTAATTACAGGAGCAGCATGTACATGTTGACCAATTAAAAAATCGGGGTTTCTACCCGATATTAAAGAAAGAAATAAAATAGCATCTGCCTTATCAGAAATATGAAGACTATTTCCCGGAAAAAGCGTTACAGCAAATTCTGTTTGTGCTTTTATTGCTTCAACTACTTTGTTCAGTTTATCGCTGAGCATTAAACTGCCCCCTATTAATAAAACATCAGGAGAAATTTTGTTAAGTAACTGAATGGTTTGATGTATTTGCTGTAGATCAATTTTATCGGGATCAAGTAAAAGCGCCAGCGATTTTTTTCCTTTCTCCTGGTTAGCTTTTATGATTGAGTATACACTTAAATTCATGTCAAAGTATGGCAGAAATAAGAATTTGAAATTTAAGTTAAGCTGATAATAAGGAATTTACTCATTTTTTAGCTTCTTAAATAACTCTTACAAAAATCCGTAAGAGTATTATAAAATTCTTATACCTAGTTTCACAAAGTTTTATTTACTTTACGCATCAAAAATTTATTCGCCCAAAATACTGGATTCAAAAATTAAAAATCAATTTTTTAGAATTCCATTTTCGTTAATTCAAAATTAAAATTAAAATCTTGCCTTAATTCATACATTTTTACATTTTATTTTAAAATTTGCATCATAAATATAAAAAGCTAATTCGCTTTACTCTTTTACAATACACTCAATTATGAACAAAGTATTTAACAAGACAAAAATCGTAGCAACAGTTGGTCCAGCCTCAAACACAAAAGAAAAACTACACGAGCTGATTGTTTCTGGCGTAAACGTGTTCAGGCTGAACTTTTCACACGGAACACATGAGCAACATCAAGAAGTAATAAACCACATCAGAGAGCTCAACAACACATTTAATTACAATGTAAGTATTCTACAAGACTTACAAGGGCCTAAGATCAGAATTGGCTCAGTTGAGAATAACGCGGCAGAGATTAAAGAAGGTGACGATTTTGTTATCACAGTAGAACAAGAAATTGTAGGTAACAGTCAAAGAGTAAGCACAACTTATACCTCATTACCAAGAGACGTTAAAGCGGGTGATACCATTTTAATTGATGATGGTAACCTTGAGCTTAGAGTATTTAAAGTAGAAGGTTTAGAAGTTCACACTAAAGTTGTTTTTGGTGGGATCATCAAATCAAGAAAAGGGATGAACCTTCCTGATACTGATATCTCTGAACCGTCATTAACAAAAAAAGACCGCAAAGACCTTGTATTTGGTTTACAAAACGATGTAGATTGGGTTGCAATTTCTTTTGTTAGAAAACCAGGTGATGTTCAAGAATTAAAATCAATCATCAAAGACGCTGGAAAAACTTCTAAAGTTGTAGCTAAGATTGAAAGACCTGAAGCTATCAGCAATATTGATGATATCATCGATCAATCTGATGCTATTATGGTTGCTCGTGGTGACCTTGGTGTTGAAATCCAGATGGAAGATGTACCTATGCATCAGAAAAGTATTGTAAAAAAATGTAATGCAAAAGGAAGACCGGTTATCATCGCTACTCAAATGATGGAGAGTATGATTGAAAACCCTAGACCTACACGTGCAGAAGCAAACGACGTTGCAAATGCAGTACTTGATGGCGCAGATGCTGTAATGCTTAGTGCAGAAACTGCTTCAGGTAAATATCCTGTGCAAGCTATCCAAAGCATGACAAAAATTATTAGAGCAGTAGAATCTTCTGCTGATATCTATAACAAATATTACCAGCCAGATTTAAACGATCCTAATTACCCAAGTGTAATCTTGATCGAGTCTGCTTGTAAAATGGCGAGCGATACTAGAGCAAAAGCGATTGTAGCTATGACAAACTCTGGTTTTACTGCTTTTAAACTTTCTAGACACAGACCAGAAGCAGATATCTTTGCTTTTACTGATAATAAATCTCTTTTAACTACTTTAAACCTTGTTTGGGGTGTTAGAGCATATTTCTACAACAAGAGACATTCTACTAATGCTACCTTTAAGGATATGCAAGAGAAGTTAATGAAAGAAGGTCACTTACGTAAAGGAAATGTTTTTATAAACACTGCAAGTATGCCTTTTGAAGCCCACAAGAAAACAAATGTGGTTAAGATTGGCATAGTAGAGTAAAAAGAATATCTACTGATAAAAATTGTTAAAATAAGGCAGATGTGATCATATCTGCCTTATTTTGTATAAAATTTTTTAAAGGGACAGATGAAAATATTAGACAGGTATATACTGAAAAAATTCTTTGTTACTTATTTTTTCGTTGTAGCAATCTTGATTTCAGTAATTGTGGTAATTGATTATACAGAGAAATCAGATGATTTTATTAAACACGACCTTTCTATCTTTTTCATATTTAAAGAATACTATCTAAACTACATACCCAATATGGCTAATACGCTGAGTCCGATAGCCATATTTATCTCAGTAGTTTTTATGACGGCTAAAATGGCTTCGCATACAGAAATTATTGCGGTACTCAGTGCAGGCGTAAGCTTTAGAAGATTTCTACTCCCTTATTTCGTAGGTTCAACCATTCTGGGCATTTTTACTTTCTTTATGGTTGGTTGGATTATACCAAACGCTGCTAAAACACAAGTAGCCTTTCAGGTTACCTACCTCAAAAACCCTTTCTATTTCGACGATCGAGATGTCCACTTCAAGATCGACGATTCTACCTACATTTACATGGAATACTATAATAACCGAAATCAGTCTGGTTATAAGTTTACCATGGAGAAAATTGCAGATCATAAACTCTTTTCTAAGCTGAGTAGTGAGAAAATAACGTGGGATACTACCGCACTCAAATGGCATATAGATAAGTACACTGTACACGAGTTTAATGGAGAGAAAAATGAAAAGATGTGGGAAGGCACCAATATGGATACGGTCTTAAACATCACTCCAAAATATTTTGAGAATAGTTACAAGCTAGAAGAAACGATGACATTCGACGAGCTTGAGCATTTTATTCAAGAACAAAAAGCTCGGGGTATCGGAAACGTTGAGCGATTCCTAAATACAAAATACGAGCGGTACGCCTACCCTTTTGCCATTATTATTCTTACAGTAATGGGAGTAATTATATCTGCTAAAAAGTCGCGGCGTGGAACAGGTGTGCAAATTGCCTTTGGTTTTACAATGGCTTTTATATATTTACTATTCGTAATTATGAGTCGGAGTATTGCAGCCGGAGGAACAGTTTCTCCATTGATTGCAGCTTGGCTCCCTAACTTAACCTTTTGCGGCATAACTATCTTTATGTATTTTACCGTTCCTCGATAATTGGCAATACATGATTAAAGATCAGTTAAAGTTACACCTGATAGTTTTTATCTGGGGCTTTACATCTATTTTAGGAAAAGAAATAAGTCTTCCTGCAGTAGAAGTTGTTTTTTACAGAACATTAATTGCCGCACTTGCTTTGCTAGTGTTATTAGTAGTATTAGGCAGAAAAATTATCTTAAAACCAAGAGCTATTTTCTATTTTATTGCCGTGGGCATGCTTGTAGGTGCTCATTGGATTACTTTTTTTGCCTCAGCCAGAATTTCAAAAATAAGCATTTGCTTGGCAGGTATGGCAACTACTTCCCTATTTACTGCTTTGTTGGAGCCCATCATTAACAGAACCAAGCTGAAGTGGTACGAACTCGTTTTGGGTTTTGTAGTAATACTAGGCTTATACACTATTTTTCAATTTGAACTAGAGCATATAAATGGTTTATTATTGGCTCTATTATCAGCATGTTTAGGTGCAATTTTCACCATAATAAATGCCCGTTTTACTAAAGTTTATCCTCCTATTACCATTACATTTTATGAGATGATAGGCGCCTGTTTGTTTACAGTCATATTCTTCCCGGTTTATACAAAATACTTTACAAACACAGGTGCTCTAGACTTAAGCATGGAAGGGCTAGATTTCTTCTATATGCTCTTACTAGCTATTATTTGTACTGTATATGCATTTTATGCCAGCATAGAAATTATGAAGCGCATTTCTGCCTATAATGTAAATCTTACCACCAACCTCGAACCGGTGTATGGAATTATATTGGCATTTTTTATTTATGGTGAAGCAGAAAAAATGAGTGATGGATTTTATGCGGGTACTTTAATTATCTTATCTTCTGTAATGATTTACCCCTATCTGGACAAGAAAATCAGTAAATGGGAAAGAGCAAAGGCCGCCCGTAAAGATGCAAATAAAAAGGCAGCCTAAGTTTTTTATAATCTTGGATCAACTACTTCACTTTCGAGTGCAAGTACACCAAATACACTTTCGTGAATTCTTCTAAGAGGTTCTTTTTTCACAAACCTTTCTAAGGATTCTACACCCAAAGCAAATTCGCGGATTGCCATAGAACGCTTTCTAGATAAGCCTCTGTTTTTCAATCTTTCTATGTTTTCTGGCGAATCATAATCTGGACCATAAATAATTCTGAGGTATTCTTTGCCTCTACATTTTACAGCAGGTTGCAATAAACCTTCTTTACCATAAGTAATAAAATCTAGAGGTTTTACCACCATTCCTTCTCCACCTTTAGCAGTAAGTTCTTCCCACCAGTTAATAGCTTCTTTCACTGTATCTTCTGCATCAAAATCGACTAACTTATAAGGAGTTGCAGTAAACAAATCAGGATCGCCTTGGCAGATTTTAGCAATAGTTTCCATATGCCATAAGTGATTTTTATCTGTATGCACTGCTCCTTCTGTGGCGAGTATGTGGAAAGGTGCCAATTTAAAGTCGAGCAAAGTTTTTACTGGCCAACAGTATTGTCTGTAAGCTTTTACATATTTCGACATCATACCTTCCTTCTCAGTAAACTTTTGCAAAACAGCATCAATATCTTTTATTCCTCTATTTTTGGCTGCTTCTAATGCCTTGTTTACTGCTGGTAATGCCATAGTTGCAGCAGCTCCCACAGAAGCATACTGATCTTTAATTAATGCCTGTGCTTTTGCAGACCAAGGCATTAACTCCGTATCTAAACAAACCCAATCAGTATTATGCTCCTTCCAAAAACCTGTTTCGGTTAGGCAATAACTCACTCTTTCAAGAAAGGCTTTTTCTAGCTCAGTATCATTAAAAAAGTTTCTACCTGTTCGCGTATAACAAATGCCTATTCCTTCATCTTCAACACCGAAGCGTTTAAGTGCTGTTTCTTCATCTTTACAAACCACTAATACAGCTCTTGAGCCCATGTGCTTTTCTTCGCAAATCACATTTTTCACTCCACGCTTTCTATAATAGTTCAATGCTTGTTCTGGATATTCCAGATAATCAGGTAATGTACTCGTACCACAAGGCGACATAGTTGGTGGCAAGTACATCAGCCATTTCGGATTGATGGCAAAACGACTCATTACTTCCAATGCAGCAATCGAGTTTTCTTCCCTAATCGTAATATTGTTTCTTAGCCTTGTTTGTACAATTCTTTTACCTGTTACATCTTCAATGTTCAATAAGTCATCATACAATTGTTGAGAAGATAGTTCTGAATTATCTTTTAAAGGATTGACATGCAAAGGTCTCACAGGTTCACAATACACTTCTTTGGCATCAACAGCGACCAACTCTTCTTCTGGATAGCGTAATGCGGTAAGCTTACCACCAAAAACACATCCAGTATCAATATCTATTGTCTTATTAAACCACTCCGCTTCTGGCACTGGCGTATGTCCATAAATTACTTTTGCTGCACCTCTGTATTCTTTCGCCCAATTGTACCTCACTGGTAAACCAAATTCGTCTATTTCGCCTGTCGTTTCTCCATACAAACAGAAAGAGCGAACTGCTCCAGAACCTCTGCCCTGCATTTCTTCAATTAAGCCAGCATGAGCGACTACCAATTTACCGCCATCTAATACATAATGGCTTCTGAGATTGTAGATAAACTCTTTTACTTCTCTTTTAAATTCATCGGTTTCAGATGCCAGTTGTTCAATGGTTTCTTGCAAACCGTGCTTGATCTGCACTTTTTTGCCATTGAGGTATTTATTGAGTTTTACATCGTGATTGCCCGGAACACAAAGTGCTGAACCAGTATTCACCATACTCATTGCCAGTTTTAATACTTGTGGCGAAGCTGGACCACGATCGACCAAATCGCCCAAGAAAACGGCTTTTCTACCTGCTGGCGGAGTTACCTTTATGCCAAACTGTTTGTTATCATATTCAACTTGTTCAAGTTGGTAATTTAACTTTTGAAGTAACAAGACCAACTCATCGTAGCAACCATGAACGTCTCCTATTATATCAAATGGACCTGTTTCTTCTTTTTTGTTTGTATAAAGTTTATCTCTATTGATGTTGCTTAAAGCATTAATTTCTTCCTCTGATTTAAAATGGAAGATATGCCTAAAGCCTTCTAACTTCAACTTCTTCACCGAACGCTTTAAATCCAGTCGCTGATTTCTAATTACATGGTTACCCAAATTTCTGTCTGTTCTGTTTTTGTTTCTTTCAGCACAAACACTTTCTGGTAAATCCAAGACGATTGCTACAGGCAAGCAATGGAATTTTCTCGCTAGTGCAACCAGACTGTTTCTTGAAGCTTTCTGCACATTGGTCGCATCAATTACAGTTAGCAAACCATTTTTTAATCTTTTGGCAGCAATGTAATTCAATACATCAAAAGCATCGTCTGTAGCTTTCTGGTTATTTTCATCATCAGAAACCAAGGCTCTGCAATAATCTGATGAGAGCACTTCTGTTTCTTTGAAATGTTTTTTAGCAAAACTACTTTTACCGGAGCCAGAAGCTCCTATTAAAACAACAAGTGATAATTCGGGTATCTTAATTTCCATTTTTAAAAACAACCATTTGTGAAGGTGCACCAACATTAACTTCTTCGTCTCCTATCGGAAAAATCTCAAAACTGTAAGCGTAATTTTCAGCAATCTTTTCCACCCAATTTTTAAATTCTTCTCTTGTCCATTCGAAACGGTGGTCGTCATGACGCATCGCATCATCAGACATACCTTCAAACATTGTATTATATTCTTTATTCGGTGTAGTTAGCACCACTACATTGGGTTTGGCAAACTCAAAAAGCACTCTTTCAAAAGCTTTCAACCTGTTTAAATCCATATGCTCAATTACCTCTACCACTGCCGCAGCATCAAAACCGGCTAATCGCTGATCTCTGTAAGTAAGCGAACCTTGAAATAGATTTAACTTTTCTTGCATTCTCGGAGCCAACTCATCGAAATGCAAATTTTGCTTTGCCTTTATCAATTCTCTGTAACTCACATCCATTCCATGAATCTCCGAAAACTGCTTATGCTTCATAAGTAACTTAATCAACTTGCCCTCGCCACAACCAAGATCGAGTATGCGAGCCGCAGAAGTTTCAAGCAATTTTTCTACTACCAGATTTAATCGTTTCTGATGTAAAGTTTCTTTTTTCTTCTTTAATTCTGTATTTACTGCTTGATCCTCATTTTCCAAAATACCTTCTTCTTCATTAATTCTAGAGAAAGCTTCGCGAGTTAGTGATTTCAAATTGAGCAAATACCTGCGAGTTATATTATCTTTTTTAGGATGAGCATGCAACCAACCTTCACCTCTTTTTAAAAGCTTTTCAACTTCATCTTCACTTACAAAATAATGTTTATCATTATCTAATGCAGGAATGAGCACATACAAGTGAGAAAGCAAATCTTTTACTGTCACCATGTTTTTAAGCACTACAGAATAATACTTGCTATCGCCCCATTCTTTAAATTTTTCATCTAATCGATGGCGCTTAACCTCCACATCGTAACCTAAAGGCTCAAACAAATTTCTGATAAGTGTTTCTCCACCGGCAGGGGCTGGCAAAGTGGGTATTTCTACTTCAATAGGCAGCTTTTGATCGATAAGCTCTGGTTTATCTTTACATTTGCCATTCATTGCTGAAGAAAAAGCTTTAGACAAAGCCACACTCATTAAAGACGAAACCACATAAGGTCTATCATTTACATAATGCCCCAAAGCAAAACCTTCATTACCTTTCACTTTTGCCTTCTTCACCATATCCACAGAATCTATATCCAAGAGGATACTAACAGTGGCTTTTTCTTCGGTACATTCGGGATAAAAAATATGCACTTTACCAACAGATAAATCTACACTTTGAAATCGATCTGGATGTTTGTGAAGCAAATAACCTAGATCAGTTGCAGGATAATGTGTGGTAGTAATATTTAACAACATAGAACTATTTTTAATAATATTCTGATCGCATAATTAAACAGAATATCAATAGATCACCAATCTTATTGATAAAATTTGGGTAGGCAGTTTGTTTACAAAACTTAATTTGTTTGAAATTGATGGAATGAGTGAGGGTTGTTTGTAATGTAAAAATTATAATACCTTCAACTTGATTAAGTAAGTGTATAACCTTCTACTTGCTCCTGCAATAAGCCCGTAACTTTTTGATAAACTCAGGTTGGTGTGGCTGATAAAAAGCCTCATCAATTAGGTTCATATCTTTATATATTAAGATATACCGAGGTACAGACTTTAATTCTAATAGCTGAAAAAATTCTTGAGAGCCAAAGTAATCTTTAGGAAGGTGGTAGCTATTTTTCAAATTTAAGCTTTGACTCATTTCTTGCCATTTCTGCTCGTATTCATTTTGGTCAAGACTAATATTAATTACTTGCAAATTTTCAGGCAGGTCGAGGTCCTCTATTATTTTAAAACCTTCTATACATGGCTTGCACCAAGTAGCCCAAAAATCCAGCAAGTAAAAATCGGCTGGAATTTTTTTAGTAATTTGTTCAATGCTGAAGTCATCCTGGAAAACATCTTGTAGCGTCAATTTTTGAAGTTGCTTTTTGAAGGCCACTTTATCTACTGGTAAAATATTTTTTCTTATACGGTCGGGATTACTCTTGTAAAACTCTGATGTTATAAACCAGTCAATTAAGGGTTGATATTTTGGGTTATCTTTAAATGCTTTATTACTTAAAAAACTATAAGTACCAATAGAGAAATATTTGATAAATGCATCACTATAATTCTCTGTATTTAAATGCTCAAAATTTAGGCTATCAAAATTATTTTTGATGTATACAAAAAATAACCCCCTCATGTTTTGGACAAATAAAGTTGAATCACTGACATTATGTAAAAACTCATGTAGGTTTGAATCATCAGGGGCTAAAAGTTGTAGAGTATTGTAATATTTTATAGTGTTCAACTTTGTTAAAAAAGGATCGCTTTTATAAGTCTTGTTGTAGGATAGATACAGTTTTTTAAGCTCCTCTTTTTCCTTTTCTATATTATAATTGCGATTCTTAACTCTATCTTTTCTAACAAACCTCGACATAAATTCATCATAATTTCTGTCAAAAGCTGAATGGTCAGCTATGGATTGACTTGCTGGAATTAGAGTTTTGTTCTGCGGTTCATATTCAAAGTTTACCTCACTATATTGTTCATCAACTATGAAATATTGGTGAACTTTTGCTAGCGTACTAAAATATAGTATTTCTTGATGCACTTGCGTTCGAGGAATATATTGTTTGATAGTTTTTGTATCTGCTGTAGTGTTTTGGAAATCTACAGGATATGCAACTAAATTGTCATTATATAGATTTAATAAAAACCCTGTTTTTGCGGGTAATTCTATTGATATTAAGATGTGATTTGTATCATCTTGACAATGGCCTTTTAGCTTTATACTTAGCAATAGTATAATTACAAAAATGTATTTGTTTAAGTTTAGCATAAATAAACCTAGTGATAAAATCACTTTTTTTTGGTATAAAACCCAAAAATGTTGGCATTTTAGAGTAAAAAAAGTCAAATATTTAGTAGGAATATACATTAACATCATATTTCAATCAGCTCACATTCAAACTCGATTATGAAAGTAATTTCATTTTTTATATTCTTTATTTCTTTCAACTATTGTATTGCCCAGTCGATAAAAGAATATGCCGAATCATTTAAAAGTAAAGGTTCTGTAAATGACTATGCTGACCTATTAAATACAGAAGAAGAAAATGATTTAACCAAACAAATTGATTCACTTAAAAACCTTTCAAAAGTTGAATATGCTGTTTGCATTTTGGAAGAATTAAAAGGCTATGACAAAAGGGAACTCGCAACTGCTATCGGTAATAGCTGGGGAGTTGGTCAAAGCGATAAAAACAATGGTGTACTTATATTAATTTCGAAATTAGATAAAGAAGTCTTTGTTGCAACTGGTACTGGTACAGAAAAACACTTAGCTAATGAGGAAGTCCAAAGTATCATTGACATTTACATTTTACCTGAATTAAAAAATGGGCATTTCTATAATGGAATATCAAATGGTATTTCTCACATTGAATTAAAACTGAATGAAACTAACATAGCTAGTTCTAATAAAGCTAATTACTGGAAATATTCACTACTAATTATTTTAATTGTTGGGCTCCTTGCTTATATAATTTACGATTACAAAAAAATAGGTGGGTTTGATCCAGAAACCAAGAAGTATTCAAAAAAACGATTTGGAAATTTTGGTGGATTTAATGGAGGTGACACTGGAGGAGGAAGTTTCGGTGGCGGAGGTGCAGGTGGTAGCTATGGAGGAGATGGTGGCGATTAAATAAACCTAGTGATATTTATGAGTGAAAATCAAGATGATCGGAAACCCAATAAAACCACCTAAAGAAAGCTTTCTAAAAATTAGTAGTATCAATCGATCATATACATTGTTTCCAAAAACAAAGCCTTAATTCCATGTTTTAAAGAATAGCTTTTTTTTTGATGCCTTTCATTCTTATTTTAAATGAGAATAAATTAAATAATACCGCTATTTATGGTATTAGCTAGTCTCTTTAATAGTATAAAGACATTAAATTATGAGTTAATGAAAATGCTTATATTAGTTGCATTGCAATTATCTGTGAGTGTAGCTCTGTTTGCTCAAGATGATGATGAACTCATTGATGAAAGACCATTAAATAGCATCAGTCTAAATTTACTTGGAGATGCCTCATTAATTTCAATAAATTATAAAAGGCAATTTATAATCAATCCGTCTTTCATTTTAACCAGTAAATTAGGTGCTGGATTTAATAAAGAATTTCAACTGAATCTTTGTTTTTCAGGTTCATGTACCAATTCACCATCACCTGAAATTTTTTTTACTATACCACATCACATTACTGGAAATATAGGAAAAGAGCGACACTTCTTTGAGTTTGGATTAGGCGGCACGAATATAGTGGGAAATACCAGCCAACCATATCTATTTTATCCAATAATTGGATATAGACTCTCACCAGAAGAAGCCGACAATATTAATTTCAGAATATTTTTACAAGTTCCATTTTCAGGACTAGATACAGATAAGATCCTCTTTAGTCCTCTAGGGTTAAATTTTGGAATCAGTTTTTAAAAACCCTCATCACTTATATCTTGTTATTATTGTAAAAACAGGATATAAAAATGAATAACATATTAGTTTCCATCGACTTTGATGATTGCGATCAACTTATAATTGATAAAGCAATTGAACTAGGTAAAGCTTTTAATGCTAAGTTATGGGTGATTCATATCGCTGCACCAGACCCCGATTTTGTTGGTTATGATGCAGGCCCACAAAACGAAAGGGATTTTAGAGCCAATACCCTCAAGAAAGAACATAAGCAATTAAATGATTATGCGCTCCAAATAAATGCGCAAGGTATAAAAACTGAAAGTCTGCTCATCCAAGGCTCTACTATTGAAATGGTAATTGAAGAGGCCAAGAAATTAAATGCAGACTTAATTATTATTGGTCACCAAGAACACAGTTTCTTTTACAAAGCATTCTTTGGTAGTGTGTCTGAGCAAATTATTAACAAGTCTAAGATTCCCGTTCTGGTTGTTCCTATGTAAATCACCAACTATTTTGCTTAAACCATTCCTGAGAATCCCATAAATGCCATAGAAAGTATACCTGCTACTAATAATGCAGCGGGTACGCCCTTCATGCCTTCTGGTAACTCTGAGAATTCGAGTCTTTCTCTTATTCCGGCAAAAAGTACGATGGCTAAACCAAACCCAGCAGCACTAGACACCGCAAAAATGACACTTTGTAACAAGTTAAAATCTTTTTGCACAACCAAAAGAGCCACACCTAAAATCGCACAGTTGGTAGTGATTAATGGAAGAAATACACCCAAAGCCTGATACATGGCAGGGCTCACTTTTTTAAGTATAATTTCTACCATTTGCACCAGCGAAGCGATAATGAGAATGTAAGCCACTGTTTGCAAAAATGTGATACCGAAAGGTTCGAGCACATAGTGTTGCAACAAGTAAGTTACGATGGTGGCGATAGTCATTACAAACATAACAGCTCCACTCATCCCAATTGCGGTTGAACTCTTACCAGAAACACCAAGGAAAGGACAAATTCCCAAAAATTGTGAGAAGATGATGTTATTAATAAATATCGCGGATATGATGATGATAAAATATTCCATGACGATGTTATTTTAAAATTTTTATAGTTAGCACAATTCGTTTTGACCAACTATGCGGCTACTTCTTTTTTATTTTCTACTGCGGCTTTATCCTGCATTCTTTTATACCAGTTCACAATGGCAATTAAGAATCCCAAAGCGATAAAAGCTCCCGGTGCCAACACAAATACCAATAAGCCATCACCTTCCATAAATTTCCAACCGAAGATGGAAAGACTACCGATTACCTCTCTTACAGTTCCTAAAATGGTGAGGGCAAAAGCAAAACCTAACCCCATACCCAAACCATCTACCGCAGATGAAGCCACTGTATTTCTTGAAGCAAAAGCTTCCGCTCTACCCAACACGATACAGTTCACCACGATTAATGGAATAAATAAACCCAATTGTGCATGTAATGCTGGTAAGAAACCTGCCATTACCAAATCGACAATGGTTACGAATGAGGCGATAATTACGATAAATGATGGGATTCTTACTTTATCTGGAATCAGGTTTTTAACTAGGGCAATTACCGTGTTAGACATCAGCAATACAAAGGTCGTTGCCAAGCCCATACCCAATCCGTTTATGGCGGTGGAAGTAACTCCTAATGTTGGGCACAATCCGAGTAATAAACTGAAAACCGGATTTTCACGAATAAAGCCTTTTAAAAAATTTTCTCTGGATGAAATTGTCTTTTCCATCATTCTAAAATTTTAGTTTGCATTTTCTTTCCAGGTGACTAATGCTTTTTCTACAGCCTCGCAAACTGCTCTAGAAGAAATGGTTGCTCCTGAGATTGCATCAATTTCACCTCCGTCTTTTTTCACTTTTATATCTGAAGAACTTGAAGTAATTCCTTCAAATTGATTTTTAAAATTTTCAGTACTGATTTTTGAACCGAGACCCGGTGTTTCTTTATGGTCGAGTACGGCAATGTTTTTAACCTCGCCTTGTTGATTGATGCCTACCATTAACCAAATTTCGCCACTATAACCTTTGGCAGAAACTGTTTTTACTGCATAACCCAATAATTCATTTTCTTTCTTTACCGGATAAAACAACAAGCTATCTGCCTGACTACTATTGGCTACGGCAAAACTCACAGCTTCATCAATCGGATTGTTATCAAAACCCGGTAACACATCTGAAATAGCAGCTTTTTGCTTTTCGAGTTGTGCTTTGGCAATGGGACCTTTTGTTAAATCATACACAAACCCAAGTGATGCTGAAGCCACCAGTGTTACCACTGCCAGTGTTAAAAACATATTGATAAATGAAGATTCTTTCTTTTTCATTTTCTTGAAGATTTTAATGATGTGGCACCAAAGCGATGTGGTTTAACATATTTGTCGATCATAGGCACAAAGGCATTCATAATGAGAATGGCGAATGAAACACCTTCTGGGTAACTACCAAAACATCTGATCAACACAGTGATTAAGCCGATACCTACACCAAAAAGTATTTGACCTTTATGCGTAACTGGCGAGGTTACATAATCGGTTGCCATAAAAACAGCACCTAACATCACACCACCAGTTAATAAATGTACCATTGGGTTTAGATACATACCTGGATTAACCAACCAGAAAATACCGCTAAACAAGGCAATCGAAACTAGCATACTCACTGTGGTATGCCATGTAATTATTTTCTTATAGAGCATCCAACCGAAGCCTAGTAAAATGGCTATGGCAGATATTTCTCCCAAAGAACCTCCTTGATAACCCAAAAGCATTTGTGTGTAACTCGGTGCATTTTCCATCAGGGTTTGTACACTCTCTCCGTTTTTTAAACCTTCTTTTACCGCTCCTAAAAGTGTGGCTCCGGTTACTCCATCAATCTCAAAAAAAGCATTGGCAGCTAAAGGCCAGCTAGTCATTTGAACTGGAAAAGAGATGAGAAGGAAAACCCTACCAACCAGTGCCGGATTAAATGGATTTCCACCTAAACCACCAAAAGACATTTTACCGATACCAATGGCGACTAAACTACCAATTACGATGATGTACCAAGGCAAGTTAGAAGGCACATTAAAAGCCAATAGTAAACCAGTAATAATCGCCGAACCATCAGACACATCTGGAGTTTCTTTTAATAGATATTTTTGGATGGCATATTCGAAAACAATACAGGATGCGACTGCAACTGCACTTACATACAAAGCAATGATACCGAAAACATACACTGAAACCAGCAAAGCAGGCAGCATGGCAATAATTACACCGTACATGATTTTTTTCACCGACTGTTCCTGATGAACATGGGGAGAAGGAGCTACTGTTAGTAATTTCGCATTCATGACTTTAATTTTTCAAAATCTTATAATCCTATCCTTTTTTAGCTGCTTTTTCTTTTCTAATGAGGTTTTTACCTAATCGCATATAATCCAGAATTGGTCTGTTACTTGGGCATTCAAATGAGCATGAACCACACTCTATACAGTCCATAATGTTTTCTCTTTCGGCTTCATCTAATAAGCCTTTCTTAGAAAGCAACATCATTTGGAAAGGCTCTAAACCCATCGGGCAAGCTTCTACACATTTTCCACAGCGAATACAGCTATATACTTTACCTCTTTTAGTTTCTGGTTCTGGAATAAGTAAAATACCAGAAGTGGCTTTGGCTATAGGAACATCCATATTGTTTAGTGCTTTACCCATCATCGGGCCACCACTTATTACTTTACCAGTATCTTCTGGCAAACCACCCGCAGCCTCGATTAAAGTAGAAACTGGTGTGCCGATTCTCACCCAAAAGTTACCCGGAGCAGCTACAGATTTTCCAGTAACTGTTACTATTCGCTCAATAAGAGGCTTATTTTTTTGTACTGCTTGATAGACCGAAAATACAGTTCCTACATTATGTACCACAGCGCCAACATCGGCAGGTAAACCACCGGGAGGTACTTCGCGGTTAAGCAATGCTTTTATCAATTGCTTTTCACCTCCTTGCGGATATTTTACTTCAAGTGCAACTACTTTGATACCTGTATATTCGGTGGCTTTTTGTTGCAATAATACAATCGCGTCTTTTTTATTAGCCTCTATCCCGATAATGGCTTTTTCTACTTGCAGTGCTTTCATGAGAATGCTTGCCCCTACTAAAATCTCATCTGGGTTTTCTAACATCAACCTATGATCTGCTGTAAGATAAGGCTCGCATTCTACGCCATTAATTATGAGGTAATCAACCTTTTTACCTTCTGGAACTTTCAACTTTACATGAGCTGGAAATGCAGCACCACCCTGCCCAACAATACCGGCTTCTAGTATTTTTGTGATTATCTCATCTGGATTGAGATTACACTCTTTAATAAGGTCGGGAGTTTGATCTATGGTTTCGAGCCAGTCATCACCTTTTACCCTTATGTTGATGGCTAACCTTTTATAACCACTGCTATCTGTTACCATATCTATCTTACCCACTTTACCCGAAACAGAAGAATGGATATTAGCAGACACATAACCTTCGGTTTTGGCAATTACCTGTCCCACTTTTACCATATCACCACGCTCAACCACAGGAACAGCAGGTTTACCAATATGCTGCGAAACTGGTATGGCTACCATCTTAGGCAATGGCAATTTTTCAGTTGCAATCTTTTGAGAAATTTTTTGCTCTTGGGGATGCACACCTCCCTGAGAAAATGTTTTCAGTTTATGAAGTAATCCAGCCATCGTATTCAATTTTTAAACTGTTTCCTTATTTCTTTTCGAAGCTCTTCTGTCAGGCTTGTCGTCAGAAGCAGCATCTGTTGTTTTCTTTTTCTTTTCAGGGAAATTTGCTGTAATGATGTTGTGCGCATCACAAACATCTTCGCATTTTCTACATAATTTGCAAAGTTCCGGATCTATGGTCGCCAGATTGTTTTCTATACTTACTGCATCGTACTTGCATACATCGGCACATTTGGCACAACCTGAGCAAGAAACCTCACATACTTTTCTGGCTACCCCTGCTTTATCTGTATTGAGGCAGCCTACGTATATGCGTCTGTTTCTTCTTCCTTTTGGCCAGAGTGTGATTATGTTTTTAGGGCAGGCAGTTACACAAGCATTACAAGCGGTACATTTTTCTTCATCTACCACTGGTAAACCTGTAACTGGATCCATATACATGGCATCGAACTGGCAAGCATCTACACATTCTCCTAAACCCAAACAACCGAACTCACAACCAGTATCTCCACCATACAGACTTGATGCTAAAGAACAACTTTCGATACCATCGTACACGTTGGTTCTCGGTCTGTGTTCAAAAGAGCCTGAGCAACGAACAATTGCCACGTATGGGTCTTTTTCTTCTACAGTAACTCCCAATGCATCGGCTACTTGTTTCATTACTTCGTTTCCACCAACCGGGCAATGCATATCTCCTAGAGAGCCACTTTCTGTACAGCTCTTAACTGCCGACTCTGCAAAAGCTTTACATCCAGGCAAACCACATCCCCCACAATTGGTATTGGGTAGCACATCTTCTACTTGTGCAATTCTAGCGTCTTCAACCACATGGAATTTTATTGATATAAAGTATAGTACTACTGCTGCAATAATGCCCAATGCGGTGAGTGAAAAGATGGTATATAGCAATAGTTGATTCATGACAAGATGATTTATGTTTTCTTAATCCGAAACTGAAATTTTTTAGAAAAAAATGATCTGAACATTAATAGTAGCAAGTAGTAAACAGGTAAAATACTGAGGGCTATTAAAGAAGCTCTTAACTCGTTAAATCCATTTTCTAATGGAATAATAATACCTGCAAGCAGTAAAAATAGAGGGAAAATATAAGCCCAGAATAGTGCTAACATACCTTGCGAGTAATCCATTTCGACCTGCACTACCTCGCCAACATGAAAACTTTTTGTGTTAACAGGAACTGCTACAATTTTCTCTTGTTGAGCCTCATCTGCTGAAAAAGTATTACAGGCACTTTTAATGGCACAAGATGAACAGCCAGAAACGTCGAATAGACTCACTTCTGCGCGACCATTATTAATTGCTCTAATAAGGCCTTTATGTTCAATAATTTCAGATGTTGATCTAGTTACTGACATGGTAAATACCTCAAGCGAGGGAGTTTATATTACTCTTTAAAAGTACCACCATCAGCAAGCTATTCACATGACATTTATTAGCTTTTCAAATGTATTTGGTCAGCATTGAGAAACAAAAAAGCTGCTTTGCAAGCATTAGACCTACAAAACAGCTACACGGAGTAAGCAATTGTAAAATATTACTGTATAATTTCTTCTGGTTTATTTCTCTTTTTCCTGATGTATTTGAACAAGAAATACAGTGTAACAAATGTGCTAATATGAAATAATGTAACTGCAGCAGTTGCCAATTGAAAGTAGAATTGTTCTTCGCTGAGTACTTCCGCATTGGTTGCAGATTTACTTAAAATATCTGTAAATGATGAATAAGCTAAAAGCAGTACTAAAAATGAGATAGTACCAATAAGAATATTCACTTTTGCTGCATTGCTTAGTAGTTTCATGGTTTATTGGGTTTAATACTCCATTATTATTTCATACTCGCAATTATTTGAAATAGCATTAATTAAATATACGCATTTTATTGAGGCTTCTAAAGAAATCTTCTGCATCTGATGTGCCTACCAGCAAAGTTTTACCATGCAACAAGGTAAATTCCATGGCTGTATTGCCAACCACTGTAAATGCTAATGTATTCTCTGTTTGACAAACACCTCTGCCGCCTTTCTCCCATACATTATATTTAACCACTTTGTACGATGTTACCTCAGAAAATGGAATATATTTAAATTCTCCTTTTAGCAATCCCAACCTTAAATAAATACCGTCTTCTTTTACCTGAGTTTCCATTTCCAAGTAATAGAAAACAATAACCAAAGACAGCAAAACAGCGCTAGACAAATACAGGGTTATTTCTGGCATATTAATGATAAAATCAATATCGTAAAAAACCTTTCTCACAACCCCATAAAGAAAAATACTTGTAACTGGTAAGAGCAATCCCCAAAGCCAGGGTGAGCGAAACCGTTGTTTTTCAGCAAAGATAATTTCTGTAGAGTTCATGGCTATTTGAGTTTAATTAAACAACAATAGCCCGTCAACAAAAAATCCATTTCATTGACAGGCTACCTCAATATACTAAACTCAAGCGAAAACATCAGCGTTTTTATACTCTTTTCTTGCAGGTTTTTTCAACAACATTTTTAAACTAGTTTTTAAAATCTCACCCATATTTCTGCAAGTGATAAACTCATTGTCTCTGTAGAGTTCCATTAATTCGTATTTGAGTCTGTCTACATTTTCTTCGTTAGAGACTTCGTCGTGAACCATGGCATTTATCAATTGATTTACCTGAACGCTCACTGTTTTCATGCGGTTGGCAATTCTGGCTCTCTCTTCTTTTCTGTATTGCAACTCAAGCTCAGGACGCATGGTACTTATACCCAGATTAATAATTGGATTATTTTCTTTAAAATACTGCGGCATGTAAATCGCTTTTCTGCCATCGTAAGACTGTTGGTCAAAATCTATCGCTCTTATACGATAATGAACTTCATCAAAATCTGGAACGATTTCTACTACAAAGTTATCTCCCCGCATATCTCCTAAAAGTTGTACCAGACAACGCTCGTTAAATTTGATAAACTCTTTGGCAAGTCTGCCAGCATTTATCTTTCCTGGAATTACATAATTGTTGATAAAAGTCTCACCAGGTACACCCTGTATATGTTCTTCAATTAATGTGTTTCCCTTTACAAGATAATTGATTTTGTTTGGCGAAAGCAAGTGCTCCAACTCAAGTCCGTAGATTCTTGAAGCATCTGCTTCTTTTAGATAATAATAGTCAAACAAATCATTAATTTCGTTTACAATTCGCACTCTAAATGGACGTGTGTTTCCATACAAGCACATATCCACTCTGTCTACCTTTACGTGTTTCATTACAGATATATCCCCTCCTGCTTTTAAGAGCGCATATATTTTTTTAAGACTGTAATGAATATGACTTTCATCTGCAGGCCCATAAATTACTGTTTCCCAAAGTGTATCATCTCCATTAACATCAGTTAAAGCAATAGAGCTGGTATAGTGAAACAAATCTGAGTATGCTAACGGCACATCTATTTCTCTATGATTATCTTGTAGATACTGTCTAAGAGAAGGACTAATGCCAAAAACTGGTTTTTTGTTGGATATTGCAGCCATGATATTTGTATCTGTGCGGTTCTATAAAAAATAGTTTCGTTAAAATGGGTTTAAGCTATTCGCAAATAGATTATAAACCTTTGCCTTGTAGAGATATTTATTACTGAATAAATACCTCAGCTAAATGGAAAACTAATGTAATTCTAATTTTGTGGAAATTAACAGACAGGAATTACCAATCTACACTTTGTTACAACAGCTCCTTTTCCTGTCTGTTTATGATCTCATCTTTTAGAGATCAGGTAAGTTTCAAAATTTTGGATTCTATATAAAAGCTATTCAGCTTAAACACTAGCTGCTTCTAAGTCAAATTCTTTGGTAATTTGTTCTACCCATTTCTCAACACGTCCATCTGTTAATTCAGAATGGTTATCTTCATCGATGATTAAGCCAAGAAATTCGCCTTCGTTAACCACAGCTTTAGATTCTTCAAAATCATATCCATCTACTGGCCATGCACCTACAAATGTAGCTCTGCTATCTTTTATTCTATCGTAAATAATACCTGGCGCATCTACAAAAGTATCTGGGTAGCCATCTGCATCACCTGTACCCACAAAAGTTACTTTTTTACCACTAAAATCAATATCATCTAATTCATCAATAAATGTATCCCAATCTTCTTGTAATTCACCAATTTCCCATGTTGGGCAGGCTAATATTATATTTTCAAAATCATCAAAATCTTCAGCAGATGCTGAATCAACATTTAATAAAGCAGCTACATCTTCACCACCTAATGCTTTTTGTATTTTACCAACAACTCTTTCTGTATTACCATCAGTTGAGCCGTAAAAAATTCCTACCTTTGCCATTTTAATAGTATTTTAGATATGAATAAATTTCTTTGTTTATGCTCCCAATTTAGCTGAAGTCTTACCTAATTAAAATGATACATGTCATGATGAAAATTGATTATTTATAGCAGAAAAGCAGTAAAACTTCAGGTTTTAAAAAAGCAAAACCCACTAAAAAATGATTTTTAGCGGGTTTTTAAAAAATAATCACCATTGCTCTTCACTGGTCAACTCCCCTTCGTTTTTTGGATGATATTTGTTAAAGTTTTCTGATTTAAGAAGGATATCTACATACTGTGCTCTTTTGTATGTAAACAGGTCGTGTTGCATCTTTTTACTAGATAGATTTCCTTTAAAATCAGATAGTTTTTCATATCCTTTCTCAATCATCCATTCTTCTAATGCACCTAGCATAGTAGCAATATGTGAAATACCTTTACGGTAAATGGTACTTACTACCTGTACGGCATCTGCACCTGCTAATAGCATTTTAATCACATCTGAACCACTGTGAATACCAGTATTGCTACAAATTGATCCCCGAACGTTATCGTGAAGCAAACCGGCATATCTTAAAGCAAGTCTGTTATCATTTCTGCCACTAAAATTATAAGGGAAATGATGTTCCTCGTTTTCTATATCTATATCTGGTTGAAACAATCTATTAAACAGAATGAATGCATCTGCACCTGCTCTATCAAACTGTTTCACCATTCTTAATGAGTTGGTATAATAAGGGCTGAGTTTTACGCTCACTGGTATATCAACTACTTCTTTTACTTTCTTTATAATGTGTAGTTGTTCTTTTTCAATTTGATCTGGTGTTTTGTCGAAATCATTTTCGTTATGGTAAAAATTCAATTCGATTCCGGCTACACCAGTTTCACTAATTTTCTTAGCATACTCTATCCAAGATGCTTCATAAACCGCATTTAAGCTTGCAAACATTGGTATTTGCACAGCTTCTCTAGCTTCTTTTAAGTGCATTAAAAATTCTGCCGGACCAGCATGTTCTATATCTGGAAATAATGTAGCATGCTCAGGATCCCAGTTTTCGTAAGATTCCAGATCGTGCTGCATTTCTAAAGATTCCAGTTGAATTTGCTCCTCAAATAAAGATTTGTAAACGATGGCAGAGGCGCCAACCTGCTCAAGTTTTTTCAGGTTTTTTACATCCTGAACTAGATTACTTGCGCCAACTATTAAGGGATTTTTGAGGGTTATCCCCATATATTTTGTGGTGAGGTCTATCATGACTAAAGTTTTTTGAAAGGAAAAGGAAAAAAAGCTGCTCCGACTAATCGGAGCAGTATTATACTCATTGTTCTTCCATGAGATGTTTTAAATCATCGAAACGACGTTTGTTGTCTTCCTTAGCGAGTTTTAGTAACTTCTTAGCCTCTTCAGGATTTGCTCTTTGCAAGGTTCTGTATCTAATCTCATTACCTACATAAGTAGCAAATTCTTCATTAGCTTCTTCAGTTTCCCAGATAAATGGATTTAATCCATCTTCTCTCAACTCAGGATTGAATCGATATAGCGGCCAGTAGCCAGACTTAGTTGCTTTTTCAGATTGCTTTTTGGTTAACTTCATATCGTAACCGTGAGCTATACAAGGTGAGTAAGCAATCACGATTGATGGCCCTTCGTGTTTTTCAGCTTCTACCAGTGCTTGTGCTGCTTGTTCTCTGTTCATACCCATGTTTACAGAAGCCACATAAGCGTTGCCGTAGGTGGTCATCATTAAACCAAGGTTCTTCTTACCTAGTTGTTTACCATTGGCCGCAAACTTGGCAACCGCACCTCTTGGTGTTGCTTTAGAAGCTTGTCCACCAGTGTTTGAGTAAACCTCAGTATCCATTACAAGCACATTCACATTTTTGTTTGATGCCATAATGTGGTCGAGTCCACCGAAACCGATGTCGTATGCCCAACCATCGCCACCAAATATCCAAACACTCTTATCAACTATGTAATCTTGTAGCTCTATTACTTTGGCAATTACTGGTTTCGCATTTTCATCAGCATTTTTTAATGCTTCTGGTAATAAACCTTTCAATTCTTCAGCAGCTACTTTCGCATCGTTATTTACATCTTCCCAATAATACAAACACTTTTGAACTGCCTGAGTAAGTGGCTCATTTACTGCCAATTGTGCCAGATTATTTAAGTTGGTTTTGAGTTGTTGTCTGTTAGAATCAACCGCTAAACGCATTCCGTAACCATATTCTGCGTTGTCTTCGAATAATGAGTTTGCCCAAGCTGGACCTCTACCATTTTCGTCTTTAGTATAAGGAGTAGATGGGAAAGTACCACCAAATATTGAAGAACAACCAGTAGCATTGGCAATCATCATTCTATCACCAAATAACTGAGTTACTACGTGGATGTAAGGAGTTTCGCCACAACCTAAGCAGCTACCTGGGTGCTCAAAGTAAGGTTCGCTAGTGTTGCATTCACTTACAAATGGCAGTTTTTCAACCCATTTAATTGAATTACCCGGTTTACCTTTGCGCTCAAGTTTTTTGGTTGCTGTTGGAATGGCTCCATTAATCGGCATTAAAGAAACAGGAATGTTATCTCCTTTCAATCTAAGTACAGGATCCATTATTTTTTCTGCAAATTCACCAGAACCTTCTGGAACAACAGGACTCATCTCTGCAAATTTTTCTGAGGTTTCAGGGATGGCTACTTCTTCAATGGCATCTACAGCAGCATCAATCGCTAACCAGTTCATTTCTACGATCTCTTTGCCTTTGCGCATAAACTGGCTTTCTATGTATTTCTTAATCATCTCGATGGCTTCTTTTTCAGGAAGTACACCAGAGAGTTTAAAGAAAGCTGTTTGCATTACACTGTTGATTCTACCACCTAAACCAACTTTTTTAGCAATTTTAGAAGCATCAATTACATATACTTTCACATTTTTCTCTCTGATAGCATTTTGCATATCTTCTGTGAAAAGATCGAATACTTTATCAGGAGACTTACTTGTATTTAATAAGAATGTACCACCTTCTGTAATACCTTCTAGAATATCATACTTGCCGATGTATTGCTGTCTGTGTAGTGCGATAAACTCAGCATTGTTCAATAAGTATTCTGATTTGATTGGCTTGTCACCAAAACGCAAGTGAGAGACTGTATAGCCACCAGATTTGTTAGAGTCGTATTGGAAGTAACCCTGAACGAATTTACTGGTTTTCTCACCGATAATTTTTACTGCATTTTTGTTGGCACTTACTGTACCATCTGAACCATAACCCCAGAACTTGCAACGGATAATATTTTCTTGTTCTGTATCTATGTATTCTTTTACTTCGATTGAGCAATGAGTTACATCATCATTGATACCTACTGTAAAGTCGTGCCAGCCATTGTTTTCTAGATGATCAAAAACAGCTTTCACCATAGAAGGAGTAAACTCTTTAGAAGATAGTCCGTAACGACCTCCAATAATCTCTACATCTCTTCCTTTAAGTGCAGCGCAAACATCTAGGTAAAGCGGTTCACCCGGTGCACCCGGTTCTTTAGTTCTGTCTAGTACAGCAATTTTCTTAACTGTTGCAGGTATTTTATCTACAAAGTCTTTTGCTGAGAATGGTCTGTATAATCTTACTTTTAGTGCACCAACTTTTTCTCCTTTTACATTGAGGTATTCCAGTGTTTCGTCTATAGTATCTACAGCAGAACCCATTGCAATCACGATTTTTTCAGCATCTTCGGCACCAGTGTATTCAAACAGTTCGTATTTTCTACCTGTTTTTTCGGCATACAAATCCATGTATTTCTTTACAATAGCAGGAAGTGCATCGTAGAAGCGGTTTACAGTTTCTCTTCCTTGGAAATAAACATCCGGGTTTTGGGCACCAACTTTACAAACCGGATTGTCTGGTTTTAATGCTCCTTCTCTAAATTTCTCGACATGCTCCATATTCAGCATGCTTTTAAGTGTTTCGTAATTTACAGACTCAATTTTTTGAATAGAGTGAGAAGTACGGAAGCCATCGAAAAAGTGTAGGAATGGAATGCTAGATTCTAATGCAGCAAGATGGGCAACTGCTGCTAAATCTTGAGCTTCTTGTACATTGGCAGAAGACAACATAGCAAAGCCTGTCATCCTAGCCGACATCACATCGGAATGGTCACCAAAAATAGAAAGTGATTGAGCTGCTATTGATCTGGCAGAAACATGAAAAACTGTTGGTAATAACTCACCAGCAATTTTATACATATTTGGCAGCATCAATAACAAACCTTGAGAAGCAGTAAAAGTTGTAGTTAGCGCTCCACCAGTTAAAGAGCCGTGAATTGCTCCGGCTGCTCCAGCTTCTGACTGCATCTCTACAACTTGTAAAGTTTCTCCAAAAATGTTTTTCTTTCCCTGGGCAGACCAGGCATCCGCTTTCTCACCCATATCTGAAGATGGAGTGATCGGGTATATAGCCGCTACCTCACTAAAAGCATAAGCTATATTCGACGCCGCGGTATTTCCGTCGCAGGTAATAAATTTTTTCTCCTGGTTCATATGTAAAAAGTTTAGCGTTTGACCTGAGTTGTTTCTTGGGTAGCTTTTACACTACATTGATGTTGTGAATATATACAGCCTCAAAATGTTTCTTCATGAGTTCTGTCAAGCCACAGAATGATTTATGTCAAATGCTAATAAACCTGAGAAAAGATTCTAAAACCAGCGTTACATTAGATTCCTTTAAACAGTTCGTAAGAGTCGAGGTATGCAGGCACTTCTGTATTCCAGCCATAAGTTTCGTTTAGCAACTCAGAAAATACTGTAGCGCTTTCTTTTTCACCATGAACTATGAAGGTCCGTTTGGGATGCATCTCAATACTTGAGGTCCAGCGGAGTAATTCATCTTGGTCTGCATGTGCCGATAACCCATCTATCACAACCACTTCACAGTTAACAGGAACCATTTGTCCGAAAATTTTAATGGTTTCTTCTCCATTGGCAATTCTTCTACCCCTTGTGCCTTCTGCCTGATAACCTACCAAAAGTAAAGTATCGTTTTTATGCGGCAAGCGATTGTAAAGGTGATGAAGAATTCTACCTCCCGTCATCATACCACTGGCAGAAACTATTATCGCATCTTTTTGCACATAATTAATCGACATTGATGCTTCATGTGATCGAACTATTTGTAGGTTTCTTCTAAAGGACAAAAATGAATCTTCTTCATTAATATCTTTGGCTGAGAGCTTATGGTAAGCTGCATGATTGACATACAACTCTGTTGCTGCAATTGCCATCGGGCTATCCATAAAAACCGGCACTTCTGGTATTAACTTTTGGTCTAAAGCTTCTTTGAGATAATAAAGTAGGTTTTGTGTTCTGCCAACTGCAAATGCCGGAATCATTACACATCCTCCTCTATCAAATGTTTTGTTAATAGCATCAGCCAACTTCTCAACTGGATTGCCTTGCGGATTTTTACGATTACCATAAGTAGATTCAATCAATAAAATATCAGCTTCTTTTACCACATCTGGCTCATAAAGAATTGGTTCTTCGTACCTACCAATATCACCAGAAAACACTAACTTTTTCTTTTGCTCGATGCCAGTTACTTCGAGTTCGACACTAGCAGCCCCCAAAATGTGGCCTGCATTGTAAAAAGTAGCTTGTACTCGATCGATTACAGAAACCTGTTTTTTAAAAGGAAACTTCCTCAGCAAAGGCAATACTTTCTCTACATCTTCTGTACGGTATAATGGTTCAGGGTTTTCGTGTTTGGAGTAGCCTTTCTTTTTGGCATAATCGGCTTCTTCTTCCATCAACTTGGCTGAGTCTAGCAACAAAAGCTTCACTAAATCTGCCGTTGCTTCAGTACAATAGATCGGACCACTAAATCCTTCCTTGCATAATTTGGGTAAATAGCCACTGTGGTCTAAGTGCGCATGTGTGAGCACAATGGCTTCTATCTCTTTTGGATTAACAGGAAAATCTTCTCTGTTTTTTAGGCGCAGCTCTTTCAACCCCTGAAACAAACCACAATCGACCATGATCTTATGGTCATCTATTTCAAGCAAATATTTTGAGCCTGTTACGGTTCCGGCAGCACCCAAAAATCTAATTCTGATATCCATGTGTTTGGGTTTATTGTAAGTTATAAGTTAAGGTGATAGGCTTATATCGGCACATTTTCTTTTTTCTCAAAATGAATGCGCTATGATGTTTATAAGATAGACCATCAAGTAATCTGAAAATATGATTTCGATCAGCCTGTGATAAAGCATTCAAATCAGAATACCTTATAAATCTTTAACAAGTGAGTTTGAATAATTGGTTTACAAATTTTTCTTTCCATCAGGAATATCACTACATTTAGTAGATTCACACCTTACTAATTAGCAGAAATGGAAGAACTGAAAACAACACAGGCTATCTCAGAGGCATCAGCAACACATGTAAAACCTATAATTAGCAAGTTTTACCACTGGGAAAAAACAACCCCAGATAAAACCTATTTGCGCCAACCCTATGGAAATACGTGGAAAGAATATTCGTGGAAAGAGACTGGGTTGCAAGCCAGAAAAATGGCAACGGCACTTATCGAAATGGGTTACGATAAAAGTACGCCAATTGGAATAGTATCGAAAAACTGTGCTCATTGGCTTATAGCCGATCTAGCAATTATAATGAGTAATAATTATTCTGTTCCGTTTTATCCCAACTTAACTGCACAACAATTAGAACATGTACTTGAGCACTCATACACAAAAGTATTGTTTGTGGGTAAGCTAGATAACTGGGATGAAATGCGAGAAGGAATACCTGGTGATGTGAGATGTATTGCATTGCCTGATAGCCCAGCAACTGAACTCGAAAGTTGGGATGAGATTATTAAAGACAAAGAACCACTTCAAGGTGAATTTACACCCAATGTACACGATATAAGCTCTATTATTTACACCTCTGGCACTACAGGTAGACCTAAAGGTGTTATACACACTCATTATGGACTTGCTATTACGATGGAATCTGTAATGAAAACAATTCCATTAGAGAAAATTGGGCAAAAGTATTTCTCTTATCTACCCTTATGCCATGTAGCTGAAAGAGCCATAATACAGGTTTGGTGCTTGTATTCTGGAGGAATGGTTTCTTTTGTTGAGAACATAGATACTTTCATGCAAAACCTTCAGGATACTCAACCAACCATATTTTTTGCTGTGCCTCGTATTTGGACAAAATTCCAAATGGGTGTGCTAGAAAAAATGCCTCAAAATAAATTAAATATCCTGTTAAACATTCCATTGATATCCAATTTTGTAAGACAAAAAATAAAAAAAGGTCTTGGTTTGAGTCAAGCAGAAATGGTATTTACAGCGGCAGCACCAACGCCTAAATCACTACACAGTTGGTACAATAAACTAGGACTGAAATTACAAGAACTGTATGGAATGACAGAAAATGCAGGAGCATGTACTTTGATGAGAAAAGATGCTTACAAACCTGGAACTGTTGGCCAGCCGTACCCGGGAGTGGATTTAAAAATTGATGATGAAACTGGTGAAATTCTAATGAAATCGGAATGGATCATGAAAGGTTATTTCCGTGAGCCAGCCATGACTGCTGATATGATTAAAAATGGATATCTCCACACAGGAGATATGGGAGAAATAGATGAAGAAGGCCACCTAAAAATTACGGGAAGAGTAAAAGATATTTTTAAAACTGCAAAAGGTGAATATGTTGTTCCCGGGCCTATTGAATGGAAGTTTGCCGCTGACTCTTTTGTAGAGCAAGTTTGCGTAATGGGAAGTGGCTTACCTCAACCGATCGCTTTGGTAATACTTTCTGCCATTGGCAAGAATGCTTCTAGAGAAGCAGTTGAACATAGCCTTGCGACAATGCTTACCTTAATTAATGCTGAACAGGTAAATTACGAAAGGATTAAAAAGATCGTGATTTTAGATGATGATTGGAGCATAGAGAATGGCATTCTCACTCCTACATTAAAAATCAAAAGAAACTTGATTGATAGCCGTTATCTGGAAAAAGCAGAGAAATGGTATGAGTTGAAAGACAACATTATCTGGGCTTAGAAAAAATTATTTTGAACAGGTGTTTCTTAACTATTTACGCCCCATACATTTAAAAGTGTATGGGGATTTTTTATTCATTCAAATAGTTTTTCAAATCGGAAATGGTTTTTAGCTGTAGCTTTTCGGCTTTATCTTTTGTCATCATTAAAGCATATGTGTTGTTGAATCCCAGTGGTTTTAGCCATTCGATTCCGAAGTTTTCTTTAGAATGAAATTTCACATATTCATACACTTCTTGCTTATCCCTAATTAGCTCATCTACCACCTTATCTTCAGGACTTAATAAAACCTGAAAGCCTGTTCCAGAATACTCAACATACAAATCAATTTCACCAGCTTTTAGCGCATCGAAACAGATCTTTGTACCTCCTAAACCTGTTTTGGTTTCTGCTGTAAGTGAAGTATTATTTTCAATAATGATTTTAAGCATTTCTGCGAGAATAAACTGCTCCGTGAATATCTTCCCTCCGATTACTATATTCGACTCACCAGAACGGTTAATTTCAGCCTTAAATCCTTTTTTTTTCAAATAGTTCAAAGCGACTTCTCTCACATCCTGTTTCTCAAAATCAACCTGATAGTTTAGTTGGCGCATTTCTGCATCAGTAATCTTACCTGATAACTGATTAATCACCTCTTCCAAATAAGGGTATTTCTCCAAAGTATTTTCATTCACTGTGACTGCCGCAGCATATGGTGGAAAGTAATTTAAATCATCTTCCAACACATACAAATCGTAAGCATCAATTCTTCCATCTGTGGAGTAACCGCCAATCACATCAACTCTTCCTTCTTTCACTGCTTGATACATCAAACCTGCATCCAACTCAACAGTTGAAAGTTCAAAACCGTAAATTTCTAACAAGCCCGGCAAGCCATCTTTTCTTTCCATAAACTCATACTGAAATCCTCCTGTGAAACTTTTTGAAAAGCTTCCAACAAATTGATTTACAGCAAGAAATAACATGAGGATTAAAGAAGCAATCAAAACTGGTTTTAGGGTAGTTTTAATATTTCGCTGAATAAAGCCTAAAACAAAATCGAAAAGCAAAGCCAATAAAGCAGCGGGTAAAGCTCCGGCTAAAATCATCGCAGAATTGTTGAGTGCAATGCCTCTGTAAATGAAAGTTCCCAATCCGCCAGAAGCAATTAAAGCACATAAAGTTGCCACGCCTACACTCACGACTGTAGCAGTTCTAATACCGGCAAAAATTACTGGAACAGCCAAAGGCAATTCTACTTTCAACAACAATTGCCTTTTAGTAAAACCCATGCCTAAGCCAGCTTCTTTCACAGCTTCAGGCACTTCTGTAATTCCGGCATAAGTATTTCTTACAATTGGGAGTAGCGAATAAAGAAAGAGTGCAACTACAGAAGGCAAAACTCCAATTCCTAAAACGGGTAAAAGGAAACCCAACAAGGCGAGGCTTGGAATGGTTTGTATCACATTTACTATTCCGATAATTGTACCGGAGTAAGCAGGTTTTCGGGTAAGAAAAATGCCAGTGAGCACCCCTACAATAACTGCCAGAAAAATAGCTACTAAAGTTAGCCAAACATGCCTAATGGTTTCATCTAAAATCTCTGTACTATGGCTGGAAAAGAAAGTAATTATTTCGTTCATTTATATTTTTGATAATAAGCTTCCAGAATTTCGGCACGACTGGCACTGTATAAAATATGGCCATTACTATTCTTTACTGCGAATTGAGTTTTATCTTTTTCAGTATGGCTTTCAAGAAATTGCAGTAGGTCGATATTTGCAGAAATAAACTTTAAAGGATTACCACCGCTAATCTGTAGGTTTTCAGGAAATATATCAGCTAAATCTGCTAATTCAATTACAGACATTTCCAGAAAAAATCTTTGCGAGTCGAAAAAAGATTTCACAAAATCATTTACTGGACTAAAAAGTAATTCTTTGGCTGTTCCCATTTGCACAATTTCTCCTTCACTCATCAAACAAATTCTATCTGCTAATTTAACTGCCTCGCCTACATCATGCGTAACCATTACCATTGTTTTAGTAAGTAGGTTTTCCAATTGTGCAAATTCATCTTGCAAGTGCTGTCTGGTAACAGGATCGAGTGCACCGAAAGGCTCATCTAATAAGATCAAAGGTGGATCTGCTGCTAATGCTCTGGCGAGGCCGACTCGTTGCCGCTGTCCTCCGCTTAACTCATCTGGATATTGCTTTTTCATTTCTGATGGAAGCTTTAGTAAATCCATTAATTCATCTACTTTTTGCTCCATTTTTTCAGCTTTCCAAGCAAGCATTTCAGGCACTACTTTGATGTTTTCTTCTACGGTGTAATGAGGAAATAAACCCGTTTGCTGAATTACATAACCGGTTTTTCTGCGTAGTTGCTCAACCTGTAGACTTTTAATATTTTCTCCATTAATTAGAATGGTGCCTTCATCCGGTTCTACAAGTCGGTTAAGCATTTTGAGAGTAGTTGTTTTACCACAGCCACTTGTGCCCAGCAAGACAAACATTTCTCCTTTTTCAACTTTAAAAGAAATATTATTTACAGCCGCCTTGCCATTGTATAGCTTGGTTAGATTCCGTACTTCAATCATACCGGAATGTTCTTACATAATTTGCTCAAATACAAATCTGAGCCATTATTTACCCAAATAATTCAGATTTGATTATTGATGCTTTTTTAAATTCTGCAAGATCGATAGTTGTAGCTATGCTTTTTTTCTGGCAAAAAGCTAGGATATTTTCTGTAGCAATGTTACCTGTTAAATCGTCTTTTGCCATCGGACAACCTCCCATTCCGCCAATGGCACCTTCAATACTTTTGCAACCAGCATTCCAAGCGGCTTCTATTTTTTCCATGGCTTTTTGAGGAGTTGAATGAAAATGCGCACTGATGGTCAACTCAGGAAAATCAGAAATTACTTGTTTGAAAACAGCAGTAATCAAGTCAGGAGTGGCACTGCCAATTGTATCGGCCAAAGAGACTATACCGACTCCCATGGTATTTAATTTGGCAACAAACTCACTCACAATATTTGGGTTATATTCCTCGCCATATGGATTACCAAAACCCATTGAAAGATAGACCACCAACTGCTTGCCTGCTTGATCAGTTTTATTCTGAATTTGCTCAACAACTGCAATTGCTTCATCTATAGATTTGTTTGTATTTCGTTGTTGGAAGGTTTCAGAAATTGAAAGTGGGAAACCCAAAAAATCGATCTGTTGATGTTGAAGGGCATCTTCTGCCCCACGTAAATTGGCAACAATTGCCAGTAACTTAGATTTTGAGGTTTCTAATTCCAAATTCGCCATTACTTCTGCTGTATCTCGCATTTGAGGAATTGCTTTTGGAGAGACAAAACTACCAAAGTCTATTACATCGAAACCAACTTTTAAAAGAGCATTAATATACCGGATCTTATCTTTGGTTGGAATAAACTCATGTAAACCCTGCATGGCATCTCTTGGGCACTCAGTAATTTTCATATTTGCTTATTTTGATTAAGGAGATTTAACTCTCATACAATACAGTCCATGATAACAAAAAAAATTCAATCCATTAATTAGAGCAATCAAAAATTCAATTTAAACATCATTAAAAACAGAATGAGTAATATTCATCCTTTATCCACTCACATACTTTGTATATTCATTACCAACATATGAATTAAAACTCCTCATTACCAATGAAAACTGATACTATAATTCTATTCTTTTTTAGCTTGCTCTTTTATGCTTGTTCTAATTCTCCAAATCAAGGCATTGCTGAGAAACCTAATATCATTATCATTTTTGCGGATGATATGGGCTATGGAGATTTGTCTTGTTATGGAAATCCGGTAAACAAGACACCAAATCTAGATAAGCTTGCAAACGAAGGTATTAAACTCACTTCATTTTATGTAGCTGCTCCTGTTTGTACTCCATCAAGAGCTGGGTTGCTTACAGGCAGATATCCAATTAGACATCTTCCAGGAAACTTGGGACCAGAATCAAAACATGGTTTGCCACAGTCTGAAGTTACCATTGCTGAGATTCTTAAAACAGAAGGATATGCAACCGCTGCTATTGGCAAATGGCATTTAGGACATGCAACACCAGCACTTTTGCCTACAGGTCGCGGATTCGATATGTTTTATGGATTGCCTTACAGCAATGACATGATTAAACCTTGGGTGCAAACAGATACTGCCTTAATGATGTACGAGAATGAAAAAAGGATTCGTGAAGTGGGCTATGTGCAAGAAGGTTTAACTGATGAATACACACAAAAAGCCATAGACTTTATCGATCAAAATAAATAGGACTTACGCAATATTAAATTTCTCTAGCAAAAATGCTCAAGATTTGAGAGATTGTTTTTTTTAATACTAATTTATATGGATAAATCTCTGTACATATCATATCTTCTCCATACTCACGGGAATTATACCTGTACCCACATGGCAGCCCATTCTATGGATGTCAGTCATGACCAAGTCACACGTTTTCTAGCCCATTCTAAATTTACCTCTTCCGACCTGTGGGATATTGTCAAGGGCCATCTCCAAGATAGCGCAGACTCATTTATCCTTGTCGATGACAGTGTTCAGGCAAAGAGGTATTCCCGGTATATAGAATTGGCCAAAAGGCAGTACTCAGGCAATGAGCATGGCCTAGTCAATGGGATCAATCTGGTAAACATGGTACACAGCAATGGCATTGATGGGGATTACTATCCTATCGATTACCGAATCTACCACCCAGAAACGGATAAGAAGACCAAGAATGACCATTTCCAGGAGATGTTCACCCGAATGACCATGCGTAAAGACCTGAAAGCCAAAAAGATACTTTTTGACAGCTGGTATGCTTCCATGGACAACCTTAAGCTTGTGCACAGAAGCGGCTGGACATTCTTCACTACCCTGAAGAGCAACCGCCAAGTCAGCCTATCCAGAGACACAGGGATGCAGGCTGTGGGCACAGTCGAGCTTTCCGGTAGGCAACTGCTGGAAGGCGTACAGGTCAAACTCAAAAAATACCCTTACCCCGTCAAATTATTCAAGATAGTCTCCCTAAACGGGGACATTGAATGGGTGATCACAAATGATCTATCGGACAGGATGAATGTATTTGAGGCCGAAAACGAATCCCAGATCAGATGGCAGATTGAGCAGTTCCACAGGGAATACAAACAGCTTACAGGCTCTGAGAAGTGCCAATGCCGAAAGGCAATCTCCCAGAGGAACCATCTAGCTTGCTGCTACCAGGCTTGGATAGGGCTGAAACTCCTTGCAAAACAGTTGAAAACAACACTCTATCAAATCAAAGTACTTCCGTTCAGCAACTATCTTAAACAGATTCTTGCTAATCCTATTATCATTTTTAACTTAAATGCGTAAGTCCTAATAAAGACAACCCTTTCTTTATTTACCTGCCATACAGCATGCCGCATTTGCCCGTATCTGCTCCTGAGAGTTACATCAAAAAAGCCAACAATAATCTATACAGAGCTGTAGTAGAAAACATTGATACAGGTGTCGGTAGCATCTTAAATAAATTGGATGAACTACAACTAAAAGAAAACACTTTGGTAATATTTACTTCTGATAATGGCCCTTGGCACAATCTACCAGACAGAATGTTGCAAAAAGGTGTAGAACGCTGGCATACTGGCTCAACAGGTCCATTGAGTGGTGCAAAAGCAACCACATTTGAAGGTGGGTTTAGAGTGCCGGGAATTATGCGTTGGCCAGCAGAACTACCAGCAAACAAAGTTTATTCTGAGATGCTTACTACTATGGATTTGTTTGCGACACTTGCCTCTGTTGCAGGAGCTCAAATTCCAGACAGTCTACAATTAGATGGCTATAATGCCAGAGATTTTTTAAATGGCACATCAACCAATTCTCCTAGAGATACACTCTATTATTTTAGAGTGAAAAATTTAGAAGCTGTGCGAGTGGGCAATTATAAATACTCAATCAGAAAAAACATTCCAGAGCTTTTCGATTTGGAAAATGATCCGGGAGAAAACTACAACATCATAGAACGACATCCTGAAAAAGCAGAGAAGATGCAAGCTTTATTAGAAAAGTTTGCTAGTGAAACAAATGGCATTTTACCCCAATAAAAAAACAGGTCGCCTTTATAGGCGACCTGTTTGCATATTACCTATTTATTAAATAAATGTTTGGCTTACATCTTTCTGATGTTGATGTCTCCATTCACTGTTTTAATCTTAATTGAATTTTTTCCGCTACCAGTTTTACCAGTACCAGTTATTTTCTTTCTTGCTCTGCTGCTACTTTCAGAGGTTTCCCAATCACCTTCAGAAATATTCATCTGGAAATCGGTATTGATTTTATAATCTCTATGTGCATTTCTTGTGATCTCTAGCGTAATATCAAAATCCATATCGAAGTCTGATGGCACATACAATGTTACTTCTCCACCAGAAGTAATTAATTCAGCATCATGATCACCATCCCAATCATCTTTCATGTTCACTTTAATATTTCCACCGCTTGTTTTAGCTTCTACTTTACCATCTATCTCTTTAATTTCGATATTACCACCACTTGTTTTTGCTACTATAAATTTACGCGCTTTGTTTACTGTAATATTTCCACCACTGGTTGCTACAGAACTACCTTCCATTGCTTTATCAACATTTACGTTACCTCCACTAGTTGCTGCTTTGCCACTAATTTCAGCATCGGCCAAAACAATGTTACCACCACTAGTCGATACATCTAAATCACCTTTTGTTGCATTTACTTTAATACTACCACCACTTGTAGCTGCTTTACCGTTAATCTCAGATTTGCTAACTGTAATATTGCCACCGCTGGTAGTTAAATCGAAATCACCTTTCATCGCTTCCACAATCACATTGCCACCACTTGTAACTACTCTACCACCTCCAGATATGTCTGATAAATCTAAATTACCACCGCTTGTTACTAAATTGATAGAACCGCTTAATTTTTCAGCATCTATATTTCCTCCAGAAGTAACTCCTTTTAGTTTTCCAGAAACTCCTGTAATATCTACATTTCCACCTGATGTAGTAGCATCAAGATCAAATTGAGATGGTACATAAACTTTAAATTCTGTTTTTCCATTATTACTCCATTTCCATCTATTACTACCCTTTTTTTCTGCCTCAATTGTTACATTACCATTTTCTTCTTTTATATCAAAAGATACTTCGTTATCGTCGAAATTATGCCAAATACTTACGTCAACCTCATTTTTATCCCAACCAACTATAATTACATTACCACCAACTTCAGATGATAGACTGAGTTTTTTGCCTTTACTTGATGTAAATTGTTTTGATATTTCTTGAGCAAGAGCCCACTGAGAAGCTGCAAAAAACATTAACAAGGTAAAAATTGTATTTCTTTTCATTTCTTCTGTTTTTATGATTCACTATAAAAGACATGGCTAGTTGCATAATGGATGCACCATTTAAACAAAATTTCAACCTTTTGTAAATAAATCAGAAATTGGCTACCCCTGCTGCAAAGTATATAGTTTGCTATTGTTAAGAAGCTACATTCAAATTTGCCCGAAATATTACCGTTTCTTAGTGAAACGCTAAATACATTGTTATGGAAATAATACTTGATAAACCTTACGCGAAAATATCTCACGACATAGCAAATGAAGTATTCTTCCTCCAGTTTGAGGGTAATATTTCTGATACAGATTATAAAGATGTTTGGGAAGTGTTACTCCAAAATGGCAAAGCTTGTGATCTAAAAAAACTCATTATTGATCAACGAAAGATAGGAAAAGTGAGCATGACAGCCAGAGCATGGTATTTAATGAACTGGATCCCGAGAGCTAAGAAAGGTGTAAATAATAACTGTAATGTTGCCATCATTTCTTCTTCGTATGTTGCCAACAAAGTTGGGATTAATTATCTGGTAAATGGAGTTAAAAAGTTTACTTCTTTTAATGTGAAATTTGTTTTGAGTAAAGCTGAAGGTGAAGACTGGTTTAAAGAAATAGCAAGTCATGCTGCTTGATAAAAAAGTGTTAAAACTATTTATAATACTTTAGGAAATCTGTCATTAGATTTCCTTTTTTTATATTTGAGCCTTCAATATGTTAACCAGCAATTACTATTTAAGTAGCAAAATTTATACAGGCTGGTTCAAATACCTTTTAACACTTTAACATTGATGAAAAACTCATTTTTATATATTTTTTTATTTCTGCCTTTTATTGTTGCTTCTTGCACTAATAACCAACAAGCTGAAGATACAAGTTTAGAAGATGCTCTAAGCAAAATTAAGAAAGAGATTGTAGCCGATAAACGTGTCGCTATTTTAGAATTAGAGCATGAGTACAAAGATGGAAAGCTACAGATAACAGGAAAAAGTGATGTAGATGGTGCACAAAATCAAGTTGAAAGTCTTTTAGAAAAAGAAAATATAACAGCAGATATAAACATCCAATCGCTACCAGATACAGAAGTACTCGAAAATAAAACCCATGCAGTGGTAAACATTTCAGTTGCTAACATTAGAAGTCAACCGAAACACTCTGGTGAGCTAGCTACTCAGGCAACTCTCGGAACGCCTTTAAAAGTTTTAGAAAAAGAAGACAACTGGTATAGAGTACAAACTCCCGACAAGTATATTTCTTGGGTAGACGCTGGTGGAATTATTTTAATGAATGATGAAGAATACAACAATTGGATAAAAAGTAAAAAGCTGATTTTTCTACAGCCAGTTGGAAATGCTTTTGTATCGCCTAAAAACGAAGAGTTAGTTTCTGATTTAGTTGGTGGAGACATTTTAAAATACGAAGGAGAAGATAATGGATACTATCAGATTTCTTTTCCAGATGGCAGACTGGGATACATAGAAAAAACAGCAACAGAATTTTACGATCAATGGATTGGCAAATTAAACCCTGAACAATACGATTTGATAAGTGTAAGTAAAAAAATGATGGGAACTCCATATTTATGGGGAGGCACTTCATTTAAAGGAGTTGATTGTAGTGGTTTTACCAAAACTATTTATTTTATGAATGGAATGGTAATTCCAAGAGATGCCTCTCAACAAGTGCATGCTGGAATACCCGTTGATACTTCAGCAGGTTTTGAAAATCTTGTTCCTGGAGATCTGTTATTTTTTGGCAGAAAAGCTACTGATGACCAAACTGAAAAGGTTGTACATGTAGCCATGTGGTTAGGAAATAATGAGTTTATCCATGCTTCAGGAAGAGTAAGAGTAAACTCATTTGATCCAAATGCAGATAACTATAATGAATATGAACTCAACAGGTTTTTAAGAGCTAGAAGAATTTTAAATCAACCTGCAGAAAAAGTGATTAAACTAAAAGATGTGGCATTATTTCAGCAGGCAAATTAATTAAGATTCCAATCAAAATATCCATTTTTTAGTAATTTTCATTATTTTTCAAGTAATTAAACCAAGTGTATTTTTTGTTGTCCAACTTTTTTTAATTGACAAGGTCATTCATGAAAACACTTATAATTTTCTTTCTAGGCTGTTTTATTTATTTGCAAGCAAACGCACAGCAATTAGTAAATGTGTATCATACTGTGAGGAGAGGTGAAACATTATTTAGCATCTCTAACCTTTACAAAACTGATATATCAGAAATTAGGTCTCTAAATAAGCTCCCATTAAGGCATAGATTAAAAATTGGAGAAAAACTAATCGTAAAACGAGTAAAAAGCAATAAACCAAGAAAGATCGCCAAACTGTATAAAATACATGCAAACGATAATTACCGCAAAATAGAAGAAAGACAAAAAACTGACCTTCCTGAAGAAAAAGAAATTGCAGAAGAAGAAAAGATAGCTGAGGAAAGTATTACAGAAGAAGCTATAGAAGAGATCGCAAAAGAAGAGGAAGTAATTGCTAAAGAAATTAGTCAATCAGATGTAGATATCAATATTCCAGAAACTGGCATTACCAATACAAATGCAATAGCAGTTATTATCGGAAATAAAAACTATCAGATCGATGATATTCCAGAAGTGACTTATGCTTTGAATGATGCGCAAACCATCAAAAATTATTTAATAAAATCACTAGGTTATAAAGAAGGTAACATCATTTATGTAGAAGATGCTACTCAGGCAAACTTCTTTAGTTTATTCGGAAACGAGAATACTGCGAAAGGTAAACTTTATAATTATGTAAGACCTAATGAATCTGATGTATTTATCTATTACAGTGGACATGGTGGCCCCGATCCAGAATCTAAGAAAGGATTTTTTATACCTACAGATTGTGATCCTTCGCTGGTTGCATTAAATGGTTATAGTCTCGACCTATTTTATAAAAACTTAGAACAACTGCCATACAAGTCTTTAACTGTTGTGATTGATGCTTGCTTTAGTGGCGTTTCTGAAGGTGGTGCTTTACTTAAAAATATGTCGCCAGTTTTTATTGATGCTAAAAGTAGCTTAATTAACGACGAAAAAGCTATTGTTTTTAGTTCTGCGGCAAACGACCAAGTATCTTCTTGGTATCCAGAAAAATCGCATTCATTATTTACATACTTCTTCTTAAAAGGTTTACAAGGAGTAGCTAATAGCAATAGCGACAAAGAACTTAGCTTACAAGAAATTAGAAGTTACCTTAACGAAGAAGTACCCTATTGGGCAAGAAGATTACACAGTAGAGAGCAAAATCCAGAAGTTTGGGGAAGCGATCAAAACATACTGATAAAATATTAACTGAATCATGAATTTCATCAACATCAATAAAAAAGTAGCTTGGCTCATATTCATTATATGGATATTGAATTCTGCTTTTTTACTTTTTACACTTTTTAAAGGGCAAGAAGATAAACCAGAAAAGAAGATTAAAAAAAGCGTAAAGTTTGCTGAGAAAGATGAACTTGATACAGCTCCCTCTCCTAGTAAAAGAAAAAAGAACAACACACTACCTGTTACTATTAAGAAACCTGTAGATTTAGCATTAGTCGAAAGTAAAAACCTCAAAGCTGGCCAAGGAGTAAAATCGGTTGTTTTCGGACAAGACGATGAGTTTCTATACTCCATGAACTTGGAAGAAATGTCTATTTCTGAATTTAGCCGAGATAAAAAAGAAATTAGTAGAACACTAAAATTCCATCCAACTAAAGCCAAAGGTTACAATTATCAAGAAAAGAAATGGTTTACTTCTTTTGCAGAAAAACCTGTTGAAGCCTGTTTTACAAATGGTGGGAAATATATGTGGATTTCTCTGCATAATGCTGGTGGAGTTGCTTTGTGGAATATGGAAAAAGACACAATAGCAAATGGTAAAAACTATTTGCAGGCAACATTGGTAGATCATGAAAATGATAAAAGAAAAAAAATCTCACTCCGATTTTTTGAAACTGGCAAAACACCAAAATTTATCGCAGTCACTCCAGATGAAAGATATCTTTTTGTATCGAACTGGCACGACAACAACATTTCAGTTATAGATATTTCCAGTTCCGACTCTGATAATTGGTTTGTAGTACAAAATTTAGATACTGGCTCAGTACCAAGAGGAATGGCGATATCTCAAGAAGGGAAACTCCTTTACGTAGCCAATATGGGCAGTGGCATTATTACTATTTACGATACTTGGTCTTTTAAAAAGACAAAAGAAATCTATGTGGGAGCTACTCCTCGCCATTTAATTATAGATAATAATTATTTGTATGTTACCCTTAGCAGCCCAGAAAAATTATTAAAACTCAGCCTCGATAGCCTTAAAATTGTTGCTTCTGCTAGCACGCTAGACGATCCAAGAACAATTGCTTTTTCGGGAGATAGTAGCATGATTTTTACCACTTGCTATGCCGATAATAAAATTCAGGCTTTTGATAGAGATAGCCTAAAAGTGATGGGCTCTTGGGATTCTCCCGGCAAACCAGTAGGTATTGATGTATATCAAAAAGATAGTCTTTTGGAAGCTTGGGTTTGCAATTATACTGGTGCAAGTATTAAAGTATTTACATTTAAAATCACCTTTCAGGAAGAAATTGCCATAATTGAGCCTGTCCTTTCCAGTATTAAAGAATAATCAACTTTAAAAATCTACATTTTCTTTATCCATTTCTTAAATTTGGATGGAAATCATCATTAAATTCAAATAAACAATGGAAAGTAGATTTCAGGCAGATATTGATAATTGTATAGATTTTCTCTTAGAATTATTAAACAAGACTGCCGATAACCAAGCCTTAACCTGGTTACAGGAAAAAGTAAAATTAATTAAAGACAATCCTGCAGAAAGAAATATTTTCATCAACTTCAGCCTTGCCTCACGTTTTTTTTCAAAAGATAAAATCCTGTTATCCAGCGAAGATTTAGAAAAAGCCCAAACCCTACGCAAAGGATTTAACCCTACTGGTTGGAATGCACTACAAGTAGCGCGAACAATTGTTCTTTTAAACATACCTTATCAAGATTCAGACAAGCAATTAAAAACCTTAAATCAGCTTTTTGAATCTGCTGATGTTGCTGAACTTGTTACATTGTATGCTGCACTTCCACTTCTGCCAAATCCAGAAATCCATGCTAAACGTGCATCAGAAGGTATTAGAACAAACATGACAGTTGTTTTAGATGCGGTTGTACTTAACAATCCATTCTCTGCTGAGTACATGGACGATATCTCGTGGAATCAGTTAGTGCTAAAAACCATCTTTACAGAAAGACCGGTATTTATGATATCTGGTGCAGATGAAAGAGCTAATGAACGATTAGCACTTACACTTTCAGATTATGCACACGAAAGATGGGCTGCTGGTAGAAAGGTTACTCCAGAACTTTGGCGTTTTACTGGGCAATTTGCAGAACAAAATCTTTTAAAAGATTATAAAATACTATTTGAACAAGGCAGTCAATACGAAAAAGCTGCTGCACTTTTAGCTTGTAAAGAATCCACTACTAATGAAGCTAAAGAATTAGTAAATAAGTTTGAGAATACGCTAACTAAAAAATTCCAAAACTGGGATGAGTTAGGTAATGCTTATCTTATGGAAAAAGGAGAACTTCCTTCTGGCTACCAACAAGCAGGAAGTGGTGTTTCCACACAGTATTAAAAATATTATTTGTATTTTACTTTAAACTGAAAACTTATGCAAAACATAAAACATATGCAGTTTTTAGACTCTCATATTCATATGACATCAAGAACAACCGATGACTATGAGAGAATGGCTGCAGCAGGAATAGTTGCTATTATTGAGCCCGCTTTCTGGATGGGACAACCAAGAACAGAAGTTGGTTCTTTTAAAGATTACTTTAGTAGTTTAGTTGGTTGGGAAAGGTTTAGAGCTTCTCAATTTGGTATTAAACATTACTGCACAATCGGCTTAAACTCTAAAGAAGCAAACAACGATGCTTTGGCAGAACAAGTAATGGAATTACTTCCTCTTTATGCTTGTAAAGAAGGTGTAGTTGGAATCGGTGAAATTGGCTACGACGATCAATCAGAGATTGAAGATAAGTATTTTAGGCTGCAACTTGAACTCGCAAAAGAATTAAACTTGCCAGTTCAAATCCATACTCCTCACCGCGACAAAAAGAAAGGAACATCTAAAAGTATGGATGTTTGTTTAGAGCATGGGCTTGATCCTTCTATGGTAGTAATTGACCATAATAATGAAGAAACAGTAAAAGAAGTTTTGGATAGAGGTTTTTGGGCTGCATTTACTATTTACCCAAATACTAAAATGGGTAATGAAAGAATGGCAGCAGTTGTTCAGCAATACGGACCAGAAAGAATTATAGTAGATAGCTCTGCCGACTGGGGTGTAAGTGATCCGCTTTCTGTACCGAAAACTGCTTCACTTATGCTCGATAGAGGTATTCCAGAAGAGCATGTTAGAATGACTTGCTACCAAAACCCACTAGATATTTACAGCAAGAGTGGTCAGATTAAGGAAAGTGATTGGATAGAGAAAAAGCCAATTGACCAAAGAGTATTATTTAATGAAAATTCGGTGCTTAGAGGGCAGCAACCTAAGATTGAATCAGAATCAAACATTATTAAATAAAAAAAGCCGGAAATTTCCGGCTTTATTCATTTTCTAATACTTCTATAATTTTATTAATATCGCTTATTTTTTCTGGCGCATTTTGTTTGTCAAAAGCAACCAGTAAATTATTAAGTATTCTTTTTACTATGTCTAGATTAGAACAAGGCTCATAAAACTCTTCTTTTACATCAATCTTTAGTTGTTTGATATAATTATCGATATCAGCTTTAGAAAATATCAATCCCTTATTAAATGCATTAATATAAAACTGTACTTCTTTGTTCTTATATGTTAGGATAAAAAGATTGGGCAAATTAACTCCGTAAACAGGTAATTTTAATTTGCTCGCAACTAGCATATAAACTATACAAAGACTTATCGGGTTTCCAGTGCGCTTTTTTAATACTTCATTAATCATAGAATTTTCATAGGCATGAAAATCTTTAGTATTAGCTCTAAAATTGAGTTTTTGAAAGAATATACTGTTTAGAACCTTTATCTGATCAAAGGGATGCATATCATACCTAAACTCTAACCAAACTTCGTAGTAGATTTGCTCAATCTCTTTGTGTATAGACTCAAAAGAAAGCCCCGGATATTGATAGGAAGCAATAATCCACAAAGCTTTGAGTAAATCCTGATCTTCACTTCGCAGCCAATTTCTAAATCGATTCAGAATATTATCATAATTCATGTTCTGAATCAGGTCTTTTATCCTCTCTTGTATTAATGGGTGCTCTCTCTCCCCTAATTCTTTTTCTAAAAAGGGAATAACAGAGTGACCGAATGAAGATAACTTATTATGCACATGCCTAAACACTTCGGAATCTTCATCATCCAATAAGGAGACCAATGCTTTAAATTCATTTTGGTCAATCATTATTAAAAATATTTATTGAATTATTTCTCATTCAAATTTATTGAATGGTGAGCCTTTTTACGAGCCTTTTTGTATAAAATTGACTCGATTAGCATTTCAATTGGTTTTAATAATATTGCGATAACTGCTTTTAATGCGAAACCAATAATATCATTGTCAACATAGCCTTCTACAATTGGTTCAAGCACTCCTTCTGAAAGCATAAAAAGAAATACAGCAATAATTAATACTATGGTAGTAGCAGCTCTACTAATTTTTGCTTTTGTAAGTAAGTTAACAGTATCTGTCAACTTTTCATTCTGTTCACTTATTTTTTCGTTGGCTTTATTCAGTTTATTTTGAAGTCTGTCACTAACAGACGTTATTAACTTCACCTCACCCAATAATCGTCCATAATTAGAAGACAAACTATCATACTCTCCCAACAAATCTTTATCAGTAGATTCTTGAAAGGCATTATTTACCTCTCTACTTCTTTCGAATAGATGTTGTTCATTGTAAAATATATTTTGTCTTTTTTTTGACATATCTTAAAATAAGAATTTAGTAAAGTTCAAATGATATAGGAACGTTTACCAATTGCATATAATCTTCACCAGACTCCTGCATATCTTCATCGTCTTGCTCATAAAACCATTTCACCTCAACTTGTTTCTCACAATTGATATCTTCCAACCTTCTTAAAATCTCCACAATACACTTTGAAGAACTAGTATTAAAGTACTCTAATTTAAATTCCATTACAGTTACTTCCTGTGCCGTTTCGCTATATTTATCTAACCAAGTAAATAACGGTTGATAGAAATCCAGCGCATCTTCAGGTATAGATCTACCTTCTATAAGTAAAAATCCTCTGTTAGCGTCAAATTCAATAAAGGGAGTTTTATTAGATTTCTCTAAGAATAAATTTTCCATATTTGCAATTACTTAATATTTTGATGCGTAGGTAATCTCGGCAATTTAACGCCACAAAGTAGTGAATAGCATAATACAACTACCTAGCAATTGAGGTATATTAAGAAATAAATAGTTATTAGATTATATATTCTTCTAAAAAAAATACAAAAATGGATTACAGTATTCTTAAAGAATTAATCGGTATCGATTCCCCTTCTGGCTTTACTAAAAAAGCATCTGCATATATTTTTGATGTATTAAGCTCTTTTGGTTATACACCAGAATACACGAACAAAGGTGCGGTAAAACTACAATTAGGAGATAAACCGACTTTAGCAATTGCAGCTCATGTAGACACACTAGGAGCAATTGTATCTGGTATTAAACCAGATGGAACTTTAAGGTTTTCAACTATTGGTGGACTACAGTTAAATAGTGCCGAAGGTGAATATGTGAGAGTATATACCTTAGAAGATAAAATTATTAACGGAACGATTCTGCACGACAATCCCGCAGCACATGTAAACAAATCTCTGCCAGAATCATCGAGAAGTATTAGTAATTTACATATCAGGTTAGATGAAAATGTGAATTCTGTTGAAGATGTTAAAGACCTTGGAATAGACGTTGGAGATTTTGTTTGCCTTTACACTCATTATGAAGAACTAAAAAGCGGATATATTAAATCTAGATTTTTAGATAACAAGGCAGGTTGTTTTGTATTAATTGAATTAGCTCGCCAACTAAAAGAAAAAAACATTCAAGCTCCTGTAGAGTTGTTTTTCTCTAATTACGAAGAAGTAGGCCACGGTGCAGCTTCTGGTTTTGCAGAAAGTATTGAAGAATTGTTGGTAATTGATATGGGCGTAGTTGGAGATGGTTGCTCTGGTGATGAAACATTATGCTCTATCTGTGCTAAAGATTCTAGCGGCCCATATGATTTTGAGATGAGGAAGAACCTTACCAAACTAGCAAAAGACAATCAGTTACATTGCACTACAGACATATTCCCTTATTATGGTTCCGATGGCTCTGCTGCTTTAAGAGCTGGCAACAACTTTAGGGTAGCGCTTATTGGTCCGGGAGTAGCCGCTTCGCATGGGAATGAAAGAACACACAAACAAGGAATTGAAGCTACGATTTCACTTTGCAAAGCTTATATTGAGAGTTACATATCTTAATGAAACTAATATCAATATTAACATCTAATAAATTTCCTGCTGTATTTTGTTAACCCAATCATATAAAAGTATGAGTATTTGAAAATATTTGTTTTTGACTTGAGTAAAACTTTGGGATAAATTACTAGAAGATTTTAGTTTTATGAAAATGTAATATTTCACTCATTTTAGAGTCTTTTTATTAAAATGGTGTATTTTATTTATTTTTTCAACACATAGAAACGAAGATTGCCATGAAGATAAGATTTCTTTTTTTATTACTCACCATCACTGTTTTTCAAGCACAAGCTCAAAACAAATATAAGCATCTCTATCCGGGATATTACGGAAATGGTTCATCACCTAATCCGGTAGGCTTTAGAATTGGTATTAATGCAGGAATTGCCAGAACAGATATAAGCAGAGACTTATTAGTAAATCCAGATGTGGAAGACAGTTATAATGATGTTTATCAGCCAGTTGTGGGTTTATTAGCTCAATATGCATTCACTTCTAAATTTATGATTAGTTCAGGTTTAAATTTTAAACCAATGGCTGTAGACTACAATACGACTTCTGATATTGAATCGACAGTTACAAACTATAAAAAGAACTACATAGAAGTTCCAGTGCTGTTTAATGTAACTTTTAGAAAAGGTTCGTATCAAGCTTATCCTGCCTTGTATGCAGGAGGTTCAGTATCTTATTTAGTGAATGCAAATATGGACTATGAAAGCATTACACCAGATACAAATGCAGAACCTTATAATGAAGACAATAAAGATATTACAGACTCTTATAATAGTATAGATTTTGGTCCTGTAATAGGAGTTTCCTATTATATTCCGATACAAACTAGTGTACAGCTAATGATGGATTTAAAAGGATATATGGGAGTGCCAAACATTAATAACTTACCAGATGGTTACGAAAGGCCATATACAATTAATACTGGTGTTGCTCTTTCAATTGCCTTAATTTGGGGAAGATAATGCAAGTATCATTTTAGGGCTTTATTAATAATTAAGAAAAACCTTTTTTTATAAAAAACAATTATTTATACGTTAATATCAAAAGGTCAAATTTTTTAACCTATAAAATCTACTTTGAAAAAAATCTGCATTTTTACCAACACATTTTACCCGGAGTATGGAGCAGCTCCCAATCGTTTACTCCATACAGCTTTGGGATTAAAAAATGCAGGTTACCAAGTTGAAGTGATTACAGGTATTCCAAACTATCCATTTGGTAAATTCTATAAAGGCTATAAAGCCAAGTTTTTTTTTAGCGAAAAATACCAAGGAATTAAAATAAACAGGTTCTGGTTATTCCCATCGCATAACGATTCTAGTATTCATCGGTTTTTAACCATGTTTAGTCTGGCATTTTCTGTTTTGCTAGCGTTGCCTTTGTTTATAAGAAAAAAACCAGATTATATTCTGCTTCAATACCCGCCAGTAGCTCTGGCTTTTCCGGCAATTATTTATAAGAAACTAACCAAGGCAAAATTTATAGTAAATGTGAGTGATCTTTGGCCTTTAGCCATTCAAGATATGGGCTATACGTCACACAATAGTATCTTTTACAGATTACTATACAAGCTAGAAAAAATCACTTATAACCAAGCTGATTTATTATTGGCTCAGTCCAACGAAATAAAAGCTTATCTACAATCATCAGATAAAAAAAGAGAAGTACTGCTATTTAGAACTGCGGTAGATTGCGCCAAATTTAAACCAGCAAACCACTCAAAAAAAACTGATAAACCTATACATATCATGTATGCAGGAGTTCTTGGTTTGGCTCATGGAATTTACGACTTATGCAAAAATATTGATTTAGCACACAACAATGTAAAACTCAGCATTTACGGAGAAGGCTTTGATAAAAAGAAAATAGAATCTTTTATAGAATCTAACCCACAAAAAAACATATTGCTCAATTCAATGATAGATCAGCAGCAGTTAATAAAAAAGATGCAAGATGCTGACATCATTCTAATAGCACAAAAAACCAGAATTTACGGTACTGTTCCTTCTAAAATATATGAGGCAATGGCTTTGGGAAAACCGGTACTTTTCCATGGAGCTGGAGAAGGCGCAGACATTATCAGACAAGCCGATTGTGGTCTTATCTCTCATCCTTCAGACTTTGAGCAATTAAATAAAAACTTAAATACGCTACTTAACTGCAACGTTATTGTGAGAGATAACATGGGTAAAAGAGGCCGTGAAGCGGCACTAAAATATTACAATCGTAAAATCCAACTGAATAATTTGATAAATACACTTAAAAGTGTAGAATTGGGGAAGTCAAACACCAATCCTCAAAAATTCTATGCTAAAAATATTTTTTAAAAATGATAAAGCATTTGAACTAACCAAAGATGCTACTGGTAACTATACCATAAACAACGAAAACAAGAAATTCGATATCAGCGAAATTTCCGAAGAACAATTCCATATAATCGCTGATAATAAAAGCTTCTCCGCCGAAATTCTCGAACACAATCCTGTTGAAAAAACATTTACAGTAAAAGTTAATGGCAAAATAACCACACTTAAAGTTAAAAGTGAGATGGATTTGTTGTTAGAAAAAATGGGAATTAATAACATGGCAGTTCAGGCTATTAAAGATATTAAAGCTCCTATGCCAGGAAAAATATTAAGTATTGCATGTAATGTGGGAGATGAATTGAAAAAAGGAGATAAAGTCTTAATTTTGGAGGCTATGAAGATGGAAAACATACTAAAATCTCCGGGAGATGGTAAAGTGAAAGCTATTAAAGTTGAAACTGGAGAAAATGTTGAAAAAAATCAAATTTTGATCTTATTTGAATGATATTACAGGCGTATTTGGAGAAAGGAAAAATTGAAGCAGGATTAGACGAAGCAGGAAGAGGAAGTCTTGCCGGACCAGTAGTAGCTGCAGCAGTAATTTTACCAGAAGAGTTTGACTTACCGGGTCTTAGAGACTCAAAAAAACTCTCTTACAGACAAAGAAATAAACTTAGAGAATTAATTAAAGAACAAGCCATAGCTTGGGCCGTTGGAGAAGCGTCTCCAAAAGAGATTGATCAAATAAATATTTCTCAGGCTACTTTTCTAGCTATGCATAGAGCTTTAAAAAAAATTAAACAACCAGCAATCGATCACTTATTAGTCGATGGGTTGTACTTTAAAGCTTATAAAAAGATACCTCATCACTGTATTGTAAAAGGAGATTCTAAGATGGCAGCAATTGCTTCTGCTTCGATTTTAGCTAAAACTCACAGAGATGATAAGATGATAAAACTGGCCAAAAAATTTACTGAATACGGCTGGGATCATAATGTAGGTTACCCCACTTTAGAACATAGAAGCGCGATTGAACGTTTTGGAGTTACAGACTGGCACAGAAGATCTTTTAAGATGCTGGCAGATAAATGAGTAAGTAAATATGACATGACCATTCCTCAACTTCTAAAAAAAGTTCTTAATATAAAAACTAAACCACAACCCATAGCTCTGGTACTTTCTAGTGGTGGAGCAAGGGGCTTCGCACATATTGGAGTAATCAACGAGCTTCTAAAAAATAACTTTGAGATTACCTCCATAGCAGGTACATCTATGGGTTCTATTATAGCTGGTATCTACGCCGCAGGTAAGTTAGATGAATTTACCGAATGGGCTTGTAGTGTTAATCGAATGGGTTTGTTTAAACTCGTAGATTTTACTTTTTCTACCAGAGGATTTATAAGAGGTGATCGCGTATTAAACGAAATTAAAAAAATTGTTGGCGATCTCAATATTGAAGACCTCAATATACCTTATGTAGCAGTAGCCACTGATATACACAGCCAAAAAGAAGTGATATTCAGAGAAGGATGCTTGTTTGAAGCTATGCGTGCGTCTATGGCAATCCCTACTATTTTCACTCCTTCTGAGTTAAACGGCAGAGAGTTGATCGATGGAGGGATATTGAACCCAGTTCCTGTTGATTTGATTGATAGACATGAAGGAGACTTTCTAGTTGTAGTAAATGTAAATGCCAATGTGTCTGACGAAAGTGACATCATTGTACAAGCTTTTCCATCTGAAAAAGGGAATGGAGTATCAAAAAATGGAAAAACCACAAAACCCAAAAGGCAATATGGTTTCTTTGATTTGCTGACCAGTTCTTTTGATCTAACTCAAGACAAACTAACCGATATGATTCTGGAGAAGCATAAGCCAGATATTTTGATTAATGTTTCTAGAAATGTTTGCAGTACGTTCGATTTCCACAGAGGTGCAGAAATAATTGAAGTAGGAAAAGAAGCTTTTAAGAATAGAATAATTTATTGAGAAAAAGCTATCCTGTATAAATTACAAGATAGCTTTTTTGATTATAGGATTTTCATTTCATTGATTTAGCAAACGATAGATCAATATAGCAGTTCTTTTTGTAAGTGCTTCTACTGTGTTTAAATTAACCGTTTCTTGTGGAGTATGTGCATGCTCTCCCATTGTTCCTAATCCATCTAAACAATCTACATACTCAGCCACAAAAGAAACATCGGCAGCACCTCTTTTACCCGGATCGAACCCTTCTACTTTACCATAACCTAAATCTATACTAACTTGGCTAAGTTGCTCAAGAAGCTTCTGGTTTCCTTCTGTAGGTTCCATTGCTGGGTAGCTATCTGTAAAAGAAATTTTAGCTGAAGTATGAGGCAAGTTATTTTTTACTACTTCACGCATTTTTGCACGTGCAGACTCTTTTTGCTCTTCTGAAATAAATCTTAAACCACCTCTTACCATAGCAGTTTGAGCTACTACATTCGATTTACCAAAAGCATTTCCTTTACTAGTGTTCTCGTCAAAATCTACGAATGTTCCACCTAACAATACTCCAGGGTTAAAAGTAAGATACTCCTCTCCTCTTACATTGGTGTAAAACTCACTTAAAATACGAGACATTTCAAAGATAGCTCCTGCACCAACTTCATCTCTAAATATTGCAGAAGAGTGTGCACGCTTACCTTCAACTTCTACCATCCATCCAGAAGCTCCTCTTCTAGCAACTGTAGCATAGCTAAAACCAGAAGAGTTTTCAAAACCTAAAGCTATATCACTTCGCTTTGCAGCCTCAATTAGATCTTTTCTACTAATTGATAATGGCTTTCCTGAACTTTCTTCATCACCTGTATAGGCAGCTATAATCTGAGCATCGTCTAATAACCCGTTTTCATATAATGCTTTAAGTGCATATAGCATAATTACATCTCCACCCTTCATGTCATTACCACCCGGTGCATGAGCGATACTGTCGTTTACCATTTCAAATTTTTGGAAAGGACTGTCTTTTTCAAATACCGTATCAAGGTGACCGATAAGTAATATTTTCTTCCCTTTACTTCCTGAAGTTTCTGCAAATAAATGCCCTGCTCTATTCATCTCTGCGGGCATGTCAATCCAGGTAGTTTTAAATTTAATAGCATCATATGCTGCTTTAAACTCCATGCCTACTTCTTTTACACCAGCAGCATTGAGAGTTCCACTATTAATATTCACCACTTTCTTTAAAAACTCAATAGCTTCCTCATTGTTTGCTTCAATAGATTGCAATATCTTTTTTTCTTTCTTAGTAATCTTTTGAGCACTTATTGGCAGAGAAAAAAGGGTTAATAGCAATAACCATAGCGATTGTTGTAGTTTCATTTACCTGTGATTTAGAAATTATACTTGTTTAAGTTTGTAATACAAATACTCTAGCCAGAGATTATTAAGGCTTATAGATGTGTTGGAATTGGTTGATTGACTTGGTATTGGGAGACACAAATATAATTGCAAAGATTAATAAATAGCCAATCTATAAAATTAAATCAAGTACATAGTTATACTAATATTCATTAAGAAGCAATGAAACTATTTTGATAAAGCTAGATGGATTAGAAATTATTTTTCGATAACTACCGCTTCTTTAATTTCTAATTCTAGTTCTATTCCATCAAGGTCGAGATACCAATCTGGATGTGGAGATAATTGGGCGCAAGAAATACATTGTGTCTTTTTATGAACAAAACCACAGTCGGGACATTTTCCATAAGTATCAAATGTATTCCAAATGCAGCCACAATGGCATCGCCAATATGGTTTTCCATCTGGTTCCCAAGTACATTTCGGACATGCTATTTTTTCTTCTGTGTTACTCATACTTTTTACAAGAAGTTAATGCTTAAAAAGTTTCAAAAACTTCTACTTTTTTGAATTTTACCTCTCGTATAAAAATACTTTGCTTTCGGTGTATAATTATACTTGTTTTGCAAAGTGAAAATTAAAATAAACCATAAGGAACAATACAGTAAAACACTACTACTTGCCTATCCCATTATACTTTCTCAAATGGGTCAGATGCTTACAGGTATTGTAGACAACATGATGGTGGGTCGTGTAGGCACTACCTCTTTGGCTGCATCTTCATTTGCCAATGGTATATTTTCTAATGTAATGATATTTGGAATGGGCTTCGCAATTGGACTTACTCCCCTTATAGGAAAAGCCATTGGGAGAAAAGACAGTTCAAAAGCAGCAAACTTATTTAGACATAGCTTAATGGTAAACCTCATTCTAGGAGTGCTATTAACCTCTGTGCTTTTTATTGCTAGTAATTACATGGATAAAATGGGTCAGCCAGAACAAGTTGTTACAGAAGCAATTCCGTACTTTCTTGTTATAAGCAGCTCTATGTTGCCATTGATGATATTCTTCAGCTTTAAACAATTTACTGAAGGTATCTCTGTAACTAAGCCGGCAATGGTGTTTACTTTGTTAAGCAATTTGCTCAATGTAATACTGAATTACATATTAATCTACGGTAAATTCGGTATAGAACCAATGGGACTTGTTGGTGCTGGTTGGGCTACCCTAATTTCAAGAATATTTCAAGCTATAGGTCTATTTGCTTACGTCTGGTTTTCAAAGCGATTCGCTGCTTACAACCAAAAGGCACACCATCACTTTGTATTCAGAAAAGAAACTATTAAAGAGTTAGTTTCTATCGGTATACCTATTGCCCTACAATTTACAATGGAGGTAGCTGCTTTTGCCTTCGGTACTATTATGATGGGCTGGGTTGGAAAGACAGAACTTGCAGCTCACCAAATCGCATTGAGCCTTGCCTCTCTAACTTTTATGACAGTAAGTGGATTGGCCTCAGCAACTACAGTACGAGTAAGCAACCAATATGGAGAAGGTAACTATAAAGAAATGAGGCTAGCTGCCATGACGGCTTGCTACATGGTACTTATATTTATGGCTTTTAGTGCCTTAATATTTCTAACCTTCAATCATTTGTTGCCACTGGCATTTATCAGCGATCCTGAGGTGATAAAAGTAGCCGCTTCACTATTAATTTTAGCGGGTGTATTCCAATTATTCGATGGGGTACAAGTAACTATGATGGGTGCTCTTAGAGGTCTATCTGATGTAAAAGTACCAACTTACATCGCATTAATTGCTTACTGGTTTATAGCATTACCAGTCGCTTATATATTCTCTTTTAAACTGGGATTTAATGAAGCAGGAATTTGGATTGGCTTCTGTAGTGGATTAGGTATTGCAGCTATCTTACTTTATATACGCTTTAATCATATAAGTAAAAGAATGATAAAAGACCAAAATATTATAGTGGATGAAAGTAACAACATTAGCTATCAATCAGCTTAGGTTATTACTCTTCAAAATCAATTTTTAGCTGCACACCATGTTTAACTTCTTCTGGATTTTGAAGGTTAGATAAAGCTACACCCAAAAGTCTTACTGGTTTGTCGGGGAATTCTGGCTGATATAGCAATTCGCTGGCAACCATTTTTAATTCTTCTAAACTTTCGAAATAATTATTTTGAGTTGTACTGCGAGTATTAATTTGAAAATCAAAAGTTTTAATTTTTAAGGTTAATGTTTTTCCTTTTACCTTGCCACCTTGCATACGATCAAAAACCTTCTCACATACCTGATGCACAGCTTCTACCATTTCCTTTTCATCTGATATATCTTGAAAATAAGTTCTTTCAGCACCAAGTGATTTTCTAATTCTATGAGGTTTTACAGGTCTTTCATCTATCGCTCTTGCAATCTTGTAGAAATACCTGCCAGCTTTGCCAAATGCTTTTATTAACTCAAACTCTTCTCTTTGCTTTAAGTCTAACCCATTGTGAATTCCCATATTTTTCATCTTCTGGGCAGTTACTTTGCCAATTCCATGAAATTTTTCAATAGGAAGTTTTTCAATAAACTCTTCAGCTTTGTCTGGATGCACCAAATACAAACCGTTAGGTTTATCCATATCTGACGCGATTTTAGCCAAAAATTTATTATAAGAAATACCAGCAGAAGCTGTTAATCCTGTTTTTTCTTTAATTGCTGCTTTAATTTCTTTGGCAATTATTGTTGCTGAGGGAATGTCTTTCTTATTCTCGCTTACATCAAGATAAGCTTCATCTAATGAAAGTGGCTCAACTAAATCAGTATATTCAAAAAATATTTCTCTTATCTGTTTAGAAACTTCTTTGTAAACATCGAACCTAGACTTTACAAAAATTATATGCGGACATTTTCTGTAGGCGATAGAAGAAGGCATAGCAGACCTAACACCATACTCTCTGGCTTCATAACTGGCTGCAGCAACCACTCCTCTTTCTTTTGATCCTCCAACTGCAAGTGGTTTTCCTCGATATTCAGGAAAATCTCTTTGTTCAACTGAGGCAAAAAACGCATCCATATCAATATGAATGATTTTTCTATGCATTTGAGTAAAAACTTTGTCCAAAAAAATTTTTAGTCAGTTATAGCCCAATTCTTTTTCTAAAGTATGGAAAATACGCTAGAAAAGTTCAAAAATAGTGGATTTAAGTGATCTAATGTCACCTTTACTTTGTTTGATTAATATCATAAACATAATTGATAAAAATCATTGCGCCTAGCTCGTGAGCCCACGTTATTGGTGCATGAAAACCAAAACCAACACGATATTAATAATATGAAAACACTTAAAAATTCTTTAGAAAACAGTAGAAAATTCGGAATGTCATTCCTGTTAATTTTCTTATTCCCAGCGCTAATGTCTAACCTTACTGTTCCAAAAAATGACAACCCATTAAGTGGAGCAGAAAAAGAAGGTTTAGTATATACACTTGAAGAAGCTAGGCTTGCTCAAAATGTAAATGCATACTTACATGACAAATGGCAAGAAGCTACATTTGAATATGTGCTTAATGATGAAACAAACAACATACTTAAGTTTCAAAGATTTATTAAAAAACAAGGTGGTTCAGATCCATTAAGTTATGCTGTAAATGGTAAGTTCAATATACCTAGCATGCAAGATGAATATAATAAGTATATCAAAATTGGAAAAAACAGCTTGCTATCTGCTTATTATGTAAGTATGACTCTCGAAGAGCAAAATTATTTAAACATGGAAAACAGAATTAATGAGTCTAAAAATACTGATCTCATTAAAATGTACACAAATAGATTAAGCAGCATTGGAGACCATATGAGAGTTTTAGACAAACATATGAAAAAAATGGATGTAGCTTATGAAGCTCAGTACATGAGCCAAGAAAAATTTGAAGGTATTCTTAACCCAGACATTTTGTTGGACGATGTTTCAATGTAAATTGAAATTCACTAATTAATATAAAAGACGGATGAAGTACATCCGTCTTTTTGAATTTATAAAAATAAATATTTTTTTACTGAGCTAAATCTTTATTTACTTCTTTTAAAAGAATTGGAATATCGTTTAGCAGGTTGTTTACATCTAAAGAGTCTGTACCATCGTAAATACCCCTTATTCTTCTTTTATTGTCAACGAGGATAAAATGCCCACCGTGGAAAAACCCACCTTCTGCATTTTCATCTTCTACCACTGCAACCATATAATTTTTTCTACCCATTTCGAAAATATCTTCTTTGGTTCCAGTAACAAAATGCCATTTATCACTTTTAACCCCCAGATTATCAGCATATTCTTTTAAAACTGCTACAGTATCATGTGTTGGGTCTATAGAATGCGAAAGGAGTTTTACTTTTCGATTTTCTTCGAATTCTTCATAAACTCGCATCATTTGTGCAGTCATTTTAGGACAAATTGAGGGGCAAGTGGTAAAGAAAAAATCAGTAACGTAAATGCAATTTACAAATGTTTCGGGAGTTACAAAATCACTATCCTGATCTACAAATTGATAGTCGTTGATGATATGATAAATAGTGTCATTGAACGTTTTATTATTTTCATCTGTTTTTTCAACTATTTCCTGTGAACCATAAATTAACAACTTTTTTTCTGTTTGCTGTGTCTCACATGAAACTACTAATATTAAGCAAAAACAATTTAAAATAAATTGAAATCGGCACTTAGAATTCGTATTTATAAAATTTTTAATATACTGCTTACACATAAAAAAACTACTAAAAAACATCGAAATAATCTTATTTTTAATAACTTTGAACTAGCACTGGCCATCTCAAAGCCCTATTGTTGAAAAAAGATAAATATCTTATAAAGTTATATTACAAGCTATGAGTATTTTTTACTAATTATCAAAATTCAACCTACAATATTAATTTTCAACTAACAGGCAAAAATCCAAAATAAGTTTTTAATATTCATACAATACTTTATGAAAAAAACAGAGCAGCAAAAAATGGCAAACTTAAGGTTTGTTTGTAAAGAAAGGAGTTCCTTCTATAGAACTGTTACTAAGAGGGTAAATGATTATTTTAAAGATAATAATATCTCTAAATATGGTAATGGTACTATGTATCTTAAATCACTGCTTTTTATTGGAGGTACAGTACTTTTATACTCACTAATTATCTCCGAAATCTTCTCTCCTTGGGTTATGTTTGGCCTTGCATTAATCCTTGGTTGTTTTAAAGCATTTATTGGCTTTAATGTTTGTCATGATGCAATTCATGGTTCATATTCTCCTAACAAAGTTGTGAACAAAATGTTTGGCTTAGTTTTCAATGCAATTGGTGCAAATGATTATGTATGGAAAATCACTCACAATCTAGTACACCACACTTATACAAACATACCTGGACACGATGAGGATATTGATGTAGCACCAGGCTTAGTGAGACTTTCTCCAGCAGAAGAATGGAAAAAGCATATGAAATACCAACATTTTTATGCATTCCCACTTTATGGACTTGCATCTCTTTCTTGGGTATTTAGAAAAGATTTCAAAAAGTTTTTTCAGAAAAATATAGGTCAGGTAGAAAATACCACACACGAACCAATCGAGTACTTTAACTTATTCTTTTTTAAAGCTTTCTATTACACAGTGTTTATTGTAGTTCCTATATTAGTAATGGATATTACAGTATGGCAATTCCTTTTTGGTTTTATATTTATGCATGTTGCAGAAGGGCTTGTTTTAGGTTTGGTATTCCAATTAGCTCACGTAGTAGAAGGAACAGATTTCCCTGAGCCTTCACCAGAATCTGGAAATATTGAAGAAGACTGGGCTGTACACCAAATGCAAACTACAGCTAACTTCGCAAGAAAAAGCCATATAGCTAATTTCCTTTGTGGAGGTTTAAACTTTCAGGTTGAGCACCACCTATTCCCAAACATTTGTCATGTGCATTACAGAGAAATTTCTGATATAGTAAAAGCTACAGCTCATGAGTTTAACTTACCATATCATGAGAATGAAACATTTGGCAAAGCATTAGTATCACACTATAATACTTTAAAATTGTTTGGCCATAACCAATACAAAAGAAAAGAAGTGGCTGCCACAGTAGCCTAAATGATATATATATAAAAGCGGGCTTTCTAAATTTAGAAAGCCCGCTTTTTTTATGTCTTAAAGTTTAATTATTACAAATACTGAATGTGTGCGATTTAATGTTTACATCGTCTCTTAGATCATTACGTGAGCTCTTCTCATAAACTTCTGCACATAATTTAGCACGCGATTTTGAATGAAAACTATTTATTTTCTTTCTAATAAACTTGTAGTTGTTGTGAGCCGCTGAGAATACTAAATAAACAGACCACATATCATCCTCTTTATGTATACTAAAAGTAACTTCAGCATCTAATAGCCAATTGTCGTTTTCAAAAAAAGACATGTCAGCTACTTTACCTAACATATTCTTATTCAGACACATATCAAGTGATTTTCCTGAAAAATTTAAGTCATCGAAGTTCATAACCAATTTTTTATCTGTGTGTTTGTATCGTTTATAATTATTAAAACTTACACCCAGCTTTAAAATTGTTGCTGCAATTTCAAGGCAGCTACTAATACCCTAAATTGATCTAATTTGAATGATATATTTTTTAACTTAAGCAATTTTTTAATGCTTCTATTATAGTTTCAATATCACTTTCACTATTATAAAAATGGATACTGATTCTAAGACCTTTATTTCTAAAAGAGGTCACTATATTTTTTTCTAAAAGAAATTGCTCTATTTCAGGAGTAGTTTGAATGCTCAATATTCCAGATGACTGACTCTCTGAAAAATTAGATACTAAAAGATCGCTATTAATCTCTTTAATACCTTTACAAAATAAAGCATTAAGCGATAAAATTCTTTCCGAAATATGCTCAACGCCAATATTAATAAGATCAGTTAAAGCACTGTTGAGAGCTGCAAGTCCCGGATGGTTTGTATGACCAGTTTCAAAAGCTGCTTGTTTAAGCTCGATGGATGCTTCATTACTTGGTGTAATTGCTTGCCCATTAGAATTGTTACCAGCAATTAAAGGATGACAATTTTCTAGTAATTCTGGTTTTATATAAGCTATTCCCAAACCAAAACCAGCAGTTGTCCATTTGTATACACTGGTAATTAAAACATCAATTCCAATTTTCTTTACATCTATAGGAAATGCACCAAAAGACTGAGTTGCATCTACTAAAAACACCACTCCATACTTTTTACAAATTGCAGCAACTGAGTCTAAATCAAGTCTAAAACCTGTATTAAATTGAACATGACTAATCGCTAAAACATCAGGTTTTGTCTCTTTAATCTGTTTTTCAATTTCTTCGATAGAAATAATTTCATCCTTTCCTGCCGTAAAAAATTGACATTCATACTTATGTACTTTCCAAGGCAGAATTACAGACGGATAATCGCCATCCAACAAAAGTATTTTCTTGTACTTATTTTGCCACATTGCTGCTACCTGATTCATACCTGTTGTATAATTTGCTACAAACAGTAAGTTTTCAGGTTCAACATTTAGTAAACTAGCAGCTTTGCTTCTCGTTTCAGCTTTTTCTTTTACCCAACTCGGTCTTGCTCCAGCACCAAACTCTACATAGTGCTGAAAATGTTGGTTCATTGCTTGTTGAGTATTTTTAGAGATTAAACCACAAGCAGCCGTATTTAGATAGACATTATTTTTTGCCGCTGGATAATTTGATAGTATTTCAGCCCAATTCATCTTTTAAAAATTTTGCAGTATAGCTGGTTTTGTTTTTAGCAACTTTTTCTGGGGTACCTTCACAAACTATAGTTCCGCCACCTTCTCCTCCTTCTGGCCCGATATCGATTAAATGGTCAGCTACTTTAATAACATCCAAGTTATGTTCGATTACCAAAACTGTGTTTCCTTTATCAGCCAGTTTATTCAACACATTTAATAAATGTTGAATATCTTGAAAGTGCAAACCAGTGGTAGGTTCATCTAAAATATAAAAAGTTTTGCCAGTATCTTTTTTAGAAAGCTCAGTAGCCAGTTTTACTCTTTGCGCCTCTCCACCTGAAAGTGTAGTTGCATGTTGGCCTAAAGTAATATAGCCTAGACCAACATCATTTAGTGCTTTTACTTTTCTGTAAATCTTAGGTTGGTTTTCAAAAAACTCCATTGCTTGCTCAACTGTCATATCCAACACATCAGAAATAGATTTACCTTTAAACCTCACTTCGAGTGTCTCACGGTTATATCTTTTCCCTTTACAAGTTTCACAATCAATATAAACATCTGGCAAAAAGTCCATCTCAACTAATACCTTTCCTCCGCCTTGACATGTTTCACATCTACCTCCCTTTACATTAAAAGAGAATCTACCTGGCTTATAACCTCTAATTTTTGCCTCTGGCAAGCTAGAAAAGATACTCCTGATATCTGTAAACATTCCAGTATATGTTGCCGGATTTGAGCGTGGAGTACGACCAATTGGCGACTGGTCTACTTCAATTACCTTATCTATGTGTTCAAGCCCTTTAATGCTTTTATATTCAAGCGGCTCTTTTTTAGATTTATAAAAGTGAGATGATAAAATTGGGTGTAAAGTATCGTGAATCAAAGTTGACTTACCACTACCAGAAACACCCGTTACGCATATCATTTTACCTAAAGGAAAATCTACATTTATACTTTTAAGGTTATGCCCACTTACTCCTTCTAATCTAAGCTTTTCACCTGTTCCTTTTCTTCTTTCTTTCGGTACTTCAATAGATAACTTGTTACTTAAATATCTGGCAGTTTTACCATCTTGCTTAATAAACTCTTCTGGTGTACCTGCGGCAATTATTCTACCACCATGCGATCCAGCTCCTGGTCCAATATCAATCACATAATCAGCATCGAGCATCATGTCTTTATCATGCTCTACTACGATGATAGTATTTCCTAAATCGCGTAAATCTTTTAAAGCTTTTATAAGCTTTACATTATCTCTTTGGTGCAAACCGATACTTGGTTCGTCCAAAATATATAATACACCAACCAACTGAGTACCGATCTGAGTAGCTAACCTGATTCGCTGAGCTTCACCACCAGACAGTGTTTTTAAAGGCCGGTTTAACATTAAATAATCCAAACCAACACCAAGCAAGAAACCTATACGCTTTCTAATTTCTTTTAGAATCTCAGCAGCAATGGTATTTTGTCTCTCACTCATTCTACTTTCTAAATCAGTAAACCATTCTTTCAGAGTACTGATATCCATCTGAGCAAGTTCAGATATATTTTTATCGTCTATTTTAAAGTGACGAGATTCTTTCTTTATTCTCTGCCCTTCGCAACTACTACAAGTTTTTACTACAGTAAAATCTTCAATCCACTTTTGTGTATTTTCTGTGCCCGATTCTTGTTGCTTCTGCAAAAAGTTTATAATCCCTTCGAACTTGGTATTCCACATAGTTCCGGGATGCTTCACAGACTTTACAGCTACATCATCTTCACTACCATACAGTACTACCTGCATTACCTCTTCAGGAATTTTTTTAATCGGAGTTGAAAGGCTTAACTTATTTTTCTTAAGAATTGCTTCCAACTTTTTAAATATCCAGATATCTCTGTACTCTCCCAAAGGCAGTATTGCTCCTCTGCTAATACTCAAAGATTCATCAGGAATAATTGATTCTCTGGTAATTTCGGTAATGGTTCCTAAACCTCTACACTCTGGACACCAACCATAAGGTGAGTTAAAAGAAAATAAATTTGGAGCAGGTTCATCGTAAGATAAGCCTGTTGTAGGACACATTAAAAATTTAGAAAAGTGTTTAACAGCATTTTCTTCATCAGGTAACTGCACCATCATAATGCCTTTACCATAATTCATAGCTGTTTTTACAGATTGCCTAATTCGCTGAATGTCATCGGCATTTACCACTAATCTATCAACAACAATTTCTATATCGTGGGTTTTATATCTGTCGACCTGCATTTTAGGCACCAACTCCTGAATCTCTCCATCAATCCTCACTTTGGCAAAACCCATTTTCCTGATCTGCACAAACAACTCCCTGTAGTGCCCTTTTCTACCTTTTACAACAGGTGCCAGCAATATCATTCGCTGGTTTTTATACAAACGGATTAATGTGTCTATAATCTGATCTTCCGTTTGCTTAATCATTTTTTCACCTGTATTATACGAATAAGCATCAGCTGCTCTAGCATACAATACACGCATAAAATCGTAGATTTCTGTTACTGTTCCAACAGTAGATCTCGGGTTTCTTGAAGTCGTTTTTTGCTCAATCGAAATTACCGGACTTAATCCATTAATTTTATCTACATCGGGTCTTTCCATATTCCCGATAAAAGATCGAGCATATGCAGAAAAACTCTCCATATAACGACGCTGGCCTTCTGCATAAATAGTATCGAATGCCAGCGAAGATTTGCCACTGCCACTAATGCCGGTAATTACTACCAGTTTATTTCTTGGTATTTCAATATCAATATTTTTCAAATTATGCTCTCGAGCACCAAATACTGATATAAACTCCTCAGTTGTAGCTTCTGTAAATTTATTCTCTTTCGTAATTTTATCTTTTAGCTGATGCACAATGCTGGATTTCGTTACTTTGCCTTGTATAAAAGTTCTGAAGTTCAAAGGTATAAAAAACCTGATCAAAAGAGATGCGGGAGCGTCTGTGAAATCAGGAATTTATTCTTTTTGAAATGTAGCCTTGATTATTAGGGTGTGAAAAACACACAATCGAAGATAAAAAAAATTTCTTAATTATGATAAAAAGCCGGACATTGAATTCTGTCTTTACTATTGATTTTGAAAGGCTCGAAAATTACCGATATCTCATGAGACCCACCAGACTGACCAGCTAGTTTAGACACATTAATATCGTAACTGTAGCCTATCCATAAAGATCGTATTTGTAAGCCTATTAATGCAGCAATAGCATCTCTACTAATATTATCTTCTGCATCTTGTTTAAGAGGTAAACCTCTGTACCATAATCCAACCACTAAGGGCTCATAAAAGAAATTAATTCCCAAGTCTAATTGATCAAACTCTTGTTGGTTCTGGTATAGAAATGAAGGAGACAAATACATTCTTGGAAACCCATAAGGATTTACAGGAATTTTAGCGCCACCTTGTACAGACACTCGCATAGGAATTTGCATTACTCCTACTTCGGTTTGTTGTACTGGCTCATTTAGATGAAAAATCGATACACCCGTCCAAAATATCTTATTATAAAGCATAAAACCAGTTCCGAAATCTGCAAAACTGGCGTTAAAATCTCTCAGGTTTTCGGCTGATTCTCCAGTATTATTATCAATCTGGTCTCCAAAAACAAGGTTAGAGTAACCTGCATTTCTTTGTATATAGGCTCCTTGTAAACCAAGTCTTAATTTCCAGCCTTTATTTAATTTAAGTTGATATGCATAAGAAAATGCAATATGATTAGACTGCAAATCCAATCCACCAGATCGATCATTCATCACATACAAACCAATACCACTATTTAGCTTTTTAAGATTGTAATCGAATGATGCAATATTAGTTTCTAAACCACGCGGTATGGCGGCCCACTGTCTTCTGTAAGAAGTTGCTAACCTATACTCATTTACAAGCCCACTAAATGCCGGATTAAGGTATAATGGAGAAGCATAAAATTGGGTAAACATCACATCCTGCCCAATTACATGATAAATGAGAATAAGCTTCAAAAAAATAAAAGCACTTATAAACTTGCCTGAAAAAATCTTCACGTATATAACTAAATAAAAAAATTTCTCTCTTATCTACTGATTAATTTAAAGCGAATATCGGGCTTAAATTGTTCCCAAAACTAAAATTCAACTTAAAAGATTATCCAATTTTAAAACACTGGTCATCCTCAGTAAATCTGAACTTTTTTTAAGTTGCCTTAACATTTATTTAAAAAACCTCATCCTAATTACCAAAATACTCGTATTCGAAATTGATCCTACTTACAAAATAAACCAGATAAATTATCGAAACTGTAATTATACTCTTATCAACATGTTTGTCAGATTAATTCCTAGATCATTTCGACTGTTTACCGTTTTTTTAGTTTTATCTCTGCTTCCATCTTGTGCTACCATATTCAGTGGCACCTCGCAAAGTGTAAAAGTTATTTCTACTCCTAAAGATGCTAAAGTTTACTTAAATGGTAACGACACCGGAGCTCTTACCAACTCCAGAATAAAAATTAACCGAGCGGTAAGGAGCGGACCTGAAAATTATACAAACGAACAAGCTTACAGAATAGAAAAAGAAGGTTATTCTTCTACTACTGTTAGAGACAGACGCAAAGTAAATGGCCTTGCTCTAGCACTCGATTTTTTATTCCCCCCTGCTATTCTTGTAGATTTTCTAAATGGCTCTATATATAAATATAGAAGACGCATAAGGGCGAACTTAATTCCTGAACCATCGAAAGAGGACAGCACCACTTTTATAGCTTCTCAAGAACCAGAAATTAAAGTTGAAGAAACGGAACCCGTAATAATTGCTGAGCCAGAAGTATTAGAAGAAAGTGTAGATGTAGATATTCCTGAAACTTCTCACATAAACCCAGATGCTATTGCTGTAATTATTGGGAATGAATATTACGATAACCCAGACATTCCAGATGTAAACTATGCAATGGAAGACATGCAAAGCATGAAACAATACCTTATTAAAACATTTGGATTTAGAGAAGGAAACATCATTGAAATTTCAAATGCGAGTCTGGCTGATTTTAATAGAGTATTTGGCAATAGCGAAAATTATCAGGCTAGACTATATAATATTGTAAAACCCGGTATTAGTGATGTGTTTGTATATTATAGTGGCCACGGAGCACCGTCTACAGAAAATAATCAAGGCTTTTTAGTACCTGTAGAGTGCCAAGATATTTCTCTGTTGCAATTTGAAGGTTATCAATTAAATACCTTGTTCGATAATCTCGCCGAAATTCCTTATAATTCTCTTACTATAGTTTTAGATGCTTGCTTTAGCGGCAACTCGCACAATGGCGCATTAATTAAACAGGCATCACCTATTTATATAGAACCAAGAATGAAATTACTCAACAAAGAAAATACTGTGATTTTCTCTTCTAGTTCAGGAAATCAAATTTCTTCGTGGTATTCTAAACAATCTCACTCACTTTTTACTTATTACTTTTTAAGAGGGATCAAAGGAGCAGCCAATAACTACGGTTCAAAAAGTGAACTTTCGATAGATGAGCTTTCATCTTACTTGCTCGAAAATGTACCATATTCTGCAAGAAGGATGTTTAACCGTACACAAACGCCAGAAATAATTGGAGATAAGAACAGAATTTTAATAAATTATTAATTACAATAAAAAAATTTTTTATTAACTCATTTCTTATTTCGAATCTTTCAATAAACCTATTAGATTTACCTCTGTTTTTAGCCATAAAATCAGAGGTTTATTTTTTTAACTTAATTTAAATCAGATAAAAAATAGTGAAACTACTTTTTAAAATTCATTTTCATACACAGTGGGGACAAAAACTCAAAATATGTGGTTCTTTGCCTGAATTAGGTGAATGGAAAGATGAGGAAGCATTAAACCTAAATTACGTTGCCGATGGTTACTGGGAATTAGAACTAGATGTAGCACTTGGTAAAGCAAAATCTTTTGATTACAAGTATTTTCTCTATTTCGAAGAGAGCGGTTGGATAGAATGGGAAGCTGGAAAAAATAGAACTGTAGAAATACCATCTGCCAAGTTTAATCTTATTGAACTTCAAGATGCTTGGAGATCTTCTAAAGACTTAGAAAACGTATTCGAAACCAATGCATTCTCAAAAGCAGTTTTTACTAAACCTGTTTTTTCGATTAAGGCTAAAAAACCAAAATTTAAAAAAGGTCTTGCGCTTCAACAATTTAAAATTAAAGTACCAAGAATTAATCCTGGTTATTCGGTATGTATTATTGGAAATAACGATAGCCTAGGGAACTGGGACGAAGAAAAAGCTGTAGTAATGGGCTATGATGTAGATAGCCAAACTTGGAGTGCTTATGTTAATTTAGACACAGTTTTCCCGGTAAGATACAAATACGGCTTTTACGATAACCACAATAAAAAAATTGTAGAATGGGAAGCCGGTGAAGACAGATACATTTCTACCGTATCAAGAATAGATCAAACAGTTTTTACGGCTAAAACCGACGAGAAATTCAGATACAATCAAGCATGGAAAGGAAGTGGCGTTGCAGTACCCGTTTTCTCACTAAGAAGTAAAAACAGCTTAGGTGTTGGAGAGTTTAGCGATATTAAATTGCTGATAGACTGGGCAGAAAAAACCGGCATGAAGATGGTACAAATTCTTCCGGTAAATGATACTGTTGCTACCCACACTTGGACAGACTCATATCCTTATTCTGCTATTTCTGTATTTGCCCTCCATCCTATTTACATGAATTTAGAGGAGTTAGGTTCTATACATGCCGAAGTAACCAAAGATATTTTATTAGAGCAAAAGCAGATATTAAACAAAAAAAATCATGTAGATTATGAGCAGGTAATGCGTACCAAATCGAGGTACTTTAAACTTGCTTATGACGAGCACAAAGAGAACTTTTTAAAAGACCCTCTTTTTAAAGTTTTCTTTGAAGAAAACAAAGAATGGCTAGTGCCTTATGCTGCATTCTCTTACCTCAGAGATCTATACGGCACACCAGACTTTAGCCAATGGGAAAAATACAGTAAGATTACTCCAGAGCTTTTAGAAAGTCTTACTTCACCAGAGGCTGCTCAATACGACGATATTGCCATACATTACTTTATACAGTTCCATCTAAATGTTCAATTAAAATCTGTAGCAGAATATGCCAGAAGTAAAGGCATTGTGCTTAAAGGAGATATTCCAATCGGTATTTATAGATATAGTGTTGATGCTTGGATGTACCCAGATCTATTCCATATGGAATGCCAAGCAGGAGCTCCACCAGATGCATTTGCACTTGAAGGTCAGAACTGGGGCTTCCCTACTTATAACTGGCAGGTAATGGCTCAGAATGGTTTTAAATGGTGGACATCCAGATTAAAACACATGGCCAAATTCTTTGATGCCTATAGAATTGACCACATCCTCGGATTCTTTAGAATCTGGGAAGTGCCATGGAAATCTGTAGAAGGTATCTTAGGCCATTTTAACCCAGCTTTACCATTAAGTGTTGAGGAATTGCAGCAAAGAGGTGTACACTTCGATTACGACAGATTATGCAAGCCTTATGTAAGAGAACATATGTTGCAAGAGTTGTTCGGAGATGAAGCGGATAATGTAAAAAATGAGTATTTAGATGAGTTTGCACCTTATTGCTATCATTTTAAACCTCAGTTCGATTCTCAAAGAAAAGTTGAAGAGCATCTTTCTTTAGATATTGATGTATCACTCGAAGACAGAAGTAGTATACTTCAACTAAAAAAGAAGTTATTTAAACTACTTGGCGAAGTAATACTATTAGATGCCCCTTTTGCAGAAGGTAGAGCTTTCAATTTTAGAAATGCCATGCACTTTACTCAGTCTTACAGAGAGCTTGATTGGCACAACCAAAAAGTACTCGATGAGTTGTACATAGATTATTTCTATAAAAGACATGAGCAATTCTGGAGAGACCAAGCAATGATTAAGCTGCCGGGCATAAAAGAGGCAACCAATATGCTAGTTTGCGGTGAAGACCTTGGTATGGTTCCAGACTGTGTACCCGGTGTAATGGATGAATTAAGTATTCTTAGTCTTGCGATTCAAAGAATGCCTAATAACTCTAAGCTTGAATTCGGCCACCCAGCTCACAATCCTTACTTATCTGTTTGTAGTACTTCTACTCACGATATGTCTACTATAAGAGGCTGGTGGGAAGAAGATCACCACCGCTCTCAGAGGTTTTACAATATGATATTAGGTAAAGAAGGTGAAGCACCATTTTTCTGTGAGCCTTGGTTAGCTAGAGAAATTATTGCTCAGCATTTATATGGGTCAAGTATGTGGGCAGTATTTCCAATTCAAGATTTGCTGGCGATTGATGGTGACATTAGAAGATATAACCCAGCCGATGAGCAAATTAATGTTCCGAGTAACCCAAAACATTACTGGAAATATAGAATGCATATAAACCTAGAAGACTTGCTAAATCAAGAAGGATTTAACGGATCGCTGCATGAAATTGTAGCAAATTCTGGCCGTTTGCTACCCTACTAAAAAATATTTAACAGTTTCGTAATACGATAGCTCAGAGATTTAAATTTCTGAGCTTTTTGTTTGCAAAATAAAAAATGTTAAATAACTAAAAATGTCTCTTTTTTTGCGAAAAAGTTAAAACAAAAAATTCAAAAAAAAACTTAATTAAATACACAATTACTTACTTTTTTTTGAATTAGATAATGAAAGAAAATGTTCAAATTATTAAAGAGACTTACTTAAACCAAGCAACGGAAATATACAACAAAAAATAGCATATTGTACAATTATTACTACTAATAATACAATTTTTTATTACACAATTGATTTATATTTTTGTAAATTGTATATGTCCTTACCTTACATACTAACACTACTATTTAAACTAATCTTACACATACACTATCGCTCTGACTTTAACCAATAATTAGCTTTATTACACCAGATAATTTTTTCGCAAACCATGAAAATGTTAAATAATTTGAATTCCTCTTTTGTGCAAGATCAACGAGACCATATTATTAATTCAGAATGGCTAGAAACTAGTGGTTTAGGTACTTGGGCGGCAAGCTCTGTCAGTGGTATTAACACTAATCGAAATCATGGACTACTTATTACTAAAAATAGTGAAGGGAAAACTTTCTCTTTATTATCTAAACTAGAAGAATGTGTAATAAGCAACGGTAAGAAATCTCATCTTTCCGCCAATCAGTATCCCGGCACTTTTTATCCTAAAGGATATGAGTATTTACATGCATTTTCGAAAGATTTATTTCCAGAATTTATCTTTCAGGTAGACGATATTATAATTCATAAAACTATTGCTGCTATTCATGGTACAAATTCTATAGTAGTAAAATATACTTTGCTAGAAGGCCCAGAAGATGTACAAATGTCTCTCTTACCTTTAATTACCAGCAGAAGTATTAAAGAGCTTACTTACCAGAATGATGCAATAAACGCTAAGGCTTTTTTCTTAGATAATTCATTTAGCCATCAGGCATATAAAAACAATCCAACTTTACATATCAGTTTTGGGCATAGCTATGTATCATACAAAGCGCAACCCCAATGGTATAATAATTTTGAGTATGAAGCTCAACACCAAAATGGTGAGTTTTATAGAGAAGACATGTTTTCTCCAGGTGAGTTTACAGTAAACTTGCACAAAGATTACCCTGTAGGAATTATTATTTCTACAGAAAAACAAGAGCACTCTAATCCGCTTGAGCTTTTCAAAAAAGAAAGAAACAGAAGAATTGAGCTCACAGCAGATGCCCAGACAAATTATGAAAGACTTTTAAGATTAGCGGCAGATCAGTTTGTAATAAAAAATTCAAACGATAATCTTGCAATAGCTGCCAGCTATTTCGATAGTGAAATTAAAAGCCGAGAAAATGTAATTGGACTTACTGGTATTCTTATAAGCACAGGTAGATTTGATGAAGCACGTGAGTTGTTATCTACCTTAAAAAATTCTATCAGAAAGGGATTATTACCAGAGTTTTTTGATGAGAATTCTCGTGTTTATAAATCTGCCGATACAAGCCTTTGGTTTTTTGATGCAGTATATCAATACTTTAAACAGACAGAAGACACCGATTTCATTTATAATGAAATGATGCCGGTATTGAAAGATATTATTGCTTGGTTCTTAAAAGGCACCAACAACAACATTTGTGTAGACTCTGATGGACTGATAATAGCAGGAACTTCTGATGAGCCAGCAACTTGGATGAATGCACAAATTGATGGCTGGGCAATTACCCCTCGTGCAGGCAAAGCTGTAGAAATAAATGCACTTTGGTTTAATGCGCTTAAAGTTTATGCTTACTTCCTCGATTTAGATGGTGTTAAAAGTGAGATGCATGTAATCAACGATCTTACAGAAAACATCCAAAAAAGATTTAAAGAAGTATTCTGGAACAAAGCAGGAAAATGTCTTTACGACTTAGTTGATGAAAATAATATTCTAAATGATAGAATAAGACCTAATCAGATTTTTGCGATTAGTTTATCTTTTCCAGTATTATCAGAGAAAAAAGCCAAAATGGTTTTAGATACAATAGAGCAAAGACTAGTAACCGATTATGGTATTAAAACATTATGCTCAGATGCTTTAGGTTTTAAACCTAAATACGAAGGCAATGAGAATGAAAGAAAGCTTGCTTACCACGAAGGCACAGTTTGGAACTGGTTAATGGGTTCTTACATTGATGCATTAATTAAACTACAAGGAAAAACTGGTAAAGCAAAAGCAAAGGTTTTCTTCAACAATTTTAAGCACCATTTGGATACTGCATGTGTGGGTAATATTTCTGAGCTATTTAACGCTACTGAAGATTACACACCAAATGGTTCGCACGCATACTCTTTAAGCGTAGCAGAAATTCTGAGAGTGGGTATTAAGTATAACCTCTTTAGTTCTGAAGAACACAGTGAAGTTGAAGACGAAGAAAGAAATATTCTAGGTTATGCAGAATACGATGAGGTAAAACTTAGCTCATACATTCAAGATAATGACGAAATGGAAGATGAAGAAGTTCTTGCTGAGCAAGAAGAAGAGCTCTCGAATTTCAACAATCCGTTTTCTATCATATCTGCATTTAGAAGTCCAGGTAGTAAATTTTCCAGACTTTTCTCATTATATAATTTCGGATAAAAAATATAAAAGCAAAAAAAAGCTGCTGAGTTAAAATTCAGCAGCTTTTTTTATTTATTATCAATTGAGATTCTTCTTTTCTTACTTACTCAGATTTCTTATTCTCTTCCATTGTTTCTACTGGGTCACCCCCATTTAACATTTTAGAAACTTGTATATATGGTCCTGTTACAATCTGGTCACCTTCAGCCAATCCGCTTGTAATTTGGATATGGTCAAAATCACTAATACCAGTTTGTACTTCAACCATTTCTACAGAATCTGCCACTACTCTAAAAACTACTTCTTTTATTTTGTCTTCTTTTTTTGCAGTATTACTAGTGTTTTGTCCCGGTCTTTCTTCGTTTACATTACTCTTTTTATCTTCTCTAGTAGTTACAGCAGAAAGTGCTACACCTAATATATTTTTCTTTTCTTCAGTAATGATGTCTACACTTGCCGTCATGCCTGGTCTAAATGGAGAAGTTGTTGGCGTAATTGCTGCTTCAATTTTATCATTGTTCATCAACTCTTTGTAGGCTTCATCAGAAATCAAAATTTTAACTTCAAATTCAGTAACCTGATCTCCAACACCCGCAGTAGCAGACTCATTAGCAGAGTTTGCAATTGCTGAAACAATCCCTTTAAATTCTACTCCCATATAAGAGTAAGCATCAACATCTATTATTGCGGTATCACCTTTTGTTACTCTAATAATATCGTTTTCATTCACATTTACTCTAACTTCCATTTGGTTAAGGTTGGCAATTCTAAGCATTTCGGTACCTTGCATTTGTTGCGTACCTACTACTCTTTCACCTTTTTCTACCAAAAGCTTAGTTACTATACCTCCCATTGGAGCATAAATCTCTGTATAACCAAGGTTTTCTCTCGCTTCTTTTACGCTAGCCTCTGCACTTTTTACAGTGTATAGTGCAGCTTCTACACTTTGTTCGGCAGCTTCGTAATCTGCTTTACCACTCTCAAATGTGGCGAATACATTATCGTAATCTTGCTGAGAAATGGCTTTTTGATTAAAGAGTTTTTCATTTCTATCAAAATCGCGCTTGGCAGCTTCGTACTGTGCTTTAGATTGTGCAAGTCTTGCCTTAGATTGTGCGTAATTTGCTTTTTGCGTATTTAATGTAGCAATGGTTCTATCTAATGAAGACAGCAGGTTGTCAGGATTTAATTTTAACAATAACTGTCCTTGAACTACAGAATCTCCTTCTTCAATAAAAATTTCAGTAATTTCACCTGCTACCTGCGGACTAATAGTGACTTCTTCTACAGGTTCTACTTTTCCTGATGCGCTAACTTTTTCTACAATAGTGACTAGTTCCGCTGTTCCAAATACTACTTTTTTTGCTTTTTTATTCCCTATCCAACCTTGTTGTTTACCTATATATCCACCACCTAGAAGTAAGACAAACACGGTAACAAAAATAAAAATGAGTTTCTTGTTCGAGTTTTTTTTTGCCATGGCACTTGTTAATTTTCTGAATTCATTTTATAAGTAGTCAATTATCAAAGAATATTACATTGATGTAAAAAAATATTTATAAAATGATTTTTAATGGTAATTTAAATATGCACAAATATTTTAGTTGCTAAATTACATTAAAGCCAGATATAAAATAAGCTTATTGCATGAATGGAAAGATTCTATTTTAAAAGGTATAGTTTTAAGTCTATCACAATTATTTGTAAGGTTTTGAGGTAAAAAACTAAAGAATTGGATATCCTATACTTAAAAAGAAAAAGCCCTTACGTCTTAAATAAGAGGTAAGGGCAAAATTAAACTATCACAGAAATTCTTATTTATCCCACCAAACTGGTGTATCTAAATTATCAGCAGATTCTACTACTGAATAATTTTCACTATTATTATCTCTCTCTGTTGTTGGATAACCTTGTCTAACTGGAATTTTCCCACTTTCGTTAAGCGCTGCCGAAGCTGGCTCTAATGCAGGATAACCAGTTCGTCTCCATTCTGTCCATGCTTCGTAACCATTTAGGTATAGAGCCACCCATTTTTGGTTTCCAATTAATTCTAATGCATTGTCTGCATCAAAAGCCACTTCGCTATTAGATACAAATCCATCAAAGCTATCTCCTACTCCATACTGATCTAATGAAGCCTGAATTGCCTGATAATAATAATCTTCTACACTTCCATCTATCCAGCCTAACTCAGCTGCTTCAGCCATAGAGAATAAAACTTGAGCAGCTGTATAAATATAAGTTGGTGTATCTTGGCCTCTAAAAGCATCTCCTAAAAATGATACATCGGAGTTAGAAATACCACCTGCTACTGCTTCTGAAACTCCGTAAGTCATACCAACATATTCAGAATATTGAGACGATTCCGTACCATTGGCAAAAACAGGTAACCTTGGGTCCATTTCAACATCCATCATTCCACCATTTTCTGTGCTTTGCATATAATCTATCAAAGTGTTAGAAACAGCATAATCTGATCTTGTTAAAAATGCAGCATACCAAGGGTTTTGATTGTTAGCATCTGCTAAATGTTGATAGAAGATATTTTCTTCGTTAGTTGTAACTACACCATCATTCATTGCAGCTACAAATTCTGTTTTACCTTGATCCGGATCTGCTTTAGACAAGCGCAAAGCGGCGACTAATCTAATTGTGTTTGCAAATGTTTTCCATTTATCCATATCTCCTGAAAATAGAAAATCACCTTCTGGGCCAGCTCCTCCGTCTATCATTGCACTTGCCGCTTTTAGTTCTTGAAAGATACTTGCATACACTGCTTCTTGAGAATCAAACTTAGGAAGAAAATTAGCCTCGTCGCTTTGAAGTGCCTCAGAGTACGGTATATCTCCCCAACGATCTGTAATATGTAAATAATAAAATGAAGTTAAGATTTTAGCAGCAGCTATTTGGTTAGCATTAGAACCATATACTTGCGCTTCTATCATAGTCTCTTCTTCTGAATTCATCTTTATAACAAGATCAAGATCTGCCAGAGGACCTAAGTACCAGCCATTATAACTAAATCTAACAGTTTGATAATTGTCTGAAGAAGTATATTGCGAGTTAGCCAAATACTGCACATACAACTGACCTTGAGATGAGCTAATTACTCCAGGCAGAGAAGCAAGTGCATTAGACAACAAGTAAGAAGCCTGTGGTGTAGTAGTTGCATTTGGATTTACATTTAAATCACCAAAATCATCTATATCACAAGAAACAAATACAAAGGCGATTAAGCTTAAGAATAATATTTTTATTTTTTTCATAAATTCAATTTTTAATTTGGGCTCAACTAATTGATTAGGAATTAGATAAATAATGAGTGATTAGAAACCTATTTTTACATCGACACCTAAAGATCTGGTAGCAGGCAACTGTCCTCCATCTACCCAAGAACCATTAATTCGGGCATCTTCTTCATCACCACCAAGCTCAGACGGGTCAATTCCAGAAGCAGCAGTATAGATTAACCAAGGATTGTTAGCTACAAAGGCAATACTTGCACGCTTAATAAATGTATTGCTTAGAAGAGATGAAGGAAGGCTGTAACCCAATCTAACTTCTCTAACCTTCACGAAAGATGCATCATAAACCCATGCTTCGTGTAAGCCAAATAAAGCTTTCCAATAAGAATCTGCTGGTAGATAAGTAGTATTTTCAGCACCATCGTTTTCATACACACCTTCGAATCTTAACCCACCACCATCTGCTACTGGATCTCTCATTGGATTACCTTTATCGTTGTTACCAACAGTTTCAGCACCCAAACCACTATATGCATTGAACATTTTTGTGAAAGAGTTAAACTTACCACCAGATTGGAAGTCAATTGTAAATGCTAACTCTACATTTTTGTAAGAGAATCTGTTAAAAATACCACCGGTGAAATCAGGAAGAATTGAACCTAATACTGCATTATCATCATATAAAGGTTTACCATCTGCATCAACTAGTCTTTCACCAGCATCATTTGTTCTAAATTTTCGACCTACAATGGTTCCCCATTCTTCACCAACTTTAGCACGGGCGGTAATTCCACCCCATCCACCCCAAGTACTATTACCTCCATTACCATTGGCAAGGGTAATAACATCAAGGTTTAATTCAGGATATAATGCCTCAATAGTATTTTTGCTACTTGCTATGTTAAAGTTTACATCCCATACAAATCCATCAGCAGTTTGTAGAGGAATACCACCTAATGAAAGCTCCCATCCTTTAGTTGAAGACTTACCTGCATTTAATCTTACTGTAGAAATACCACTAGTTGGAGGTACAGAAACGTTTACAATCTCATCTGTATTATCATAGTAGTAATAAGCAAAGTCGAATCTTACACGATCTCTTAAGAATCGTAACTCAATACCACCTTCAGTACCAGAAGTAGTCGCAGCAATTAAAGTAGGAAGTGTCTGGTTATCAGGTGTTCCCATTGTTGGGAAAGAACCATAAGGATTACCTAAACCATAAGTTGGTTGAATAGCATATGGATCTAATTCATCACCCACTGTTGCATAACTAGCACGAAGTTTACCAAAAGAAAGCAGATCATTTTGAGGTAATAATTCAGTAAATACAAATGATGTTGAAATAGATGGATACTTAGTAAGATTGCTATTTACAGGCAAGGCAGAATCCCAATCTCCTCTTAAAGAAGCATCAACAAATATTACATCTTTGTATCCTAAAGAAAGTTGAGCATATAAACTTCTAACTTCTTTTTCCCACAAAAAACTACTTGTATTTGGTCTGTCTTTTGAATTAGAAACTGTATAAAGATGAGGAACAGATAAACCACCAGAAGTAGAAGAATTCATTCTAGTTTGATGATTTTTTCTTAAGTTACCACCTCCAATTGCTGACACTGATAGACCTCCAAAATCCTTGTTGTAACTAGCAATAAACTCAAAATTGTCTTCTTGTTTACGCCAAGAATATGCACTGTAACTATCTATACCTAAAGTACCTGTAGCATGTCTAGTACTCCCAGCTTTTTCTTGGTTTTCTCTAATCGCATTCGCCATTAAAGTTAAACCTTTTACTGGTTCCCATTGTAAACCAACTTTCCCGTAGAATGTGGTTCTCTCCCACTCAGAAATGTTAGCATAAGCATAAGTATATGGGTTATCCCAATAAAGAGGAGTTGTATTTGAAGTAGAGTTGATGTTCCAACTTGTATAAGAACCGTCTGGTAACTGGTAGTATTTCTCCAAAAGATCCATATCTAATTGGCGCTGAAACCATTGGTTTACATTTGAGCCAATACTTCCATAACCTTCATCTAGGTTACCATTAGTTTTTGTTTTGCTATAATTAGCAATGGCATTTAATTTCAGATTCTTAACAAGATCAACACTTGAATTTAAGTTCAAGAAGTTTCTTTTTTGATCTGAACCAGGGATTACACCTGATCGTTGAATATCTGTTACAGCTACACTTATATTGTAATTTTCGTCAGCTTTTCTAACAGTAATACCTGTATTTTGCGCTACACCAGTTTCAAAATAGTTTTTCACGTTGTCTGGCTGAGGACTCCAAGGTCTTAATTTACCAAACCCGTCAGTTCCTTTCGTAAAAGCGTCCCATTGAGCAACCATAGTACCATCCATTTTTGGCCCCCAGCTTTCATCTGCATAAAATTCTGGAATCGGAGCTCCATCAATTGCAGCTAAAGCAGGATCGTGAACACCTTCTACATATTCAAAAGCACCAAAGCTTTGATCGTATCCGCCACCATATTCGTTCTGATAATCTGGTAAAACAGAAACTTTCTCAAATGTTGTAGTACTATTTAAATCGATAGATAGCTGACCTGCAACTCCTTTTTTAGAAGTGATAATTACCACACCATCACGTGCACGAGAACCATAAAGTGCGGCAGCACTTGGCCCTTTCAATACACTAATTTTGTCTACATTATCCATGTTTATGGTAGATGCATCACTAATTATAATACCATCTACAACATACAGAGGACTGCCAGAACTTAAACCACGAACTCCTCTAATACGAATAGCGGGTGTGCCGAATTTAGCACCTGAACCTGATACTACTTGTACACCGGCAATTTTACCAGCCATAGCCGATCCTAAATTAGTTTCACGAGCTACACGTAGGTTTTTAGAATCAACTTCCTGTACTGCATAACCAATTGATTTTTCTTCTCTGTTCTGGTTAAGCGCTGTTACAACAACTTCAGAAAGTTCTTGCGCATCTTCTTTCATCGAAATACTGAAAGATGATTGCCCATTAAGCATTACCTCTTTTGTTTCAAATCCGATGTAGGAAAATACTAAAGCTTCGGCTGTTTCTGGTGCACTTAAGGTGAAGTTGCCATCAATTCCTGAAATGGTACCAATTGCAGTACCTTTTACAATAACATTTACACCGGGTAATGGTGAGTTATCTGCTCCAGAAGTAATTGTACCAGTAATTACTTTTTCCTGAGCGAAGGCAGAGATAGCGGTAAAAAAAAGGCATAGGAATGCCACCTGAAAATTGTGTAGAAAAATTTTCATAAATTGTAGTTAATAATTTAGAATAAATTAATAGCTAGTATGTAGCAGACATATAAAGACAAGACAGACCTAGAATAGACCTATATGACTTCACAGTAGCTAATTTGACACTAATATTTAATTAAGATGAGTTGCTAGAATTTAGCAGTGCCGTTTTACCGGCAAAAATTTAGATTGTGGACTTCGTTATGTGTGTTATTATAATGGCTGAAAAATTGTATTTTTTTGTTAATCGTAAGGCTGATTAAAATATTTTTTTTTATTCTCTAATTGAATTCTATGGCCATCTAATAAAATATATTACCCCTCAAAGGCAATTAACATATATTAAATATATATATAATTTTCTTTTATTTAAAAACACACAATATCAAAATAATCAAATCTCAATATCATTACAATCTTATTTTAGAGGAAATACAGGAAGGAATACCACTCATTTCAGTATAATATTATAATCATTTACTAAAACCGAAGCATTAAATTTTGACATTGCTATTAATAACCTAATTATTAAAGAATAATTAATAGTCACCTATTTTTAGACTAGTTTATTAATAAAATTTAAATTCTTTAAGAGATAAAAATAAAATCTATATCATAGCAACTTATTGCTTCTATTTAAAGCAATAAAGATTAATCAGGTACAATTTTACTTACCTAAAAGTAGTTTGATAGATTTTTTCTATTAAATGGCAAAAGAATATAGGCTCTTAAACCTATTATTAAATATAATTTTTTTTAGATGAAAAGCATTAACAATGTGCACTTACACCTGCAAGGCTACCTGTTAATAAAATACCAAAAAATAGTTAAAAAAATACCCTTCCTACTCGAAAGTAGAAAGGGCTAATATTATTAGAACTTGTTTGTTAAGATTATTTATCCCACCAAACTGGAGTATCTAAGTTATCTGAAGCTTCAACAGCAGCATAGTTCTCGCTATTGTTATCTCTTTCAGTAGTTGGGTAACCTTGTCTTACTGGAATCTCTCCACTAGTATTTAATGCATCTTGAGCAGGCGCTAGAGCTGGGTAACCAGTTCTTCTCCACTCAGACCATCCCTCATAACCATTTAAGAAAAGTGCAACCCATTTTTGAGTTCCGATTTGCTCAAATGCTCTGTCTGAATCAAAAGCAACTTCAGTGTTAGTGATGAAAGTATCGTACTCATCAGCAACACCGTACTGCTCTAAAGAAGCTTCAATTGCTTGGTAGTAGTAATCTTCAGTACTTCCGTCGATCCAACCTAACTCAACAGCTTCTGCATAAGAGAATAAAACTTGAGCAGCAGTAATGATGTAAGTTGGAGCATCTTGAGTTCTTAATGCATCTCCTAAGAAAGAAACATCAGAGTTAGAAATTGCACCAGCTTTTGCTTCTGAGATACCGTAAGTCATACCTACAATTTCAGTATACTGAGAAGACTCAGTTCCGTTAGCAAATACTGGTAATCTTGGGTCCATAGCAACATCCATTGCACCACCGTTTGCAGCGCTTTGCATATAATCTACTAAAGTATTAGATACAGCGTGGTCAAGTCTAGTAAGAAATCTACCATACCAAGGGTTTTGGTTGTTAGTTTCTGCTAAGTGTGCATAGATAATGTTTTCTGCATTAGTTGTTACAACACCTGCGTTCATTGCAGATACAAACTCAGTTCTACCTAATTCAGGATTTGCTTCTGAAATACGAAGCGCAGCAATTAAACGGATAGAGTTAGCAAATTGAGCCCAACGAGACATATCTCCACTGAAAAGGAAGTCACCAGTTGGTCCAGCTTCATCGTCCATCATTGCAACTGCATCTTTTAATTCTTGGAAAATGCTAGTGTAAACCTCTTCTTGGCTATCAAACTTAGGAAGGAAGAATTGATCGTCTCCTTGTAAAGCCTCAGAGTAAGGGATATCTCCCCAACGGTCTGTGATGTGCATGAAGTAATATGCAGTAAGAATTTTTGCTGCAGCAATTTGATTAGCATTAGAACCATAAGCAGCAGACTCAACCATAGTCTCTTCGTTTGTGTTTAATGTAATCACATTTTGAAGATCTGCTAATGGGCTATAATACCAGCTATTGTAATCAAATTTTTCAGTTTGGTAGTTATCAGAGTTTGTATACTGAGAACTAGCAATGTACTGAACATAAGTTTGTCCTTGAGTAGCTGTTACTACACCATGTAAAGAGCGAAGCGCTTGCGAAAGCAAGTAAGATGATTGTGGGTTGGTTGTTGAGTTTGGGTTATCATTGATATCACCAAAGTCACTCATTTCACATGAAGCCAAACCCAAAATCAAGAAGCTTAAAAATAATATTTTTACTTTTTTCATTTGACTCTAATTTGTTTGAATTTATCTGCTGTATATGTTTCTATCGACTTTTTCTACACTTACCATTCTATCACAGTACTTAAAAAGGATATACTATACAGCAGATGTAAAATTAATTTAACTGCTATATTAATTTCTTAGAAACCAAGCTTGATATCGAAACCAAGTGAGCGAGTTGATGGTAACTGACCACCGTCTACCCAAGCACCATTGTTTCTAGCATCTTCTTCGTCACCACTAATTTCAGATGGATCGATACCTTTTACGTTAGTGTGGATTAACCAAGGGTTGTTCGCTACTATAGCAAGGTTAACTCTCTTCAAGAAAATATTGCTTAATAAAGAACTTGGGATTGTATAACCTAATCTTACTTCTCTTACTTTGATGAATGAAGCATCATATAACCATCTCTCGTCGTATCCGTAAAGCCCTTTCCAGTAATCAGAAGACTCTAAGTAAATATCATTTTCACTTCCGTCTTCTTTAACACCATCAAATTTTAAACCACCACCATCAGCAACTGGATCTCTTTGTTCTACACCTCTATCGTTGTTTCCAACAGTTTCAGCAAATAGACCAGACTGAGAACCAAACATTTTTGAGATTGAGTAGAAGTCACCACCTTTAGAGAAGTCGATAGTGAATGCAAGATCGAAGTTTTTGTAAGTGAATCTATTGAAGATACCACCAGTGAAATCTGGAAGTATAGATCCAATTACTTCATTATCAGTATATAATGGCAATCCATCATCACCTACAACGATTCTACCAGCATCATTTCTTTGGAATGCACGACCGATAATAGTACCCCATTCTTCACCAACTTTTGCTCTAGCAGAAGCATTACCAAATCCACTACTAGCATAATCTCCATTGTAACCATTAGTTAATGTTACAACATTAAGGTCAAGCTCTGGATAAAGCTCATCAATAGTGTTTTTACTGCTTGCAATGTTGAAGTTAACATCCCAAGTGAAATCTTTAGTTTGAACTGGAATACCACCAAGAGAAAGTTCCCAACCTTCAGTAGAAGATTTACCAGCGTTCAATTTAACTGAAGTAATACCACTTGTACCTGGAACAGATACATCTATGATTTCATTAGTGTTATCGTAGTAGTAGTAAGTGAAGTCAAATCTAACACGGTCGTTTAAGAATCTTAATTCAACACCAGCTTCTGTACCAGAAGTAGTTGCCGCTTTAAGAGTAGGAAGCGTTTGGTTGTTAGGCTTTGTCATTGTAGGGTAAGAACCATAAGCAGTACCTAAACCATAAGTAGACTGAATTTCGTATGGATCAAGCTCATCACCTACTGTTGCATAACTTGCACGTACTTTACCAAATGAAAGGATGTTGTTTGCAGGAATTAACTCAGAGAATACAAATGAAGTTGAGATCGAAGGATAAACTGATAAATTATCATCTTCTGGAAGAGCAGAATCCCAGTCACCTCTAACTGATCCATCAAGGTATATTAAACCTTTATAACCTACTGAGAATTGACCAAATAAACTTCTTACTTCTTTTTCAGTTAATTCACTTGTTGCACCTGGTCTGTCAATTGAATTAGAAAGTGTATAAAGCTCTGGAACTGCAAGACCTCCATTTGTGTTACCACCTACGTAAGTATATCTGTTTTGTCTTAAGTTACCACCTGCAAGAGCAGAAACTGAGAAGCTTTCGAATGTTTTAGTGTAGTTAGCAATAAATTCGTAGTTATCTTCTCTTTTTCTCCAAGAATAGTTGCTGTAACCGTCAGTACCTAAAGTACCAGAAGCATGGCGAGAGTCTCCTGCACGCTCTTCGTTTTTACGATAAGCATTTGCAGATAAAGTTAAACCGTCTAATATCTCATACTGCATACCTACTTTACCATAGAAAGAAGTTTTCTTCCATTGTGAAGTGTTAGCGTAAGCATAAGTATATGGGTTATCCCAGTATAAAGGAGTAGTATTAGAAGTAGAGTTGATGTTCCAGCTAGTGTAAGTACCGTCAGGTAATCTCCAGTATTTTTCTAAAAGATCCATATCAAGTTGTCTTTGGATCCACTGGTTTACGTTTGAGCCAATACTTCCGTAACCTTCATCTAAGTTACCTTCTGTTTGAGTAGAAGTGTAGTTTGCTAAAGCGTTTAACTTTAATTTATCTGATAAATCAACAGTAGAATTTAAGTTTAAGAAATTCTTGTTTTGCTCAGTTCCTGGAATAACACCAGATCTACGAACGTCAGTAATAGCAACACTTACATTATATCCATCGCCACCTTTGCTCACGTTTAAACCAGTGTTTTGAGTAACACCTGTTTCAAAGTAATCTTTGATGTTGTCTGGGTGAGCACTCCAAGGACGTAATTGCGCGAATCCTTCAGTACCTTTTGTAAATGCATCCCATTGAGCTACCATTGTTCCATCCATCTCAGGTCCCCAGCTCTCATCTGCGTAGAATTCTGGAATTGCAGCTCCATCGATAGCTTCTAAAGCAGGATCGTGTACACCTTCTACATAGTTAAATGTACCGAATTCTTGTGCATATCCACCACCGTATTTGTTTTGGTAGTCTGGTAATACATATACTTTTTCAAAAGTAGTAGTACTGTTTAAGTTAATTTGAAGTTGACCTGCTTTTCCTTTTTTAGAAGTGATGATAACAACACCATCACGAGCACGAGAACCATAAAGTGCAGCAGCACTTGGGCCTTTCAAAACACTAAGTTTTGCTACGTTATCCATGTTGATTGTTGAAGGGTCGCTAATTACAATACCATCAACAACATATAATGGGTTAGAAGAATTTAAACCTCTAACACCTCTAATTCTAATAGCTGGAGCACCAAATTTTGCACCTGAACCAGAAATTACCTGAACACCAGATACTTTACCAGCCATAGCAGAACCAAGATTGGTTTCACGAGCTACTCTTAAGTTATCAGAATCAACTTCTTGAACTGAATAACCTAATGATTTTTCTTCTCTGTTCTGGTTAAGAGCTGTTACTACTACTTCTGATAACTCTTGAGCATCTTCTTCTAAAGAAATAGAGAAGTTAGACTGTCCGTTTATCGCAATCTCTTGAGATTTGAAACCTATATAAGAGAAAAGTAGTGTTTCTGCATCTGCAGGAGCATTTAAGCTAAATGTACCATCGATACCAGTGATAGTACCAAATGAAGTACCTTTTACAATTACATTGACCCCAGGAAGTGGAGAATCATCAGCTGCTGAAATTACAGTTCCGCTTACTACTTTTTCTTGCGCTTGAGCTGTGAGTGCAGCAAGAAAAAAGCATAACGAAACCATTAGAAAATTACGTAGTAAAATTTTCATAAGTTGTAGTTAATAATGAAATAAATTAAAGTTAGTTAGGATGCTTCTCTTAAAGCAGGCAATAGGAAATCACTACCAAACCTTAAGAGCTTGGCCAATTTGACACAAAAATTTATTGACTTTAAAAGAATGTTGACACTATTAAGCCTTCTTACAATTGCGCATAAAGTAAGGAAGCTTTAAGTAGCTTGTAGTATGTGTTACTTAAAGGTTATAGAATAGAAGGTTTACTTCTACTTGTATATGTTATTTGAGATCATGAAGTGCATAAAGCAATAGAAGTTTTAATTAAAAACTTCCAATATTCTTATTCATTTTCATTTAATTGAGCCTATAAATAGGCAGATCATATTTGAAGGTATATCATCACAGAAGGTAATCACAGAACATTTCTCTATCATTAGTTATATAAATATGGTGTGACTTTTAAATAAGATTATTTATAAAAATCATTAATATATTTATATACACTGCGAATTTCTACAATAAAAAAATAAAATACAACACTTGTATAAAGTAATTTTTTATACATAATATCTAATATTACCCATTTTATGGTAATAAAAAATAGTCATACCAAAATAATATTTTGTTGCATATCAAATTTACATCTTTTTTAATGAGCAAAAGTCACACTATATAAAACAAGTAATGTTTTTTGTCTATTTTAACTTTTTTTATGAAAAATTAAATTTTTTAATGTTATTTCTAATGCTCCCTTTTGAAGCATTTAGTACGTTGTTAAAATATTTTAAAAAGTTTACCCCATCCATTATTGGTTACAATAATAATAGATGGGGTATTTTAAATTTTTTGTAAAAAAAACGAGATTATCTAATAAGATTCACATTTCCGAATTTAACAACTTGTTCTCCGGGAGTAAGCTCGCTTTCGTATTTCACAACATATGGATATAAGCCAGCTGGCATAGGTTCTCCATTAAAATTCCCCATCCAAGTTCGTGTTGGATCTTTGGTTTGGAAAACCATTTCTCCCCAACGGTTGTAAATTGTTAACTCGTAGTTCGTAAAGTTCTTTCCTTTTACGCCAAAGCCATCATTTAAGCCATCACCATTAGGTGTATAAGCATCTGGTAAGAATACCAATGGCTCACAAACTTCTTCGATTGTAAGCGAATCGTAAAGCTCACAACCCAGTTCGTTTGTTGCTGATAGGTAAATTACTCCTGCCTCAGAAACTTGAATTTCGTTGGCTTGTATAGGCGCTTCAAAAATATCTGATGTCCAAACCACATTGGTGAAATTATTCGGCAGAGTTAAGTCTAATATATTGCCCTCAGCGAAACAGGTAGTAACATCTCCACTATAAGGCAATGGACTTGTATTGAATTGGACAACAACCGTATCAGTGATTTCACACAAAGTATTTTCAGCATCAAAACCAAATGCCTGAACATTTACGATATAAGTTCCTGATTCTGTAACTTCAATTATTGGGTCAATAGAACCAGTGCTCCATTGATATGTTGCAGGAACTCCTCCAGGTACTGTGGCATCTATTGTGTAAGACTCACCTACACAAATTACTGTATCAGCAGGTAAATAAGGCGTATTAACCACATTTACTAATACATATTCTTCATCAGTACATCCGGTAGAATCTGTTACTGTAACAGTGTAAAGTGTAGTTTCAGTAGGTGATACAACTACAGTCTCTCCTATTCCACCGCCATTATCCCACTCTACTCCAATTACTGAAGATGATGAAGTATAAGAAACTGATAATTCAGCCGCTCCACCAGCACAAATGAATTTGTCTTCGCTTACTTCTATAATCTCAGGAGCAGTTTTAACATCAAAGGTTTTAGTTACTGTAGCAGTACAACCAGAAGTATTCGTAATGGTTAGTGTTGCTTCAAAAGTTCCTGCACTTGGATAAGCAAAAGAAGCGGAAGAACCTTGTGCATCTGTAATTCCATCGCCATCAAAATCCCACTCATATAAAATCACTGGGCTACCAAAGGTGGTTGATTGATCTAAGAAGTTTGTTTCCTCGCCAAAGCAAACCTCTTCTACTGCGAAGTCAGCTTCTGGAATGGTAATAATCTTAGTTGTATCATCTGTACATCCTAAATCACTTGTAACTCTGTAAGTGATTGGATAAGTACCAGGCTCATTGATTAAGGCAAAGAAAACGTTTAAATCATTTACCACTCTAAAACCTTGACCTAAATCTATTTCTCTTAAGAATATTTCAGTAGCTACCTCACTGTCATCTATGGTAGATAAATCGGTAAAGGTAACTCCTTGTACACTACATGTGTTCGGAATAAAATCTGCAACAGGATTAGGATTGATATCAAAAGTTTCGGTAAACTCAGCAGTACAACTATCTGTACTGGTAACAATTAATCTCATTGTTTGAGAACCGTGCTCTGTGTATGTTCTTTCTAATGTATTATTGAAAGCTACTGTATCTATGCTTCCATCTCCATTGAAATCCCAAGCATAAGAAATGATGTTTGGATTAGCAGAAGCTTCAAAGGTTGTAGTAGTACCCAAACAAGCTGATTCAACTAAGAAACTAGCATCTGGAGATTGTAATATTTCAACTTCTTTAGTAACCGTAACAGGGCAAAATCCAGAATTAATAGGCACCATTACTGTTAAAGCTACAGTATAAGTTCCAGGGGTATTATAGGTAAATTCAGGATTAGCCTCATCGCTATCTACAGTACCGTCATTTTCAAAATCCCATGCATAGATTGGCGTACCAAAATTAGGATCATATATTGTACTATCTGAAAACTGTACTAACTGGCCTGAACAAGCATTATCAACGCCAAAATCAACTCCAGGTACAAAAACAGTTGTTCTAATAGTATCTGGACAGCCATTATCTACTAAAATAGCTAATGAAATTGGATACTCTCCTGGAGCACTAACTTCAAAAGAATTGATTGCTCCTAATCCGGAATTCTCTTCTGGGGTATCATTGTATTCCCCATCATCATTAAAATCCCAACGTCTTTCTGTGGTCGAAGTACCATGAAGTTCTGAAATGTCTTCCAAACCCACTGTGATTGTATTACCATTCGCTACATTTTCTATATCGACACAAGTTAAAGTATAAACAAATTCTGCTTCTGGTGCTGGAAGGAAAGTCACTTGATAAACAACCGTCTGCTCACATTTTGTAGATGGATTAGCTCCTCCTGTAGTATAATTATGTTCTAAATCTGTTACTGCAACTGTAAGTTGATAATAATGCGTTTCCGGAGTTTGATTTGTGTTAACTGCTTCTGGTGGCACAATTGTAATCGCGGCACTATCTCCCAATGAAGATATAAAGTTATTATTTATATCAACTTCTGACCATTCATAATTCATTGTTCCTAATTGTAAATCATGAGTTGGATCATAAGAGTCTAAAATCAAATCTCCAAGAGAGACACAATAATCAAAAACAGTATCTCGCACCACAGGGCAAGGCAGTACTTCTATCCGTTGTGTACCCACCAAATCTTGACAACCGGTACCATCATCTAATAAAATTAAACCTGATAAATAAGTACCTGGTTCTGTATAAGTATAAACTGTAGGATTTTCATCTTCTCTAAATTCTCCATTACCGAAATCCCATGTTAAAATATGATCGGTGTTATCCGGAAAACCTTCAAACTCAACTGCTAAGTCTGGATAACCAATAGTATCGGAAACAGTAAATTCTCCTTCGGGCCCACTAATCTCAATATAATCTTCTACGACCAGCGTATCTAAACATCCGAGAGAATCTTGCACAATTAAAGTTACATCGTATACACCAGGCTCAGTATATGTATACACTGGATTTTGCACACCAGACATCGCACTTCCATCTCCAAAATCCCAATACCAATCACCAACGGCATTTGGCACTGAGTTGCCTAACGAATCTTGTATAAAGACAGGATTTAAAACTTCACTTAAATCTTCAAAGGTCACTGTATAAGGCGGACATTCTGGTTGACCAGAATAATCAGAATCGAAATTGGCAATTAAACTATCTGTGACTACTGTAAAACTGATGTCGACTGTATCGGCACAACCATTAATATCATAAAGGACTAACTCACCAGTATAATCGATTCCCGCAGTATTTCCTTCAAAAAATAAAACAGGCTCTAAACCACCAGCAGTTTGCCCATCGCTAAAAGTCCACTGCCCATTAAAAGGCTGCACTCCTATTGAAAGGGAATCTACATTGATAAATCCTACTAAATCGCCACCACAATCAGGTTGTTGAATGATGTCGTAATCTGCAATTGGTTTGGTTGGTCTTACTTTAACAGAATCTGAAGCGGTACAACCAAACTCATCGGTTACAGTTAATTTCGCCCAGTAAAAGTTATACTGCGGATCATTAATTACTTCGTAAACCCAAGGTTCTGGATACTCTTCATTTGAATCAATAACACCATCACCGTCAAAATCCCATTCCCATAAAACTATGTCTGCAATTGAGCTAGACATATCTCTGAAAGTAACTTCATAATCTTTACATGTACCCGCATTACAAACTTCAAAATTGATTTCAGGGCCATAAACTTTTACCACATCTACCATGAGTGTATCAAACTTACAACCTTGGTCTGAAGTGATGATGAGATTGACTGAATAATAACCCGGCTCATCGTAATAAACATTATTAGGGCTTGTGCTGGTACTGGTTTGTCCGTTTCCAAAATCCCAATAATAACTGGTTATGGAAGCACCGTCTATTGTTACACCACTGGCATCAAAATCGAAAAAAGCCGGGTAACATATACCATCAGTATTAGGAGTGACAGTGATACCTGTAAAGTCTGGGACACCTAAAACTGGTTGAGTACCACTCTGTGTGACGCTATGCGTACAATTTGCATCATCATTCTCTACTGTTAGAGTTACAGACCACTCTGAACCCGGAGGCACATTTAATACTGGGTTTTCTTCGTCAGTTATAGTAGTTGTATTTCCATCAACTGTAATTTCCCATTCGAAACGATCTGCTCCGATAGAAGCATCTACTAAGAAAAGGGAATCGAAAACACAGGTTTCTGTATAGTATTCAAAATCTGCTTTTGGCGGATTTACTGTTATTTCACTTGTAATAGTATCTGTACATCCATTACTTAAATAATAGAGTGAAACTGTATACACACCGGGGTCTACTCCATCATATGTGTAAGCACCATCCATTTCTGAGCTCATCAAAGTATCTCCACTCAGGTAATTCCAACCCCAAGTAATCTCATAAGGATTATCAGCATCTACAGGTGTGGTATTTGTGAAAATAATTTCTTCCCCATTACAAACAAGTACCGCTGAAGGTGTAAAACCTAAATCTTCTGCTGAAACACCTACTTGCAAGAAAGCCTCTCGGGTAAATTCACTGGTACAACCTTCGGCAGTAGAAACACTTAAGGTTACATCGTAAGCACCAGTATCTTGTAATGATATAAAAGGAGCTTCGCCTGTGTAAGTATCAACTACATCGCCAGTTCTGCTATTTGTAATGGTCCACTCATAATCCGTAATTTCTACCGCTGAAATAGTACTATCTATTAAAGTAGTAGTAAAATCTGGAGCACAACCACCGGCTTCGTAAGCTTCGAACATAGCTACAGTTTGCATAGCTACAATGTAGCTTTCTTTTATAAGCTCACTGGTACAGCCATCTGCACTTGTTGCAGTTAGTCTTACTGTGTAAGTGCCAAAATCTGTATAATTATGAGAAGGGTTTTGCTCTGTTGAAGTTGTTCCATCACCAAAATCCCACTCCCAAGTGGCACCATTGGTTGTTGTATTGGTAAAGTTTACAGTAAAATTGTCTACACAAAAACCCGTTGCATCTGCTGTAAAATCAACATCTGGTGATTCGGGAACTGTTACTGCTTGCACCAAAATAGCTTCACCACCACAATTCGTTTCAGAATCTAAAATAGTTGCTCTAATTGTATATACACCAGGCTGTGTATAAGTATGCTCTGGTGCTCTAAGTGAATCTGCGGTGGCTGTACCACTCAATTGCGTTCCATCTCCAAACTCCCAAGTAATAATCTGGTTTGCAGAAATTATATTAGAAATATTTTCGAATGAAGTAGTAAATGGTGCACATCCCTGCTCATCGCCAGTTCGTTGAATTTCTCCTGCAAAGTCTTGAATTTGCACTAAAGCAGTGCTAGTAATTGTACTACTACATCCAGCATCTAAATCTGTTACAGTTAAACTTACATTATAAATACCCGGTTCAGTGTAAGTATGTGATGGATTTTGTAAATCTGCATCTGAATCGTCTTCATCTCCAAAATCCCAAGAGTACTCGTAGTTTCCAGCATCATGGGTTGCTTCAAATTGGATATCGGTGGGATAAACACAGGTTTGCAAATCTCCAGTGGCCGTAAAATCCAGATTGAAACCTTCTGATAGAACAATGTCTTGGCTAATAACTGCTGTATTTGAACATCCCTGATCGTCAAACACGGTTAACTCAACAGTATATGAACCCGGTGACTCATAAGTATGAGACAAAGTAGGCTCGTTACTCACTGTGCCATCTCCCAATTTCCACAGATAAGAAGTTATGGTATTCGCACTTGCATCTACTGAGCCAGAACCGTCAAACTGAACTGTAAGTGGAGCTTGCACACAACTACCGGAGGTGTAGCCATCAATATCAATTATTGCAAGTGGAGGTTCTTTTACTGTTACAACTACATTATCACTAAATGGAGTATCATCTTGCAAAGTACCAGCAACTGTTACGGTATAATTCCCCGGAGCTGAGAAAAAAGCTGAAGGTGCTGCTTCTGTTGAATTATTTCCATTTCCAAAATTCCAGTTAGCTGTTTTTACTGTTCCACCTGTATACTCAAAACTCGCTCTTAAAAAGCCACAACCATCTGGAACTTCAGTCACCTCAATAGTTTGCGCAAAAGTTTGTGTAACAGCTGCAAACTGACATGCTATAAAAAAAAGGAAAAATTGATATTTTATAGTTGTTCTATTCATTAAATCAGGAATGTTATTTGCAACTATTTGTGTGTAATATTTGTCTCAAAAAATGAACCGAAACAAATAATACCGAGTTTTAGATTACTCTTGGATGACTAACAAAAGAAGCATATTTAAAGTTGAGTGTACTCAAAAAAAAGTCGTTAAATTATTCTATATTTTAAACTTATATTAAAAAAGTACTACTCTAAAAAAAGTGACACATAAAGTGAACAAAAAGTTTTAATGCGTGCTTTCTAAAATAAATTCGCGAGAATTTAAAAATATTTGAATTAATTTTGTTGTACCTGGCATATAATAAAAATTTTGAACTGTCTCTTTAAAATATAATCTTTACTTTAATTCTATTGCTTTCTTTATAGAATACAAAGTAAAATTGATTATCATTTTTTTAAACCATACTCAAATTAATTTAAATTTAAGCTCTGATCTATTACTGTCAAATTAATGTCAGTTAAATAAAACATTTATGTTTGATTCGCACCAATACAAATTTATCACATTAATTTTAATAGTATTTAGCATAAAAGTACATGCTCAAAGTATCGTAACTTATGCAGGTGATTCAAAAGCAGAGCGATTTTATTCTGTACTAGAGCTATCAGATGGTACTTATGTTGTAAGTGGCGCAGCAAAAGATTTAAACTGGATTACAGGCTCACCTTCCATCACTCAAATAGGAGCTAGAACTATAGATAATACAGGCGTACAGGCACAAGATATGAATGTGCCTTTTTTATTACACATCAGTAATGATTTGCAAAATATACTAGATGTGGTAAGCCTACCTTCTGGAGCCGCCATAGATTTTAAACATATAAAGTTAAGCTCAACTCCGGGAGCAGCCACTGGAAATATGTTTGTTTCTGGTACAACCGCCAATGGATATTTTATAGGCAAACTCAATAACAACTTTGTAAATGGCACTCCTACCGCTTTTAACTGGACATGGAATGTGGAAGCAAGTGGCGACCACAGAACAAGACAACCTTGGGATGTTGGTGGTGATGGAAAAGTAGTTTATGCCGAAGGCACACCAAACGGAGATGATTTTGCCGCTGTTTTTAGACTTAAAGCAGACGGAAGTGGACGAGACATTGTCGAGAATTGGCGATACCATGTTGGTAAAGATGCAGTTGATGGAACAGCGACAGAAGGAGCTTGGACACCAGCCAATTCTAATGGTGATGTAATTACAGAATACAGTGGTGTATTATTTAAATCTGACACAAGAGGTTCACTTAGATCTTGGACAGCTGCTGAATACAATGCAAGTATTGCAGATGGAAATGGCGGCACGAAGCAAGGTCAATGGCCAATGGATTTATTCTATGCTTCTGCATTTAATATAGATCGTCCACAAACTACCATGGCTATGGGTGGTTACACAGGTTATAAAAAAGGTGAGCGCGATACCCATCGAATTGGAGGTATAGCTGTAGATAAAACTACCCACCATATATATATAGGTGCAAGCATCAATTCTGTGACCAGTTCAGGTCAAACAGATTCTGAACCTTTTGTAATTGCTTACTCACAAAACGGAAGCAAAAAATGGTGGAGCCGACTATATACCGAAACGGCAGGTCAATCAGTATTAAACCAACTAGTAGATGGAATGGCTATTGATTATGCTACAAGTTCTGTAGTAATAATCGGTAGACAAAAAGGCAGTGCAGCAGATGGTTTTTGGAATGGCAATAGTGTACAAGGCAATGTTTTACAACCAACAGGAACTGACAGTTTCCACTCTGCTTTTACAGGCTCGAACAATACCAATGTTTCGTGGATAGGCAAATTAAGATTAAGTAATGGCAATCTGCTATTTAGCGCGTACATTGCCGGATATAATGGTGGTGGAACTTTAGGAGCTGCTTATGCAGAAGAAGATTTAGACGGCTGGCCTAACCATAATGATGGCGATGCAGACTTAAGCACAACTACAGTAAATAATAATGTATATGTAGATGGTGCTGGTCAGGTTTATATACTTGCAACTTCAAGAGCATTTGTAACAACTGCTACAGCATATCAAAAACATCAAAAACCTGCGAATGGCTCATCTGTATCGGCCGCAAATGTGCGAGTTTACACAGCCAATCTGCAAAGCTTGGTATATACATCAGCACTTACAGGTGTAAATCCTGCTTCGGGTACAGGTGGAGGAAACACCAGTCTAGATGGCGCTTTTCCTGTAACCAATGGAGTGATCGTTTCAGGTAGACACTTTGCCGGTTCCAATGGCCAAGCAATTGGTAGTTCAATACCAACATCTAATGTGCCACCTTGGGGAAAAAACAGTCCGGCTGGTGAAAGTGCGATTTTAGCCAAATTAACCTATTCTGAAATTGAAGCCATCTTTAATATCGATCCGGCATTAGGTAATTGTGTGAATGAGACTACTGTAATTACAGACTCAAGTTATACAGTGGGTGGAGAAATTAACTCTTGGACTTGGGATTTTGGCGATGGTGCAAATCCTGCAACAGCCGATACCGAAGGACCTCATGAAGTAACGTGGTCTTCAGATGGTGAAAAAACAATTAGTTTAATAGTTACAAATACACTGGGAGATTCAGACACAACTGAAATGACTTATCAAGTCTTTCCTGCTCCTTCTGCAGAAATTACTACCTCTCCTGAAAATGGTTCTTTAGATCCTGCCCCTATCACAGTTGAATTGTCGCCTACAGATGGTGTAAATAATGACTATTCTTATGAATGGGAAATTGAAGATTTAACAAATGGAACGGTCACTTATTCTACTGCTGAACCAGAACACGAATTGCTAGTTGCAGGAGATTATGTGGTAAGACTAACAGTTACGAATGGAACATGTTCTGCCACAGACTCGGTAGTTCTTACTGTTACAGGAGGTCCTGGTCCTATTGATGCAGAATTCGAAGTTGATAAAGAAGGCGTTTGTTTATTCCAAGATGTAGTGTTCACTCAGGTTAGCGATTCTAATGTTGTAAGTTGGGACTGGGCATTTGGAGAAGGCGCCACACCAGCTACAGCGAGCACAAAAGGTCCACATGAAGTAGTTTATACAACTCCAGGAACAAAAACAGCAAGACTTACAGTAAGTAATGGCGTAATTGAAGAAACATATACCTATGAGTTTGAAGTAACAGAAGCTCCTCTGGCATCATTTTCTTCTACTGGAGCTACAGATGCAATTCCTGCAACCATCCAGTTTACACCAGACGACAATGCAGCTTCTTATGCATGGAATTTTGGTAATCCATATGACTCTGCCGGAAATATTTCTTCAGAACAGAACCCGAGTTATACCTACGAAGCAGCAGGAAATTATATGGTTTCTTTAACTGTAACAAATGATGGAGGTTGTTCTACTACATTCTATGACTCATTAACTATTGAAGGAGGTATTGATACTGTTTTCGCAGATTTTACAATTATTCCTTCAACACAAACCTGTGTAAACAATACGGTTACTATCACAGATATGTCGAGAGGTTATGAGTCAAATGAAAGACAATGGTATTTTGACGATCCAGATGTGGTAATTGAGGGTGATACATCCAATCAAGGTTCCCCTTGGTCTACTCCAGGACCTGTAAATGTTTACTGGACTACTCCGGGTGAAAAAACTGTCACTTTAAAGGTAATTGGAAGCAATGGTAACGACGATACCAAAGTCGCCTCACAAACCTTTATGGTATACCCCTACCCGAATGCAAACTTCGATGTAGAAACAGAAGATTGTAATTCACTTTCTGTCTTATTTACAGCAAATCAGGCAAATGGCAATTATTATGAGTGGGATTTCGGAGATGGCAGCGATCCGGTAAATGCTTCCGTAATACAACATACATATGCTTCTGCCGGACAATATACTGTCACGTTAACGGTTGTTAATAACGGTTGCGAATCGGTAGTTTCTAAAACAGTAAATATAGGAGATTGCGATTCGCCGTTGTATACTGCCGGCATTATTGTAAGTGCAGCAAGAGAAGATTGCGCCTCACAGCGATATTACTTTGAGGATGCTTCTCAGGGAACGTTTACCAGTTGGGAGTGGGATTTTGGTAGCGGTTCTCAACCTGCAACAGCCAGTGGTCCGGGGCCACATGAAGTTATTATAGATTCTGGAAATCAGGATCCGGTAACTGTAACTTTAACTGTAACTGATGAAGATGGTAACACATATGTGGTTACAACAGAGATCGAACCGTAAATTTATCGAACTTACTTACTTCTAATATTCATGGTAAAAGGGTTAACCAGCTTAAGCACACTAAAACTGATTACTTTCAGAAAAGTATTTTTTCTGTTGATATCGCTATTGATATCTGGTAAAATTTTGGCGCAAGACCCTCAATTTACCCAGTTCTATGCGGCACCATTATATCTAAACCCAGCTTTTACAGGCTCTACGGGCGAAGGTAGAATTATTGCCAATTATAGAAACCAATGGCCTGGTTTAAGTTCAAACTTTGTAACTTATGCAGCTTCCTACGATCAGTATTTTCCTGGGATAAAAAGTGGTGTTGGTATCATGCTCAAAAGAGATGAGCAAGGTGGTGGAGCAAGCTCTCCCTTTGTTTCTAATGATGTAAATCTTTTATATTCATATTTAATTCCTCTCAACGAAGTATTTGCGATTTCTGCTGGATTGCAATTGGGTTATGGGTTGAGAGACCTCAATTTCAATAATTTCTTATTTGGCGATCAGATAGATGACGATGGACCTACAGGAAATGCAACAGGTGAAACCTTCAGTAGTGATCAAATTGGTTATTTCGATGTATCTTCTGGTCTTGTATTATTCTCTAATAACCTTTGGGTAGGATTTGCAGCACATCATTTAAATACACCTAACCTCTCTTTTTTAGGAGATGCAGATCCATTACAGATGAAATTTAATGTTCATGCTGGTTACAAAATATTAATTGGACAAGTTAAAAGGAGAAACAGGAAAGTTTCTGAGCAAAGTATTACGCCAGTTATTCACTATAAATCTCAAGGTAAAGCAGATCAGTTTAGTATAGGAGCTTATGCTAATTACGACCCAATTGTATTTGGTTTGTGGTATAGAGGTTTACCTGTTAAAGAGTTCGAAAATGCAGGACTAAACCAAGATGCTTTTGCAGTGCTTGTTGGGTTTAATTTAGATAACCTAAGTATTGGCTATAGCTACGATTATACTATTTCTGGATTAAGTAATGTAAATACTTATGGTTCTCACGAAGTATCTATAACCTATCACATTAAATATAAAGACAAAGGAAGAAGAAAAGGATTTGGATATCCACAAGTAGTATGTCCAAATCCTTGGAAAAAATATCAGAAACTTAAATACGAACATACAAAACCTTTCAATAATCGATAAAAAAGGTTTTATACCTCTTCAAGTTTTATATAATTTGCTAATACTTTGTCTACTTTTTTTACAGATTTCAAATATGCTTTTTGAAAATCTTTAAATCTTTCTTTAAGGTTAAAAAAAGTTTCTACGTATTGATGATCATCTGCAAAAAGATGATAACTCCTATAATCTTCCAGTTTATGTTCTAACTGATTGATGTGTTCTCTAAACTGTTGCATCTCACGCGATTTAGTAGAAAGATTCATCTCTGCAGCAATTAAATCTCGTAAATGTTCATGTATCTTGTTTTTGCTTACAATACTCGTAATGTTTTCAACATACATGTCGGTTTCACGCTGGTAAAACATGATGCGGTTTAGCCATATCTTGTTATAGAAAAGAATTTCTTGAACACTTAAATATCTCATGGCAGCAATGTTTTGGTGAATACTACAGATACAAAACAAATTTAATTAGGCATGTGTTTGCTACTTGTTACTATTTTTTCTTTCTCATTACCATAATAGGATTTGTAGTGTTTAGAGAGATCAGTTTTTCTGTTACACTACCCATTAAAAATGCATCCCAGGCTGAGTGACCTTTAGCTCCAATAATGGTGAAATCTATATTATTCTTCAAGATGTAATCATTAATATGTTTAGCAGTTCTACCTGTAGTATTTTCAATAAATACCTGCTTTATATTGCAATGATCTAATCCTTCTTTATCTAAATATTCTTTAAAAGCTTTCACTTTGTATTTGTGCACATCACCTACTAGTTCTCTATAGTTTACACTTACATTGTAATTATTAAACATTGGCACATCAAATACATGAAGACTTGAAATTGTAATATCTCCAATTGCTTTCTTTAGTAATAATCCGGTCTTTAATGCTTGATCTGCATTACCAGAAAAGTCGAATGGTATTAAAACATTCTCGAAAGGTAAATGGGCATTTTCAGGAATAAATACAATTGAGCAATTAGCTTCACGGGCAAGTTTATTTCCTGTAATACCACTACCCTCTGATATTTTTTTATTACCTACTAATATCAGATCAACTTTTTTAACATTTGTCCAATGAAGTAATTCTTGTAAAGGTCTACCCTCTGCAATTACTACTTTCATCTGTTTGTCATTCCAAGTACCATAGTGTTTTAGTACTTCATCTTTAATTTTTCCTCTCAGTAATTCATCTTTTGGAGTAGCAACTGCTGCTGCATTATTTGAATACTCAAAATTCAAATAATCGGGCATCTCTAAATCCCTGTCAACATGTACAAAGTAAATCTTTTCTGGATTTACCATTGATGCCATATAATTGGCAAAACGCAAAATTTCCCTATCAAAATAAGTGTGGTCTAAGGCGACCATCATGCGATTAAACAATTTCATTTTCTTAGAAGTTAAGGTTAAGAAATTTTGGCATGTATAGTAGTTAATTGGATTAAATCTATGAATAAGATTATCCAATTCACATGAGATATGTCAGGAATAGTAGTGAATTTGGTCAAAATTTATGACCTGCGATTTTATTACTTTACTTAATTACAGCCTTCTTAAAATTTCAATAAAGAATAACCTTTAAGCTGATAAGTTGTAAGCAATGTTAAAGCAGAATAAGAAATACCTATGTCTTTGTTAACCCATTCTCTTTCATAGTTTCTTGCTAATAAAGATTGAGCACAAACATAAATCTCTACACCAGATTTTTTTAATGCGCCTATTAAGTCAATATTTGGATTATCAACTTCAAATTTTTCTTTGTGGTGCTTATTGTCTAACACTGCGGCAATAGCTTTAGAATGTATTACGGCTTTTACATGCATGTTTTTTAGAGGTACACCTGCTGCCACATGCAAATTCATCATTCTGGCAATATTATGTAAAGATGGATTTACTGCATTTGCCGAATCACTACCCATTGTTACATCAATAACAATATTGTATTCTAAGCTTGGATCTGGTTTTTCGTCTGGAGATTCAATTTCATATATGCCTCCAAAGCCGGGAACTGCTGGTGAAACTCGATCTTGAGAAAATGCAGGATTGAAAGCCAATAATAACAGCGCTGCGAAAAGTTGTAGTTTTAAGTTCATTAAAGTTTAGTTAAATTTATTTTACTATACCAAGTTGTTGTGATGCTATTTTTCTTTTTATGTCATATGGAGTTTGCCAGCAAGGATTTGTAGACTTATCCCAGCAAAAAACAGGTATGTCTCCTGCTTTAGCAAGATGCTCCAAAAGCGCTGTTTCTTCTTCGGGCTCTCTTCTAAAAGTAAAAGGATTTCTATAGTTTTCTTTCTTACCTAACTGATAATATTTTGCATCGTTTTGTTTAATAAGATCAATTAGTTCTTCTCCTCTATGGAACATTCTGTTTAAAAATCGCAAGCTAAATGGGCCAATATTTTTTCTATTTACTTTATCTTTTTTCACCCATTTTGCCCAATCAAAACCATAACTAAAGTCGTGTATGTATTGAAATTTTATGATTGAATGCTCGCCAAAAACATTGAGTAGTTTTTGCATAATTTCAAGAAAATTTTCCAGATACTTCCCGAAACCTACTGTACTTTCTTTCATCTCATAGTAAGCACTAAAAAAGATAAAATCCATATCCCAAAATATATTTTTAGGAAAATGATACAGCTCTGCTTTTGTTACTTCTTGGAAAATCTCACAGAACTCTAAGCAAAGTTTTTCATCTTTTTCTTCTACATACAAATTTTTTCCCAACTCATAATATGTGGTAGCTTCTCGCTTTTCTGGCGAAAGCGATTTTCTGAAATTTATCTCGTAGTTTTTAAAGAGTTCGTCTGTTTGTTTACATACTCTGGCTACATCAGATTGCTCATATAATTCCGGTTCCCTCATATATTTTTACTCAATATTCTGCTAGTTGAAAGTTAACACAAAACTTCAAATTTTGGCTAACTAATCGTGTTTTCTATTAACAATAGAATCGTTTCTCGGTTAGAGATTTTAGGAAAAATCTAACTTTAAGGTAAAATAAAGGATTTTGATTTGTTATTAAGCATATTAGATTTTTAAATCCATTACAATTGCCTTTTGGTATCATATAGATTTTGATATAAATTTAACCCTTGCTTAAAAGGTTTTTTGCTTAAAATTAAGACCTTGACAGGCAAGTTATTCTATCAGAAAAAAGAATTAGAACCAGTAAAAATCTATCATTTTAATCGGATTATAATTATGGAATTAAATAGTTTTACTGAGAAAGTAAAAGAAATTGTAGCTTCGAAACCTAGCTTAGGAAACACATTAAAGTTTGTTTTTGAAGAAGGTGTTATTTTTATTGATGGCACGGTTGAGCCAAGTGTTGTTTCAAACGAAAACAAGGAAGCGGCATGTGAAATACATGTTAGTATGGAAGATGCCAGAGCTTTTCTTGATGGTCAACTAAACCCTATTGAAGCCATGATGGAGGGAAATTTAAAAATTGAAGGTGATGTGGCAGTTGCAATGAAAGTGGTTGAAATAATGACTACTTAATTAAAAGATACTTCTTAGTAAGCCTTGTTGAATTCTTTTTCAGCGAGGCTTTTTTTATACCCTCAAATAAATAAATTATTTAAGAAAAAGAACATTAACTGTGCTCCAAATACATATACTGCAAATAGGTTTTGCTTTTTAAAATTAAGAAAGTAAAATAAAAAACAGGGAATTAAACCTATTATAAACCAAGCAAAATAGTTTTGTAGTGGAATTTCATTTCCAGCCCAAGTCCAAAAATCGTATTTAATCGCAACAGGCTCTATCAATAAATCTAAAATCACCATTAGTAAAGATGCTGCCATTGTTCTGATGTATATGTTAGAAGAAACACCAAACATTAAACTACTACACACATAAGAAAGTAAAAACCAGTTTATTCCGATTACCAAAGGAACCTCCAAGAATTTCCAACCTAATGTAGCGCCATAAGCATATTCGCCAAAAATAACTCCAGTAGCAACGCCCAATACTTCTGCAAAAAAACCTGTGAGCATAGCCATTATTACATACACAAAAAACTGCCTGTTCCAGTCTTTATGGAAATAAAGTAACATAGCCGAAGTAAGTAATAGATTTAATGGTGTAAGAGAAATAAAACTCTCAAATGGTGTTAGCTTTTGCATGTATTCGTTCATTATTGGCACATGCATCCCTAAAAAACCAAAAAAATACAAAGCAATTAGAAAAATAACCGATGGTTTAAAGAATTTTCTTTTTTGATAGTGCAATGGTATATTTTGATTTGTGTTTGTATTTAATTGGATACTCATTTTTTAAATTTCAATCTTTAAATAATTTCATTTCGTGGCAAACCCCATGTCATCATTACCATTAGTTACAGTAATTTGTTTGTGTTATAACCATCAAAATTATGTACTGGAAAGTATCAACTCTGTATTAGCACAAAGTTATACACAAATTGAATTAATCGTAGTAGATGATGCAAGCACAGATAACAGTCAAGCTTTAATCAGTAATTTTATTAAAGCTCATCCTCAGATTACTTTTATCCCCCTAGAGACAAACCTTGGTAATTGCACTGCATTTAATAAAGCTTTGGCTAAAGCAAATGGAAAGTATATTATTGATCTAGCTGCCGATGATTTATTGTTACCAGATAGAGTCTTAAAGCAAGTAGAAACATTTGAAAACCTTTCTGAAGAATATGCTGTAGTTTTTACCGATGCCTATTTGATTGATGAATCTGGACTGAAAATTAAAACATTTTACAAAAGAGATAAAGCTGGTAAACTCATCGAAAATGTACCTACTGGAGATATTTACATACATCTTATAAAAAGAATGATATTATCTTCTCCTACTATGATGATGCGTAAAAAAGTATTGGATGAATTAGGTGGTTATGATGAATCTCTTAGTTATGAAGATTACGACTTTTGGGTAAGATCTGGAAGAAAATATAAATACTTTTTCCTTAACGAAATTCTTACAAAAAAAAGAGTTATAGCAGAATCTCAAGGAGCTGGTTTTTATAAAAAAAGATTAAACAAGCATTTGATATCTACTTTGAAAATTTGCAATAAAGCACTAGAGTTAAATAAATCTAAAGAAGAAAACGACGCACTTGGTATATCTGTCAGTTACCACTTAAAACTAGCCTTTTTAACAGAGAATTTCGAAATCTGCGAAGCTTATTACTCTTTTCTAAAATCGTTTAAGCAGCCTAATTGGAAAGATAAATCATTTCGCATTCTTGCCGCATTTAGAGTAAAGGTTAATGCCATTTATAGTCTTTTCCTCAAGCTTTACAGAGGTATTCAAGTTTAAATTGAGTTAAGCAACATTCTGGCGATTATAAAGTATACTGCCAAACCCAATAAATCATTAGCAGTAGTGATAAATGGCCCAGAAGCTAAAGCGGGATTAATACCTAATTTATTCAGAAAAAGCGGTGTAATGGTTCCCATTATAGAAGCTAGCATTACCACACAAAACAATGCAATGGAAACAATAATGGCCAGTTCGATTCCTTGAAAGAAAAATATAAAGCAAAATACAACGGATGAAATAGCCATTCCGTTGATGACCGCTACAGAAAGCACCTTAATTAACCTTTCTGCGGCTGTACTTCCTAACATGGCTGCGGGGTTTGCCAAAGCTTGCACCACCAATGTAGAAGACTGAATACCTACATTACCACCAGTTGCCGTAATTAGTGGAATAAAGAAAGCCATTGCAGGTACAAGTTCCAGATCACCTTCAAAGAATCCCATGAGTTGTGCACCTAATAACCCTCCCATCATACCGATTAATAACCAAGGCAAACGTGCTCTGGAAAGCATCCAAACAGTATCGTCTTCTTCTACATTTTCAGAGATACCAGACATCATCTGTTGGTTCATTTCGGCCTGCTCAGTAATTACGTCAACAATATCATCAATAGTAATTCTACCAAGTAACTTACCTTGCATATTTACTACTGGTACAGCTTCCAAATCATACTTCTGCATGATGTCGGCCACTTCTTCTTTTTCGTAATAAGTTTGCACCAAGTGTAGCTCAGGCACACAAATGTCTTTTATTTTGGTTTCATCAGTAGACAGAATAATCTTCTTTAAAGAAACTCGACCTTTTAACATGCCTAGGTCATCAATTACATATACAGTAAAGATTTTCTCAACATTTTTGGTCTGTCTTCTAATCTCCTCAATACATTGTTTAATGTCCCAGTTGATGTTAGCTTTAATCAACTCTTTTGCCATTAAACCGCCTGCACAATCTTCGTTATATTTGAGAAGATCGGTAATGTGAGCAACTTTCTCCTTGTTCTTCATGGAGGCGATTATCTCCTCCTTCATCTTTACAGGAAGTCTGTTCAAAATATCGGCTGCATCATCAGAATCAGTAAAATCCATGTATTCTGCCAACTCTTCTGGACTAAAACCCTTTAAAAATTCTTTTTGAGTATCTTCTTCCAGCTCACTAATTACATCGGCACCAATATTTTTATCTAAAAGGCTTAGAATGTATCGGCACTCATCTGCTTCCATTCTATCTAGAATGATTGAGATATCTGCGGCGTGTAATTCTTTCAGAAAAGCCTTTATGTTTTTTGCATCCTTATTTTCAACTGAAGTTGAAAGGGTTTTTACAAAATCCATAGTAGGCTCGAAAGACATATATTATTCTGTTAGATGGTTCAAAATCAAAATTTCAGCTGCAAAGTTAAAAATACATTCTTAGACCATCACTATTTATTGAAAGATTGATTTGACTAAAATGAGCATTATTTTTATTTCTATGTCGAATATGAATCGTATGTAAACTCAAATCAAACACAAAAAGAAATACTCCTTGCAAAATAAGTCCATTGCCAAAACCCTTTAATCGATCCGGATTTTTTGAGATGTTTTTAGCCCTCTCTTTTAGTAACTGACCTGCTGTAATATACACCAAATCTAAACCTGCATTTAACAGTAAAACTTTTTCTGTTTTATACTGATCCGAAATTAACTGATAGGTTGATAAACTTTTTTTACGGTATTGCTCATTGGCTACATACCCACCACCAGCAATTGCGATATTTACCAAGTTCCAGTAAATATTCATTTGCTTAAAATACTTATCATCTCCATGAGCACTAGGTAACATTAATGCATTAGCAGCAATGTTACCTAAAGCCCAAGAACCAAGTACAGTCATGCCTGTTTTGGTAATCTTGTATTTTTTACCCTGAAAATTTTCTTGAAAATTCTGAGCATTTATAGAATTACAAAGAATTATGCTCAGCAATGTTACTATAATTAGCCTTAGCCTCACGATTTGAATCCTAGCAGATATTCAAATAATGACATACACAGTGAGTAAACTAGACTGAATAAAAAAGCACTCCATAAACCTTCTACAAAAAAACCTCCTACTAAACCACTGGCAAAGTATATAATAAAGGCATTAATTACTAGTAAAAACAGTCCGAGAGTAAGTATGGTAATAGGTAATGTAAAGAATACTAATATTGGTTTGATAAACGCATTTAGTAAACTCATTACAATTGCAACGATAATAGCAGTACCAAAACTTCTAACAGAAACACCGTAATTTTCAAGTAGAAAAGCAGCGAGCATAATCGCTACTGCTGAAATTATAAACCTGAATAATATTTTCAATTTGCGAAAAATGTTAAATGAGTGATAAAACTAATTAAACAACTCTGGTATTTGCAAAAGAATTTCTATTAATTTAGAAAAAATGTAAATAAACAGACTTTTTTCTAAATCAACGGAAATGAAAAACTCAAGAAGATCAGCAATTAAAAAAATTGCTGGAAATGCTGCGATGCTTACTGCTGCGGGTTCTGTGTTTAATCGATTAAATGCTTCTGATAAAATACTGGATGAGAAAACCAAAGGTGCTCTTAGCCACTCAGTTTGTAAATGGTGCTATAACGATATTCCACTTGAAGATCTTTGCAAAGCTTCTGAAAAGTTAGGACTAAGCTCAATTGAATTATTAGGTCCTAACGATTGGGAAACACTCCAAAAATATGGATTAACCTGTGCTATGGGTAATGGAGCTGAGATTAGCTTAACTGAAGGATTTAATCATACAGAACATCACGATCAGTTAGTTAAAAACTATAGTGAAATTATTCCTATTGCTGCCAAAGCTGGTATTAAAAACGTAATATGTTTTTCTGGTAACAGAAAAGGTATGGACGACGAAACTGGTATGATAAACTCAGCCAAAGGTCTTAGAAAGTTGATGCCACTTGCAGAACAACATGGTGTTACGCTTGTAATGGAGCTACTAAACAGCAAAGTAAACCACAGAGATTACCAATGCGACCATACCGCTTGGGGATCAGCACTATGCGAGATGGTAGGATCTGAAAGGTTTAAATTACTTTACGATATCTACCATATGCAAATAATGGAAGGTGATGTAATTGCTACTATTAAAAAATTTAATCCTTACATTGCTCATTACCACACTGGTGGAGTTCCAGGCAGAAACGAAATTGACGAGTCGCAAGAACTTTACTACCCTGCCATTATGAAAGCCATTGCAGAGACTGGTTTTAAAGGTTTTGTTGCACAAGAATTTATTCCAAAAAGAGAAGACAAACTCGCTTCTTTAAAACAAGGAATAGACATCTGCAATATCTAAAAACTATAAAGGGAGATTTAAAATCTCCCTTTTTTATGGCGCAAGTCTATTAATTTTCCAATTGTTTGCTTCAAGCTTATACACTATTCTATCGTGTAATCTGCTAGGCCTACCCTGCCAAAACTCTATTAGGTTTGGTGTAACAAGATAACCTCCCCAATGATCTGGCTTTGGCACTTCTTTACCTTCAAATTCTCTGACAAGTTCTTTTTCTTTTTGAATTAAAGCTTCTCTATCTTCTACTACCTGACTTTGTGGTGAAACGTGCGCACCAATTTGACTTCCTCTTGGTCTGCTATGAAAATATGTTGTTGATTCTTCAACCGAAATCTTTTCTACTGTGCCTTCTATTCTCACTTGTCGCTCAAGTCCTGCCCAAAAGAAGTTTAAACAAATATTTGGGTTCTGCGCTAACTCTTTCCCCTTTCTGCTGCTGTAATTTGTAAAAAACACAAAACCTCCATCCTCTATACCTTTTAATAGTAATATTCTTGATGTAGGCTTTCCTTCACTGCTTACAGTAGATACATTCATTGCATTTGGTTCAACCAAATCTGCATCTAGCGCTTCTTGAAACCAGTTTTTAAACTGAATAATTGGGTTTTTATCAACCTGATCTACATCCAATTCCTTTAAAGCATATTCTTTTCTAATTGCTGCTACATCATCCATAATGCTGATACTAAAAAGTTGATTAATCGTTATAAAAACATTTTAAAAAGTACTTAAATCTACTAAGTATTATCTGCACACAAAAATGGGAATGAACTTGCATTGTTGAAATGATTAATATCAGATTTAGCAGATAAATAAACTAACTAGAAAGTACCACTTCATACCTATATGAGGATAACAGCATGCTATTGAAGAGACTTTTTACTATATACTTTTTGTGCAATATATATCTGTTTTCAAATACAGCTTTTGCCCAACAGTTAAATTTTTCGCGCTTTACCAGTAAAGATGGCCTTGCCCAAAATCACTGTAGAACGATTACAACTGATAGTCTTGGCTATTTGTGGATTGGCACGCTGGAAGGTGGTGTAAGCAGGTATGATGGCCATGAGTTTGTTAACTACAACAAGAAGAATAAGCTTAGCAGTAATTTTATATATCAGATAGAATCAGACAGAAATAACAAAGTTTGGTTGGCTACAGAAAATGGAATTATTTCCATCCACGGCAAACAAATCAGAAACTATTTAGCTGGTGATACTATAAATCAAAAAATTCATACCTTAATTCCAGATCTTGAAAACAGGATTTGGTTTGCTCATCCTGAAAATGGCCCTGGTTATATTAAAGACGATGAAGTTTATTATCCCGAAATAGAATTTGCAGGAGATAAACACATCATTCATATTTTTTGTGATAGCCAAAACAGAATCTGGTTTTGTACTGAAAGAAATGGTCTTTTTGTTTACGATCATCATCAGGTTAAAGAAATTCCTATTAAACACAGCCGCTTAAAAAAAGAAATTGTTATATCATTTCATGAGAATAAAGATGGCACATTTCTACTTGGTAGCAGCAATGGACTGTTTAAATTAAATCAGGATTTAGACAGAATAATAGAATGGCAAACAGCGCTAAACAATAAGATTGTAACCTCAATTTACCAAGACAGCAAAAACCGAATTTGGTATGGCACTCTACATGGCGCTTATCTTCAGAAAAATGATTCTACTATCAATTTTATAAACAAAAGAAATGGCTTAACCGATTTTGTATACGACATTACCGAAGATTTTGAAGGAGGTATTTGGTTTAGCACTTTTAGGGGTGTTTACAGACTAAACAATCATTTCTTTGAGTCTTTTTCTACTTCTGATGGATTAAATGATAACCTTGTTTGGGCAGTAAAACCTATAGATAACAACAAGCTTTGGGTAGGTACAGAAAGTGGATTAAACCTAATAGAAAACAATCAGATTGTAAATATTCCTGGTATACCAAAAGATTTAAGTTTTTGGGCAAGTCCAATTATTACTGATGGTGAAGGTAATACATTATTTGGTTCAGAATCTTCTGTGTATAGCTACAATGGCAAAAAATTCAAAAAGCATCCAAAAGAAAATGCCATATTTAAAGAGTATTATTCATCAGCAATTAAAAGATCAAATGGTGATATAATTTTTGCTGGCAATAACGGTATTAGCCAATTTAAAGATGGTAAGTTTGAGCAATTTATAACTTCTACTGTTTTTCAAAATTTTCAGATAAACTCTATTGTTGAAGATCAATACGAAAGACTTTGGGTTGGTACAGAAGGTGGCGGTATTTTTATCTGGACTCCAGAAACTACTAAAAGATTATATACGGGTAATAAATATATTTCGAATGATGTAGTGAATGTAGTTTACAAAGACAGTAAAAATAATATTTGGGTTGGCACTTCTGGCAATGGCCTTTTTAAATTTCACGAAGCTATAGACAACCAAAAACCTGTAAGTTTCGAAGACCTCGATTTAAGTTCAACAAATATTTATTCCATTATAGAAGATAATGATGGCAATATATGGGCAGGTACCGATCAAGGATTAAACAAATTATACATTCTCCAAAACGACTACATCAAAGTAAAAACTTATGGAGAAAGAGAAGGATTTTTTCCGATGGAAGTTTGCCATAATGCGATTAACAAAGATGCAGAAGGAAGCCTTTGGTATGGAACTGTAGAAGGTGTAATGAAGATCAACCCGCATGATGATGCATTCACTAATGAATTGCCGCGTATTCAACTTACAGATATTCAGCTCTTTTTTAAAGATGTGCAATGGGAAGAATACAACGAAACTTTAGATGCATACTCTGGTTTGCCTTTAAATCAGCAATTAGAACTTTCAAGTGAAGACAATCACTTACTGTTTTTCTTCACTGGCATCGGTTATACCATTCCATCAAAAATAAAATATCAGTGGAGGCTCGAAGGACTTGAGAAAGAATGGCATCCACCATCAAATAATACTGAAGCCATTTATCCAAACATTCCTCCTGGTAAATATACTTTAGAGATAAAAGCCATTAACGCAGCTGGTCTATCTTCTGAAGAAGCTTATTCATTTAGTTTTTCTATAACAAAGCCCTTTTATCAAACAAGGGCATTTATGCTTATAGCCATCATTTTTTCTATCACACTTGCCTATTTCTATTACGCCAGTAGGGTAAATAACCTAAAAAGATATCAGCAAAGGTTAGAATCTAAAGTAAAGCAACGAACTAAAGAAATTGAAGAGCAAAACGACAAAATAAGAGCGCAAAGTAAACGACTTACAATTGCTCTCGAAGAAATTGATCAAAAAAATCAGGAATTAGTAAAGGCGCAAATGAGCCAGAAAAACAGCCTCGCCTATGCAAGAAAGATACAGAAAGCATTTATGTTTTCTGAAAACAAATTGAAAGAATGCTTGCCAAATTCATTGGTTTTCTTCCAAACTAAAGAGCTTGTAAGCTCCGATTTTTACTGGATTAATGAATATGAAGAGCACATATTTGTAGTTTTGGTAGACTGTACTGGCCATGGCGTACCCGGTGCATTTCTTTCTATGATAGGTTTTGAGTATCTAACCGAGATAATAGAAATGCAGCAAATACACGACCCAGCTACGATTTTAAAAGAGTTGAATAATAAAATTAGACATGCTCTACATCATTCAGAAGGCAAAGAGTTGGTAGATGGAATGGACGTTGCTGTTTGCAGAATAAACAAGAAAGTTAATACACTTACATTTTCAGGAGCCCGCAGACCTTTACATTATGTACAAGGCAATGAACTACATGTAATTAAAGGCCATTTTTCTGGTGCTGGAATCAATCTTCAAGAAGATGAGCCAGTGTTTGAAAATGTACATATCTGTTTGCATCCAGATACTAAATTGTTTCTTTTTTCTGATGGTTACCCTAACCAATTTAATAAGAAAGGGCAAAAATTTAAAATTACCAGATTTAAAAAGCTTCTATTAGATATTTCTAAAATTAATTGCGAAAAAGAACAACATGCACTGCTAAAAGAATCTCTTGATAATTGGATTGAGGATGTTGAACAGCTTGATGATGTAATGGTATTGGGTTTCAATTATTATAATGATAAGATTCCAGAAAAAATAGAAGCTCAAACCACAAAAGCCACTGATAATCAGCTATAATTTTTATCTTGCAACTTTTTAATTTTGCGACGGAATTCTTTTGCCTTTTTGTGAGGAAGCAACCTGATATTATATGTTAAAAGCTGAAAATATTAAGAAAAAATACGGTAGTCTAGAAGTATTAAAGGGCATCAGCCTAGAAGTGAAAAAAGGAGAAATTATTTCGATTGTTGGTGCCTCGGGAGCAGGCAAAAGTACCCTACTTCATATTCTTGGCACTTTAGATAAACCAGATGAAGGCCAACTTTTCATGAATAACACCCTCATCAACACATTAAATGGAAATTCACTTTCTAAATTCAGAAACGAAGAAATAGGTTTTGTTTTCCAGTTTCATAATCTTCTACCAGAGTTTTCAGCTTTTGAAAACATTTGTATGCCCGGTATGATTGCTCAAAAGAATGTTGTAGAGGTAGAAAAAAGGGCAAATGAACTAATGCAGTTGTTAAGGATCGACCATAGAAAGAATCATAAACCTTCAGAAATGTCTGGTGGTGAACAGCAAAGGGCATCTGTTGCCAGAGCATTAATTAATAACCCTGCTATTATTTTTGCAGATGAACCAAGTGGAAACCTAGACTCTGCCAATGCAGATGAACTCCACGAGTTATTCTTTAAACTGAGAGAAGAACTAGAACAAACCTTTGTAATTGTTACCCATAACAAAGGTTTTGCACAAATGGCTGACAGACTAATAGAAATTAAAGATGGTATGATTAAAGTTTAATTAACCAACAAGAAACAGTGTCATACTTCTGGAACCATGTGCACCGATCACTAATGACTGCTCAATATCTGCCGTTTTAGAAGGACCTGAAATAAATACACCATAGCCCGGCCTGTCTAATTCAAATCTTTTATAAGCCTGATGCATGTTCCAAATTAAGTCTTCCCTGTTTACTACCAACGCCATATGTTGTGTAATATAGGCATTTGCTCGGTGCACAAGGTCTTTCTCGCTTATCCAAACAGCACCATTTTCTGCTACTACAAATTCCCCTTTTAATACAATTAAATCTAGGTCTTTTAAATCATGGGGATCTTCAATTGAATTTATATCAAGCGTTGTTAAAGGAAAATTTTCAATATTAGCACCAATTACTTTTTTGTTTGGATAGGCTGCTTCTACTGCTGAAGGTAAAGCATCCATATCTTTAATTTCTTCTAACACTCCACCAATAATAGACATTACCTCTTTTAAAAAGGCAACTTTATCTACAGTTGAATTATCAAACTCAGGTATCTCTGGAAGTGGACTTAACTGAGGTTTATTCTTTTTAATGGCATCTAATATTTTCGACCTGCTACTCATTGTTGATTTTATAATTATAATTGTTTCAAAAAAAGCTTACTTCTTCACTCTATTTTTTAAGTACCAATCTCTAAAGCTTTCTTTTGGTGGTGGTGGTAAGTCTCTTGATTTACCCCAAACATTCCAAGGGCCGTTTACCAATGTTTTTGGAGTTACTTTTAGCATGGTTCTTCCTGCTTTACCTGCAGTTCTATACATATTAGGATGTGAAAACATATAACCTGCTACTTTCATTGCTTGCCTTTTAGACCAAGGCAATTCATGTTCTTTGGCAATTATCTGCCTCCATTTATATAATTGAGTATGGATATCAATTTTCACAGGGCAAACATCACTACAAGAACCACATAATGTAGAAGCAAATGGAAGTGTGCTATATTTCTTTAAGTCTTTTCCCGGTGATAAAATTGAGCCAATTGGCCCCGGAACTGTATATCCGTAACTGTGTCCTCCACTCCTTCTGTAAACCGGGCAAGTATTCATACAAGCACCACAGCGGATACAGTTTAAAGACTTTCTAAAATCGTCTCTACCTAATTGTTCTGTTCTACCATTATCTACAATAATAATGTGCATCTCACTACCCGGTTTAGGACCATGGAAATGCGAACTAAAACTCGTTATTGGCTGACCTGTTGCACTTCTAGCGAGTAAGCGCAGAAACACACCTAAATGAGCCGCTTTCGGAATTAATTTTTCAATACCCATCGAAGCAATGTGAATTGGAGCCAAACTAACTCCTAAGTCTGCATTTCCTTCATTGGTACAAACTACAACTCCACCAGTTTCTGCAATAGCGAAATTCACTCCTGTTAGAGAAGCATCTGCCGTTAAAAAATTTTGCCTTAAATGTTGGCGAGCGGCTTCAGCCAGATATTGAGGATCACTTGCTCCTGCTTCTGTCCCTAGTTTTTCGTGGAATAATTGCCCAATATCTTCTTTCTTTTTGTGAATAGCTGGCATCACAATATGACTTGGCGGTTCTTTAGAAAGCTGTACAATACGTTCCCCCAAGTCTGTATCTATTACTTCTATCCCCTTTTCTTCTAAGTATGGATTGAGATGACACTCTTCAGTAAGCATAGACTTACTTTTTACCAGTTTCTTAACCTCTTTAGCTTGCAGAATTGAATGAACAATTTCATTATGCTCTTTTCCATCTTGTGCCCAGTGGACTGTAATCCCGTTTTTCTTGGCATTCTCTTCAAACTCTATCAGATAATTATCGAGGTTAGAAAGTGCATGCGCTTTAATGGCTGAAGCAATCTGCCTAAGTTGCTCCCATTCGGGAATTGATTTTGCCGATAGGTCTCTTTTTGATCTTACATACCAAAGGGCTTTATCGTGCCAGTCTGTACGCGCTTCATCCTTATTAAAAATCGCTGCCGCTGAGGGGTGGTCCATACTGAATCAGTTTATCATTTATCTGTTATTGTAATCTTAAATTCTTCTTACCAAGCCAAACTATAAAGTTACTCCATTCAAAATTTCAGCAATGTGCATTATTTTAAGAGGCTGATCTTTTCTGCTAATAATTCCACCTAGATGCATTAAGCAAGACATATCTCCCCCTGTTAAAACCTCTGCCCCATGCCTTACATGATCGGCAACTCTATCTTTTCCCATTTTCACCGACACCGCTTCTTCTGTTACTGCGAATGTGCCCCCAAAACCACAACACTCATCTTTTCTATCTAATTCAATCAGTTCGATGCCTTTTACTTTTTCGAGCAAACCTCGCATCTTAGAAAAATCTTGACCAACAATTTCTGATGATTGTCCCAAGCGCATTCCTCTTAAACCATGGCAACTCAAATGTAAACCTACTTTATGAGGAAACTCGGCTTCTATATGTTCAACTTTTAAAACATCCACCAAAAATTCACACAACTCATAAGTTTTCGCTCGCACTTTTTTCACTTCTTCAGTTTGCTGTATCTTATTGAAATGCTCTCGCACATGCAACACACAACTACCCGTTGGCCCAACTATATAATCATAATCTTTAAAGTTTTCTACAAACAAATTAGCAGCTCCATTACCATCTGTCTCACAACCTGAATTGGCCATGGGTTGGCCACAACAAGTTTGATCTAATGGAAAATCAACTTCAACTCCTAATTTCTCTAATAATTCTAGTGTTGCTATCCCGACCTTCGGGTAAAACTGGTCTACATAGCAGGGTATAAATAAGGCAACTTTCATATTTAATCGCTTTGTTAAGCTAATTGTTTATGGCTTCAAAAAATTAATTGCTAGTCCAAAAAATCAGATGACCGAAGGCATACTTAAGCAGATAATAATCGCTCTAGCACATCCCCTACAAAATAAGCTAAAATAGCCGCTATACCTCCTAAAAGTACCGTTTCGGAAATTGCTTTCAGCATATTGGTATTCGTAACTTTTGCTTTCAGTATTCCGATAAAAACAAAGGCTATACTTGTTAAAATGCAGGAAATGAGAAAAATATGACTTTGTGGATAAGCAAAAAAATATGCACTAAAATAAACCGAAAGTGGAATAAAGCCGACAAGGTTAAAAGCGATAAAAGTTACTAAAGCCATATTGAGAGGTGGCTTAGAACTCGGAAACATTTCCAACTCATCTTTCATCATTACATCTACCCATCGATCTTTGTTTGAGGTAATAACATCTACCACTTGCTCTAAGAGCTCACCGTCAAAACCTTTCTCTCTGTAAATGTCTCTTATCTCCTGTTTTTCCATTTCTGGGATGTTCTCGACTTCCCAATATTCTATCTTTCGATGTTTTTCGTAATTCGCTATTTCAGATTTGTTAGAAAGGTAACTGCCGACAGACATAGAAAAGCCATCAGCAATGAGGTTGGCCATTCCTAAAATTATGGCAATAGATGCGTCTAAACCTGCTCCTGCTGCGCCAGCAACTACAGCAAAAGTAGTTACGCTTCCATCAATTCCGCCATAAACAAACTCACCAATGTACTCCTGATACTTTTCGAGAAATACACCACCATTATGTAGCTTGTCTTCAGGTTTTACATCCATTTGTGTTGAAAGAATTGTTTATCTAACACTTAAAAATACGGATGAAAACAGAGATAAAAAACAAATATGAGACTAAAGAATCTTAAATTTAACCTTTCTAAATTAGGGAATATTCATGTATTTATGAGTTTGTAAAGAGACCTTCCAATGTGGTTTTTCTTTAACGTACTCAATAATTTGAGGGAGCATTTCTTTCTCTTTATCCCACTCAGGTTGTAACAATAACAGACAAGAGTCATTTACCTGATCGGCATATTGCTCTGCCCACTTAAAATCCGATTTGTTGTAAATAACTACTTTAAGCTCGTTTGCCTGAGGAATAATTTCTGGAAGTGCCTTTTTAAACTTTTTGGGCGAAAGTGTTATCCAATCTAGTTGCCCAGATAATGGATGAGCGCCAGAGGTTTCAATATGAGTTCTAAATCCAGCAGATTTTAATTGAGAGGTGAGCTCTGATAAATCGTGCATCAAGGGCTCACCTCCGGTAATTACAGCCAATCTGGCTGGGTGTTTTTTTGCTTCTTCAACAATATCATTCACAGCCATTTGCGGATGCTTCTCTTCATCCCACGATTCTTTTACATCACACCAAAAACAACCTACATCGCATCCTCCTAATCGGATAAAATAGGCTGCATGTCCGCTATAAGCCCCCTCTCCCTGTATGGTATAAAATACTTCCATTACTGGGAGTGTCGACTGTTTTTCAAGTACCTGCTGTTCCTGAAATTGTTTCATAATATTATTTTAACTTTCTAAACCCTGTCTTCTTTGAGCAGAGATCAGCGTATTTTTTAACAAAGATACGATTGTCATTGGTCCAACTCCACCTGGAACTGGAGTAATAAAGCTACATTTTTCAGCTACTTCATCAAACAATACATCACCCTTAACAGCATAACCTCTCTTTTTAGTTGCATCTGCAACTCTGGTTGTTCCTACATCTATAACTACAGCACCTTCTTTTACCATGTCTTTTGTGATAAAACCAGGCTTACCCAAAGCAGCAATCAAGATATCAGCACGAAGCGTTTCCTCTTTTAAGTCTTTAGTTCTGCTATGTGCCATTGTAACTGTACAGTTACCAGGATTGCCCTTTCTAGACATTAACAATGTCATTGGAGTTCCTACGATATGGCTTCTACCAACTACTACACAATGCTTGCCTGAAGTTTCAATATTATAGTGCTCTAGCAATTGCAAAATACCAAAAGGTGTTGCTGGTAAAAATGTTGGTAAACCTAACACCATTCTACCAATATTAGTTGGGTGGAAACCGTCTACATCTTTATCTGGATTAATGGCTTCAGTTACTTTCTTTTCGTCTATATGGTCTGGCAAAGGGAGCTGCACGATAAAACCATCTACTTCGTCATCTTCGTTAAGCTCTTTCACAGTCTGAAGCAATTTTTCTTCAGTAACATCAGCATCAAATTGAACTAAGCCAGACTTGAAACCGGCTAATTCGCAAGCTTTTATTTTACCATTTACATATGTATGGCTGGCTCCATCATTACCAACAATTACTGCTACTAGATGTGGTGCCTTTCCACCTTTATTTAAGAGTTCTTTTACATCAACAGCGATTTGCTCTCGAATGGTAGCGGCTGTCTTTTTTCCATCTATCAACTGCATGAAATATCTGTTTTTAAAATTAAGGTGCAAAGTTAGAACTTTGAATTTTAAGATTGGCTTTTGACTGATGAAATTATGTAAAGAGTGTTAATTTTCTAGCTAAAAAAACGCTAACTGTAGATTTATTTAAAAATGAAAAATGCTATTGACAAAGATTAATTCTCTGCCAATAGCATTCAAAAGTTTTGTATATGTGTAATTTAAATATGTTCTATTTAGTAAAGGCTGGTAATTATTGAGCTACTTCGTAGTAAAAAACTGTAATTTTACTGTAATAGTAAGCCTGATGCATTTTGGTTTCAGAATCGATACCGATTAGAAGCCACATATTTCCACCTGCATCAGTAGTAGCTCTCAAAAAGTTCCCGCTGTTATTTCCTCTAGCTAATGCTGTAGTTGCACGAGGTTCTGGCATCCCTAATGTTCCTAAAAATACCATATCATCACCAGCGTCTTTATTGTTGCCTTTGTCTATATCCAACACCTTGGTTTCATAGCCAAATTCAGAATCGTCTGCATCGATAATAGTTGGTTCATTTTCAAAAACACCTGCTTTCACATGTACTTCCATGTCATCATCGTAAGTAGTACCAGCAGCATCCATATTTTCTGCGGCTAGTTCTATCTCCAACTCAACATCAAAAACAGTAGAAGGACTTAGTTCACCAACTTGTATTTTTAAAAATGTGAAAGCTTCTCCAACAGAATCTACAAAACTTACTCTTAATAGAGAATCTTCTGTAGTAATTGCACTTGGCACTTCAGCCATTTCTACAGTGTATTGTAGCGAATCCTCTAAGTACAAAGGATATTCTGTAATACCATCTACCCAATCGTTTTGACCACCGCCAAAAGTATAGGCGAAGATAAAATTAGGATCATTACCAGTATCGCCAATATCTGCATCATCTATACACGACTGGAGAAAGCTTATTGAAAGTAGAAATAATGAAATTTTTAAAAAAGTTTGCTTCATTTTAGTAAAAATTAAAATAGTTTCAATTGTAAAATACCTTACGGAATTTTCTATCTTAATGAAGCAGAACACATCAATTATTGTATCTCAGACCTTCTGAACTCTTCGCGGCTAACCAAAAAATTTCTTAACATGCCTCTGTTCATTTGAACAATTTCTCCGGTTTTCTCTGAAATCCCATACACTGTACTATCATTTGGGTAGATAGTTAGCTGATCGTTTCTGCTCTCATATAGATCATTCAGAGACACTACGCAGAAAGGTTGCGTTTCGCTCAGACTATTTTTTAAATTCTCATTATCATCTACATAATCATCTACTTCAAAGTCTTGATATTGCTGTATGTAAGTGTACAATTTTGCAGAATCTAACTTATTAATTCCTTCTACTTTATAAAAAGCAGAATCGAAACTAACCGTTAAGCGATTTTTAGGATCACCTATATAGTTAATATCCAAAGATTGTAAAGTTCGCCAAGTGGTATATAACACTCGCTTATCTCGCCATTCATTTTCATCAATATTGAATAGCTCATAAATATTTACAAAATAACCAGGAATGTAAACTATGTAAGGGATATTACCTGAAGATGTTCTGGCATAGGTTTCATCTCCACTACCAGAAAGCTCATACTGGGTTACAATTTCATTGTCTCGATAAATCTTTACATCAATTGATTTATTATCAATTAAACTTTTTACTGTATCCAAACTGGCTTCGGAAACTGGTCTTTTTATTTCCATTCGCCCTAATACGGCAAGAAGAGATTGTAAACGAGAAGGCTGAACATCATAATTATCATTTACTCTCCAACGACTAGGTCCTGTTTTAACTAACACATTTTCTCCAACCTCAATTCGGTTGATTCCTAATGTATCTGTTAAAGTAAAACTACCTTGTTTTACAGAAAGAGTTGATGATTTATTTGTACTGCTTAGTGAAAAAAGTACGGCTGATAGTAATACGATGTTCAGAACTACTAATAACTTGATTTTAGAAGTCATAATAAAAAAATTATGTCTCAAACTGTTGTTTGCTGCTTTACGCAAGTAAAAAGACACACAAAACAAGTATAAAGTTTGTAAATTACTGTAGGTTAATAGCTAAAAAATTACATAACGCTCGAAAAAGGTGTAAAATTTCAGCAATTCTGTGACAAAGTATATCTTTGCAAACTAAATTTTGCTTGGCCATACCTATAAACCATTTACAGTTCAGTTTCATTCAGGCCCTGCAGCAATAAAAACTTGATTTATGAAATTCAAAGAAGAGATAGATCGCAGAAGGACATTTGCTATTATAAGTCACCCTGATGCCGGTAAAACAACTTTAACAGAAAAATTACTTCTTTTTGGTGGCGCTATTCAGGTAGCAGGAGCTGTAAAATCTAACAAGATAAAAAAAACAGCCACCTCCGATTTTATGGAGATAGAAAAGCAAAGAGGTATTTCTGTTGCTACATCTGTAATGGGTTTTGACTACAAAGACCTAAAAGTAAATATTCTGGATACACCCGGTCACCAAGATTTTGCCGAAGATACCTTTAGAACACTTACTGCAGTAGATAGTGTAATTGTAGTAATCGACGTAGCTAAAGGTGTGGAGATACAAACCGAGAAATTGGTAAAGGTTTGTAAAATGAGAGATACACCAATAATCGTATTCATCAACAAACTAGACCGTGTTGGTAAAGATGCTTTTGATTTGATGGACGAAATCGAACAAAAACTTGGTCTGTCAGTAATGCCTCTCAGTTGGCCAATTGGTATGGGTAATGAGTTTCAAGGTGTTTATAACATCTACGAGAAAAAACTAATGCTCTTTAGAGCGCATGGTAAGCAATCAGAAGAAGAAAGTCTCGAATTTACAGATCTGAGCGATCCGTTGCTAGAAGAATACGTAGGAGCACGTGCTGCCAAAACGTTGAGAGAAGAAGTAGAAATGGTTACCGAAATCTACCCTGAATTTAATAGAGAAGAGTATTTAGAAGGACTTTTAACCCCAGTATTTTTTGGTAGTGCCATTAACAACTTTGGTGTTAAAGAATTACTAGACTGTTTTGTGGAGGTTGCACCTTCTCCAACAAATTCTGAAACAGAAGAAAGAGAAATTAGCCCTTACGAAGAAAACTTTACAGGATTTGTATTTAAAATACACGCCAATATTGATCCTAAACATAGAAATAGAATTGCTTTTGTAAAAATATGCTCTGGTAAGTTTGAAAGAAATAAAAACTACCAACATATTAGATTGGGCAGAGCATTAAAATTCTCCAACCCTACTTCGTTTATGGCTTCTAAAAAAGAAATTGTAGATGAAGCTTTTCCTGGAGATATTGTAGGTCTACACGATTCTGGAAACTTTAAAATCGGTGACGCACTCTCTGAAGGTGAATCGCTAAAATTTAAGGGTATTCCTAGTTTCTCTCCTGAGCAGTTTAAATACATAGAAAACGCTGACCCTATGAAAGCCAAACAGCTTAACAAAGGTATCGACCAGTTGATGGACGAAGGTGTGGCTCAGCTATTTGTGAATTTAAGAAATGGCAGAAAAATTATTGGGACTGTTGGTGCACTACAGTTCGATGTAATTCAGCATAGATTAAAGCACGAATACAATGCTTCTTGCCGTTGGGAACCAATTAATTTGCACAAAGCGTGTTGGTTTACCAGTGACAACAAAGAGCAATTGGCAAACTTTGATAATTACAGAGTAAGATTAATTGCTGAAGATAAATACAAGAGAAGAGTGTTTCTTACTACTTCAGAATACGAAATTAGAATGGAACAACAGAACTTTCCAGATATCAAATTCCACTATACTTCTGAATTTGACTAATAATGATTAAGAATTGATAAGACTCTAGTAGAAAGCTGCCTTTTTCGGGCAGTTTTCGCATTTTAATACTTTCTTACAAAGCTTAAATTGCTTATCATTTAGTCAAAATATTAAGCTAATTTTAATAGATTTTTTAATAATTCAGCTTTTTAACTTTATATTTGAAAAACCAATTAACATCCCACATGCGATCTATACGGACTTACTATCCACGAATTTTTATTTAATTTTTAAATAAAATAAACTAACTGCATTGCAATCTTTAAATCTTAATTAAATTTTTTATGAACTTAATCTCTACAGGTTTACTGCTCGATGCGGGAGCAAACCTTAGCCTACTTGCAAACAATACTTCAATAACCACATTAGATACTACCGGTACAAATGCTGTTGATGTTGCTGCACAAGTTGATGCGCTATCACTTTTAGCTAATAACATCTGGATGATGATATCTACTGCATTGGTTTTTATTATGCACTTAGGTTTCGCAGGTGTTGAAGCTGGTTTTACTCAAGCAAAAAACACTGTAAATATTCTTTATAAAAATACACTTACTCCAGCTATAGGATTAATTACTTATGCAATTTTTGGATTTAACCTAATGTATCCAGGTTTCGAAACTCCAGGATGGTTTGCATTTGCTGGTTTTGGTTTACCTGCTCCAATGGTAGATGGCAGCCTTGATTTAAGCTACAATGCTGGTTATACTTACTGGACAGACTTCTTATTTCAAGGTATGTTTGCTGCTACAGCTGCTACAATCGTATCTGGGGCAGTTGCTGAAAGAATTAAAATATCAGGTTACTTTATATTCACTGTTTTCTTCGTAGGTCTTGTTTACCCTATCATCGGAAGTTGGAAATGGGGCGGTGGCGCTTTAGATGATTATGGTTTCTACGATTTCGCTGGTTCTACTTTAGTACACTCAGTGGGTGGCTGGGGAGCTTTAGCAGGTGTAATTATTTTAGGCCCTCGTATAGGTAAATATGTTGATGGAAAAATAAATGACTTTCCTGGTTCTAGTGTGCCTTTAGCTGTTATTGGTGTATTCTTATTATGGTTAGGTTGGTTCGGATTCAATGGTGGTTCTGTACTTTCTGCTGATCCTGCTGCTGTATCATTAGTACTTGTAACTACTTCTCTTGCTGCTGCAACTGGTGCAATTGGTGGAAGTATTATGGGATATATAGTATTCAAAAGATTAGATCTTGGTATGTCTCTAAATGGAATACTTGCTGGTTTAGTAGGTATTACAGCAGGTGCCGATCAAATGAGCTATATCGATGCATTAGTTATAGGGTTAATTAGCGGAATGCTAGTAGTAGTTGCTGCTGTAGGAATGGATAAGTTAAAACTTGATGACTGTGTGGGTGCAGTTTCTGTACACTTAGTATGTGGTATTTTTGGAACCCTCGCTGTAGGTATCTTCGGTAAAATGGCAAGTATGGATCAGTTTATTATTCAACTTGTTGGAGTACTAACTTGTGGTGCTGCTGCATTTATTTCTGCACTAGTTATCTTCTTTGTAGTTGATAAAACTATGGGATTGAGAGTAACAGCAGAGCACGAAAAAGAAGGTCTAGATAGTCACGAACATGGTATCAGAGGTTATACCATCATTTTTGATGAATAAGATAAAAGTTATTTAAATATATAAAGCCGGCTTAATCAGTCGGCTTTTTTAGTTTGAAGCTGTCTAAAGTTTTGTTTTATTGCGAAAATGAAGGATTGGAAGCTAAGACGAAGCAATTTAGAAGTTCGAAGCCCTAGCTACGGGCTGAAAAATTAACGAAGTATTTACTCTCAAAACAAATTTGCAGCCTAAAGAAATAAGCTTTAAACAACTTCTATATTAAGATTTATTTAGACCTACTCAGTATTAATTAAATACTTTTCAGGTATATTCAATTTCCATTTAGGGAACAGATACATTTTGCTAATGTTATATGTTGTAACTTTGAATTTAAAAAATTAGCAAGCACACTAAGAATGAAAGAGATTAACCAAAGCTTTAAAGTTCAATTTGATTATAAAGTCATTTTTACCGAAAAGCTATTTCAAATATCAAATACTAGCTTCGTAGACTATTTTAAACAGTTTAACAAAGCTGCTAGAGTTTATTTTGTATTAGACGAAGGTGTTTCATTAGCACATCCAGAATTAGTTAATGAAATCTCAAGTTATTTTAGTCACTATTCTAATGATCTTGTACTTTTAGGTGAGCCATTAATTGTAGCCGGAGGCGAAGATTCTAAAAATGATAGAACACACCTTGATAATATTTTAAAAGCTACTGATACTTTCAAGATAGACCGCCACTCTTATATAGCGGCTATCGGAGGTGGCGCTGTATTAGATATGGCAGGTTTTGCTACAGCAATTTCTCACAGAGGCATCAGACATATTAGAATACCTACCACTGTTTTATCTCAAAATGATTCAGGCATTGGTGTAAAAAATGGGATTAACTCATTTGGAAAGAAAAATTATCTTGGCTCTTTTGCCCCACCAAAAGCAGTATTTAACGATTCAGCTTTTCTTACAACGCTTGAAGAAAGAGACTGGCGTTCTGGAATTTCTGAAGCTGTAAAAGTAGCATTAATAAAAGACGAAAGCTTTTTTAGAAGTATACAGAAAGATGCAGCTAAGCTAGCAAAAAGAGATATGCCAAGTATGGAAGATTTAATCTTCCGTTGTGCTGAAATGCATATGGACCACATAGCTGGTGGAGATCCATTCGAAATGGGTTCGTCAAGACCATTGGATTTTGGTCACTGGGCTGCACATAAAATGGAACAATTAAGTAACTACGAAATAAGACATGGCGAAGCTGTAGCAATTGGTATTTCTTTAGATGTAACCTACTCTTACTTACAAGGTCGTATTACTGAAAGCGAGTGCAAAGAGGTAACCGACCTTTTTACAGCATTAGGATTTAAACTTTTTCATCCGGTAATATCAGAAACTGATGCAGATGGAGAGCTAAAAATAATAAAAGGTTTAAAAGAGTTTCAGGAACATTTGGGAGGAGAATTAACAATTATGCTTCTAGAAAAATTAGGCAAAGGAGTTGAAGTACACGAAATGGATGATGCATTAATTAAAGAAGCTGTTAAAAAATTAGAAGCAATCTATTCACTCGCATAATAGCAATTTGAAAAAAATTATTTGGTCAGTTTTACTGGCCATTTTTTTTAACCTCATTTTAAATTATGAAACTAAATAACACACCTTTCCAATTAACATACTGCACTAATATTCATCCGGGAGAAGATTGGGAAGAAACTTTCACACAACTACAAAGTCATTTACCAGCAGTTAAAAAACAATTTTCTCCAAACGATCCATTTGGTGTTGGCTTAAGGCTTTCAGACAAAGCCAGTAAAGAATTATTAGAAGGAAATCATTTTGAAGAGTTCAAAAGCTGGCTAACTGAAAACGATTTGTATGTATTTACTATGAATGGTTTTCCATATGGTTCTTTCCATAGAACAGTGGTAAAAGATGATGTGCACACACCCGACTGGACAACAAAAGATAGACTAAATTATACAACTCGCCTATTCAATATTCTAAATGAGTTATTGCCAGCAGATTTAAAAGAAGGTGGAATTTCAACTTCTCCTCTCTCCTATAAATATTGGCACAAATCACTCGATAAAGTATATGAAGAAGCAACTTTAAACTATGCTAAAATTGCTTTACACCTATACAATATAAAGAAGCAAACTGGTAAAAGTATGCATCTGGATTTGGAGCCAGAACCAGATGGTGTACTAGAAAACACACCCGAAGTAATTGCTTATTTTGATAATTGGTTAATTCCTAAGGGAAGTGAATTTCTAGCTAAAGAATTAGGTTTGCCGAAACAAGAATGTGAAGAGATAATCAGAGAACACATTCAACTCTGTTATGATGTTTGCCACTATGCCATTGCATTCGAAGAACCTGCTGAGGTATTTGCAGCTATGGAAAAAGCCAAAATAAAGATTGGCAAAATTCAGATTAGTGCAGCATTAAAAGCAGCATTTACTAAAGATACTACAGCAAATAAAGAAGTATTAGATGTACTCAAAAACTTCGAAGAGTCTACTTATTTGCATCAGGTTATTGAACAAAATAACCAGAATGAACTAGTACAATATCGTGATTTAAATAAAGCATTAGAGAATTATAAAGAAGGAGAAGAAAAAGAATGGAGAATCCATTTTCACGTTCCGCTCTTTTCTGATGACTATGATTTACTAAAATCTACCCGATCTGAAATTGAAAAAACACTCAAGTTCGTTCAAGAAAAACAAGGAGTTAATCATTTAGAAATTGAAACCTATACTTGGGAAGTATTACCAGAAAGATTTCAGAAAGATATTGATGAATCGATTGTGAGAGAATTAGAATGGGTAAAAAGCCAATTCTGATTGATAATGATATAAAAAGAAAACCTGCCAATTGCATTGGCAGGTTTTTCAAAAGAATTGAATTGTACACGGAGATATTGTTATCTTCTCAGCTTTGTATTAGAATTTAATACCTGCTGTTAAACTCAAAATGTTGTTTTTGGCATCAGAGAATTTATAAAGGTCTGTCATCCCAAGTTCGTAACTAAGATCGGCTGTTAGGAAGAGAATATCCACACCAACTCCGAACTTTGCTCCCCAGATTTTATCATTATACACATCTTTCGTGTAGCCAAATGCATTGTCTTTTACACTTGTAACCCAAGATAATGATGGACCACCCGCAATTCTTAATGCAAATGGGTCTGTATCAATCAGTTTAACACCTACTTGCGCAGGAATGTGGAGCATATTTATAGTTGCATTATCTTTAATCTCGCCAAAGCTAGTGTCTCCAAATTCGCTTTTGCTAGTTAATTCGTTAGTTGATTTTACCCAGAATATTCCAGGGTTAAAGTAAATTTTATCTCCCATTCGGACGCTTCCTCCAAAAGTATATCCTATTCGACCTGTAGCTTCAGTTCCTTCGGGGTCGGTAGTTAAGGATGATGCGGTTAATCCAACTTGTGGATTTATAACCAGCTGGCAAAAAGCGTAATTTGAAAATAATAGACCTAAAACAATGAATGTTATTTTTTTCATAATTTTCTATTTTCTGAAAAAATATTGTTAAGCCATTTTACGGAGAAGTATTAATTATGTTTGCAAAAGTTACATCTCAAAATTCTCAACAGATGTTAATTCATAATTTTGTATATTTAAACATCAAGTAAAGGATTAAAAAATTCACTCTCGTAAACCCTTTACTATCAGTCACTTATCAAATCATATTCAAACAAACCAATATCTTATTGCTCACAATAAGAATGGGTAAAAATTGATCATTATTTTTGAATATTGATTTTGTATTACATTAAATATTAAAGCCAGTATATGAAAAAAACCGTGGTTATCAATGTGGTTGGGCTTACATCCGGACTGATAGGAAAGCATACTCCTTTCTTAAATGAATGGAAAAACAAAGCAAAATCGGCACAAATAAAACCTGTATTACCAGCAGTAACTTGCTCTTCTCAATATACTTACCTTACTGGAAAATGGCCAAGCGAACATGGCATAGTTGGTAATGGATGGTATTTTAGAGATGAGTGTGAAATAAAACTTTGGCGACAGTCTAATCATTTGGTTCAAGCTAACAAAGTTTGGGAGATAGCAGCCGAAAAAAACAAAGACTTTACAAGTGCAAATATGTTTTGGTGGTACAATATGTACGCCTCTGTAGATTACTGTGTAACTCCCCGACCTGTTTATCCTTCAGATGGTAGAAAACTACCAGATATTTACTCCATGCCAATGGACATGCGAGAGAAACTACAAAAAGAACTTGGTGATTTTCCGCTATTTAACTTTTGGGGACCTAACTCAAACATAGTATGTAGTAAATGGATTGCAGATGCTTCTAAAATTGTAGAAGAATGGCACTCACCTACACTTACCCTTATTTATCTGCCACATCTAGATTACAACATGCAAAGATATGGCAAAGATGACCCAAGAATACATAAAGATTTAGAAGAGATTGATGAAGTTTGCAAAGACCTCATTACTTTTTATGAGAATAAAGATGCTGAAGTTATAGTAGTTTCTGAATATGGAATTACCAATGTAAATAAACCCATCAACATCAATAGAATCTTTAGACAAAAGGGATACCTTTCTATAAAAGAAGATTTAGGACTTGAATATCTCGATGCAGGAACATCCAAAGCATTTGCTGTTGCCGACCACCAAATCGCCCATGTGTATGTGAATGATAAATCTAAGTTAGCAGAAGTAAAATCACTGCTAGAAAATACAGATGGTATAGAGCTAGTATTAGATGAAGAAGGAAAGAAAAAATACCATATAGATCATGAAAGAAGTGGCGAACTGGTTGTAGTTGCTGACAAAGATTCTTGGTTTACCTATTACTATTGGCTAGATGATAAAAAAGCACCAGATTATGCTAGAACAGTAGATATACATAGAAAACCTGGTTACGATCCAGTAGAACTATTTCTTGATCCAGAAATAAAAGTACCTCTATTAAAAGTAGGTGGAATATTATTAAAAAAGAAGTTAGGGTTTAGGTACTTGATGGACGTAATTCCGCTAACTCCTGAACTTGTAAAAGGCTCGCATGGCAGGTTAACAGAAGATCCAGAAGATCAGCCAATATTTATTAGCAATAAAGAAGGCTTGGAGGTAGACCAATCTATTGAACCAGTTGCTGTTTTTGATCTTATTTTGCAACACTTATTCAATTAAGTTAAGTGAATCAATCATTTCTTATGAGATTATGTTGGATATATTAAGTAAACTAAGTTCTACAAATTAGTTTTGCAGAACTATAGCTGATTTATATACTATCAGTAATTAAGATTGATAATAGCAAACAACCATTATGATCAATAAAAAAGCAATTCTTGGAATGCTTATAATAGTTCTTCCCGGTGTAATTTTCGCTCTTATGCGATATGTCGGGAAGAATCATTATATACTCGAGCCAATAGAAACACCTACAATAGCAGGCTGTGAATCTTACACCGAAAATGGAGCTCATAAAGTACCTTCTTTCAGTATGTTAAATCAAGATAGTACTGAATATACCGATCAAAAGCTCCAAGATAAAATTTATGTAGCCGAATTTTTCTTTTCTACTTGCCCTACAACCTGTGTTCAGATGACCTCTGAATTATTAAGGGTTCAAGATTATTTTCAAGATAATGAAAACGTTAAAATAGTCTCCTACTCTGTAAACCCAGAATACGATACACCAGAAATTCTCAAATCTTATGCAAGTACTTATGGTATCAATACAGATTTCTGGACATTATTAACTGGTAGCAAAGAAGAAATATATGACATCGCTCGCTGTGGTTATTTTGTTGTGGCAAAACCAGACGAGGCAGATGCTGCTAATTTTATCCATACAGACAAAGTGGTTTTAATCGATAAAGAAAAGCAGATAAGAGGTTATTACAATGCGACAGATCGAGAAGATGTAGACAGGCTTATAACCGAAATTCAGGTTATAATGCAAGAATACAGATTAAAATCATAACTATCTCAAACAATGCATTTAGCAAATAAACTACAAATACTTAGCATATGAGTTCTATATCTAAAGCAAACGACAGTAAATATTTATGGCTAATTGGTGTACTTTCTGTAGTTATTCCAATAGCTGTTGCTGTTTTAATATTTAAACCAAGTTCTTTAATAGAGTTTGAAGGCAAATGGGTTTATCTTTTACCTCATATAAATGGTGTAATTAATACAGTTACAAGTATTTTTCTGCTTATAGGTGTTTATTTTATTAAAAATGGAAAGCGAAATTTACACGAATTGTGTATGACTGTTTCATTTGTTTTAGGATCTATCTTTTTAGTATCCTATGTAGTTTACCATGCCTCTGTACCCTCAACTACTTTTGGCGGAGAAGGAGTTGTCCGTTATGTTTATTTCTTTTTGCTGTTGACACACATATTACTGTCTATAATAGTGGTACCTTTCGTGTTAATGGCAATTTATCAGGCTTGGACTAAAAAATTAGAAAAACACAAAAAAACTGTAAAATATACGTTCCCGATTTGGTTGTATGTTTCAATAACAGGAGTAATTGTTTATATTATGATTAGTCCATATTATAATTTCTGATTATATTAATTGAATATTTAGAATATCATGAAACGATTCATTATAATATCTATACTAACTATTTTAAGTGTTGGAAATGAGTTATTTGCACAATGTGCAATGTGTAGAGTTTCAGTAGAAAACAATATTGCCGCTGGAGACACTTCTTTAGCATCTTCACTCAATACTGGGATATTATATTTAATGGTAATGCCCTATTTGATGTTGATCGTAATTGCTTATTTCTGGTTTAAGAATAGCAAAAAAGAAACAGCTCAAAGATTAAAGTTAGAACAAATAATTAAATCGAAACTTTCTTAGCAGATAGTACGATTATTGCCTAGTTATAGTCACTAACACTATCTACTAACAGAAAGACAATTATTTTTAAACTAAAATTTTTTGCATGCCTGCCAGGAGATTTATATATCTTTTGTTGGCTGGCTTTTCGCTAATACTGGCAATCCTTTTTAAAGACCTTTATCTTACTACAGGAAATAAAGAACTGTATCTAAGCAGAATAAAAGAGAATTATAAAAGAGAATCTGGTATTGCTGATGAAGCCATTTTTAACCTGAAAAGTAAATTAACTTCAGAAGAAGGAGTTTCTTTTAGCAAGCTACTTACTGAAGATAAGTACCCTGTGTTTCTATATGCCAATGGGAAGCTTATTTACTGGTCTCACCATCAATTCGATATTGAATACGAAGATATTCAAGGTTACTTTCTTGAAAAATGTATCCAAACTGAAAATGCAATATATGTTGTAAAGAAATCTATAGATAACATTGATAATACAGAGTACGAAATTGTATCACTGATACCGATCAATTTTAGCTTTGATATTGAAAATAAATATCTAAAGTCTGAGCTTAATCCAGATATATTTCCAACTCAAGGTGTTACCATTACATTAGGCAAAGACTTAGGAGATTTTCAGGTTTACAATAATTATAACACCTATCTATTCTCAGTAAACTTTACCACAACCTTTTCATATTTTGCTGAAAAAGAGTGGATTATACTTTTCTTTACAGGAGTATTTACAATTTTCTTATTGCTATTTATAAGAAGGCAAGTAAATAGTTTTATCAGATTTGGTTACGAAAGGTTGGCTTTTTTCTTTCTAGCTTTCTCTTTAATTTTTCTACGAGGATTAATGCTTTATTTTAAAGTGCCTCACAGAATTATAGAAACTAATATCTTTTCTAGTGAGATCTATTCTGCTTCTATTATAAATCCAAGTATCGGAGATTTATTTCTTAATGTACTCTGTATCAGTATTTTAATAGCATTTGTTTCTAAAAATATTACTGGCTTAATTAGTATAAAGAAATTACTAAAACTAAACAGTTCTTTTAAAGACTTTATCTCTGTTAACTTAGTAATTCTCACATATTTCTCCTCCTACAGTATTTTTCTAATACTAGAAGATATATACTTCAATTCTCAAATTACACTCGATATCACATCGGAGTTTAACTTTTTAGAGCCAGTTAAACTTTTGTGTTTGTTCACTTTTGTTCTTTCTGTAATTGTATATTTTCTGGTTTGTAATATCTTTTCTAAGGTATTACTAAAAATAGGACAAAGCCTTTATAAAATTACTATTGTCTTTGTAATTGGTAGTTTGATTTTCTACGCTTTCTCATTATTCCTGAAAATTGAGAATATTGTAATTTTCAATGTTAATGCGATCTATTTTGCGAGCATTACCTATTTCAACTTTCCAAGATTCTTAAACAGAACAAATTACAGCACTTTTATTTACCTTTTTTACTGTGCTTTGTGTACTGCAATTATTGGAGCATATGCCATTTATTTGTTTGATCAAACTCGCGATTTAGAAAATAAGAACAAATATGCGAATCTGCTACTTATAGAAAATGATCCATTAGGAGAATTCTCATTGAGCCAGATCGTACAGAAAATTGCTGAAGACCAAACTATTAAAAACTCCTTCATTTCTAAACCTATCGATAGTGATTTTATCAGACGGAAAGTAAAAAGAGATTTTATTACCAGATATTTTGACAAATATGATCTGGAAATAAGGCTCTTCGATGAGATGGGAGAACCACTAGCAGGCATAGCTAACTTCAATACACTCAAAAGAATTTACAATCAGAAGAAATTTATTACAGATTATAAAGATGTATATTTTGCTAACGAATTAGCAACTGGTAATAACAAATACATTTGCCTTATACAGATTAACAGAATGGATTCTACTGTTGGCCATCTGGCAATGGATTTTACTTTAAAAAAGAGTATTCCGAACAGTATCTACCCTCCATTTGTAGATAAAAGATTTGAAGATTTAAGGAGGTATAAAGATTACAGCTACGCCATTTATTTGGATGACAGATTGATGTACAGTTACGGTGGCTATAATTATGACAACAAGTTTCTTAGTTTGTTTGAACACGAAAAAGGTTTCTTTAAAACTGAGATTGAAACTGATGATCACAAGCATTTTAGAGTGCCGGGAGAAAAAAATAAGAACATCATCATTTCATCAGAGAAATACCCACCCAAAAACATACTTTCCAACTTCTCATTCTTGTATTTGGTATTGGTTTTCTGTATGATGTTTCTGGTATTGTACATCAATTACTCACCAGAGAAAAAAGATACAATTAGTCTTAACTTTTCTACTAGAATACAACTGTATTTAAATCTGGCTTTCTTTCTCCCACTAATTATTATTAGTGCTATCATTATCAGTATTTTGAGTACTGGTAACCAAAGTGAAACAGAAAGTTTCTATTTAGAAAAAGCTCAAACTGTAAGTACAAATATTGCAGAAGATATTCTCGATTTTAATAATAAGCACATCGATAGGGATGTACTCACAGATAGGGTTATCGAGATTGCTAAACTTACTCAGTCGGATATTAACTTGTATGACAAAGCTGGCAGATTACTCGCGCCTAGCCAGGGTTATATATTTGAAAATCACCTTTTAGCTAACTTGGTAAACCCAAAGGCTTTTGCCAATATCATAGAAAAAAACCAAGCGAAAATGATGCTCGAGGAAAAAGTTGGTGACTTCAACTTTAACTCTGCATATGTAGGAATTAAATCTCCTGAAAATGGGGAAACCCTTGGTATTGTGAGTGTGCCTTTCTTCGGTTCTAAAGATAAGCTTGAGCAACAAATTATCGAAGTAATCTCAAACATCTTACAGGTGTTTACTTTACTTTTCATTATTCTATTCTTGCTATCACTTTTCTCAGTTAGATCACTTACAAAACCACTTGTGCTAATCACACAGAAAATTAAAAAGGTGAGTTTATCTGGGCATAATGAACCTCTCGACTATCATTCAGACGATGAGATTGGATTGCTTGTAGGCGAATACAACAAAATGATTTTAAAGTTAGAAGAAAGCCGTGCGGCACTTGCCCGAAGTGAAAAAGAAACAGCTTGGAGAGAAATGGCAAAGCAGGTTGCCCATGAAATTAAAAACCCATTAACTCCAATGAAGCTTTCATTGCAACAACTAGAAAGGGTGTTAAATGGAAGTGATTCTAGAGCGAAAAGGGTAATTACCATGCTACTCGACCAGATCGAAACGTTGAACGACATTACTACTTCATTCTCATCTTTTGCTAAAATGCCACTACCACAAGATGAGCTTTTTGAGTTATCTACAATTCTAAAGCAAACAATTGCTTTGCATGGTAATTCAACTAAATCTATTATAGAAACAGAAATTCCCGAAGGTGAGTTTTATGTAAATGGAGACTCTAAATTAATGGGTAGAATATTTACCAACCTAATTCTAAATGGCATACAAGCTGTACCAACTGGTAAAACTCCAAATATTAGTATAAAGCTCAACTATGTTTCACAAAACAAGATATTAATTGAGTTTAGTGATAATGGTTTGGGAATTCCTGAACATATTCAAAGTAAAATTTTCATTCCTAATTTTAGCACCAAATCTACTGGCTCAGGTATTGGACTAGCTATAGCCAAAAGAGGCATAGAACACTCTGGTGGAAATATATGGTTTGAGTCTGAAATTGGTATAGGCACTTCATTTTTTATAGAGATGCCGCTAGCTATAAAGCCTCAAGAAAAAGAACCTATTACATAAAAAAAGCAGTATGAGAATACTGCTTTTTTTATGTGCATTAGCTAAATTACTATAGTACTTTAATTCTCATATTTTTAAACCAAACTTGGTTTCCATGGTCTTGCAAAGCAATATGTCCAACTGGTGAAACAGCATATGCTGGCCAGTCTGCAAATTTACTGTTTGCTAACTGCTCTTTCCATTCGTCGCTACCAATTTCGTATTCAACTACTTTTTCCCCATTCATGTAGTGAGTAATAATTCCGTTGTTAGAAATAATTCTAAAACTATTCCACTCACCTGCCGGATTTGAGTTTTCATTGGTAACTGCTTGTAAATCGTAGTTATCACCAGATCTGTGTCTTTCATTTTTAGCATCTGGATGTCTGTCATTATCAATAATCTGAATCTCAGGACCTGAATAATAAACTGTGTGTAAGCTATCAGCTTCTACTACTCTAAAAAACACACCACTGTTACCTCCTTCAGAAATTTTCCAATCCATTTCTAGTTCGAAGTTTTCGTACTTGTCTTTGGTGATGAGATCGCCACCGCCACCACCAGCAAGTGTAATTACGCCATCTTCTTCTACCCATTTACTCGATACTGTATCGGCTTTGTAATTTCTCCATTGAGACAAATCAAGTGTTTGCCATTCGGAATCTTCTGTAGCAACTGAAGTCTCTTCAACAGTTTCAGTTTTTTCTTCTTTTGTTTCTGTTGAGCAGGAAAAGGCTAGGCTTGAGATTATACAAAAAAGTATTAATCTCAATGATCGATTATTCAAGTTCATAAATAATATTTTGTTATATTTTTGATTAAAAAAAGGATGATTATACAATTATAACAAAAAATTAAACTTATCTAAGAACCAAATGATCGTTTACAATACCAGAAACTGGTGGCAAGCTTTTAAGTTAATTGCTAAAACCTACATCTCAGGCAAAAATTACCGCCATATCTCCTTCGGAACAGGGGCTGCAATCCTATATGCCACTACATTTACCTTTCTGGACTCTAAATACCTTCAAAAAGATTTTTTCCACATCGACCCGATTTTTTATTCTTTAATGGGTTTTATTTTGGGTATGCTTCTGGTTTTCAGGCTCAACACTGCTTACGAAAAATGGTGGGAAGGTCGTAAGCAATGGGGAGCACTCGTAAATGAGTGTCGTGTACTCTCAACGCTTTTTTATTCTTCCATCCCTAAAAGCGAAATGAACATTAGAATGTATTTGGCAGCACAAGTTTCTAATTTCACCTTAGCATTAAAAGAGCATTTGCAAGACGACAAAAAATTTGATGGCTTTGAGATTACCAGTGAACATTATCTCGAACATTTGAAAAGCTCTAGCAACATCCCTCACAAAATTGCCTCTTTAATTATGGCAAAAACTGAAGAACTGGTACAGAGGTATCATCTTTCTGAGTTCGATAAAATGAATATTAAAACCCAAATACAAGAGTTAATTCATATTCTCGGAGCTTGCGAAAGAATTAAAAATACCCCCATCCCATTTTCTCATAACAGCTTTATAAAAAGCTTGATTATGATTTATGTACTTGCTCTACCATTTATGTTGGTAGAATATTTCCACTATTTTACCATACCCGCAACCGCTATTATTGCGTATGCATTGTTTGGACTGGAAATTATTTCAGATGAAATTGAACAACCTTTTGGTAAAGACAATAACGACTTGCCACTCAATCACTTATCTGCTGTAATAAAGCAAAATGTGTATGAAATTTTGCAAGTAACACCTACAAATAAGCCTGTTATTCAAAATATTGAAGCAGGTATTCAAACCTAAAAACCAATCTTTTTAGGTTCTTTATTATTAAAGTCAGGATGAGATTGATTATAAATGTCTCCGAGAGTCATTTCATTATTAATCTCATTCACGAATCCAAGTTCTGCTGAAATACTTCTTGCCTTGTCTATAGTTAATTTTCCAAATTCGTATTTGGCTATTAACCTACCCTTTCTTAAAAGTGCATCATCTACTGATGAAATAGGCACATTAAAAGTACAGATAATCTGAATATTAAGACAATCTGATAACAAACCATCCGCCACATTTAACAATGTAGATACTGCAGAATGCGCTGTGCTTGAACGATTTACGATGATATTTTCAGCATCTTCAATAATTAATACTGAGTTAGGGTTATCTACCAGAATATTAATAAAATCTGGATTGGCCATATTTGCAGCTACATTTGGTGGCACAAAGGTCATCCTCTTCTTAATAATACCCATTAGATGACGCAAATACGTGGTTTTTCCTGTACCGGGCAAACCATGCAAAAGCACTATCCCTTTATCATTTTTCTTGTTGAGGCGCTCAACGATTAGTTCATGAATAGGCAAAAAGTCATCATTATAATGAGACCCTATATCTAATTTGGTTTTGTTAATATCAATTACGCTGAGATCAAGATTTCCATGATGCATGGTTATCAAGTTCATCTGATGTGGTTTTTTACCTCTTTTAAGCCTACATTTTTTTAAATCTTCAGCGATTTGATCAAAGTCTGAATATTCATTTTCAGAAGTCATTATCCTGCAAATGTGGTGATCGTTAAAAGCCACAACTATATTACTATGGAGAATAAAAAATACTTCTTCGTATTCTGCTTTTTTCGTTTTAAAATTATAGCATTTCTTAAATAATTTGTCTTTTACCCTATCTGCATATTTATCTTCAAAGGTTTTTATTGCCTTTTGAAGCTTAAGCCCGCGAATCTCACAAACGTTTGGTAAGGTATTAAAATATCGATAAAAGAATTTGTAATCATGTACATAAGCTTCATTTATCGACCAGAAAAAATCTTTATTCTTATCAAATTCTTTCATAAATAATTCTTCTAAACTTCAAAGTAAGAAGTACAAAGGACATGTCCTATAATAAATTAAATTAATTAGTGATGATGATCTCATTACTTACACTTGAGTGTAAATAAATAAGCATAAATCATTCTAAATACAGCCCGATTTTTTTAAGATAAGTAATAAGCATGTTAAACCGAAGCTGATATTTATACCAGCTCTGTACAACATATGATTAAAGCTCGAGATAAGCTAAATTGTTTAAACTACTCGCTTGGCTTTTATATAAACACCCGACCAGTAGCCACTGTTTAATGATGAAATTGTGACACCTTTACTGCTTGAAGCATGAATAAACTTAATATCTTCTGGACTGTTGGCTTCCGCTACGATACCAACATGATTAACTGAATTTGGAGTTCCCGTACCGAAAAAAACCAAATCACCGGGTTTTAATTCGGTTTGTGTTATTGCATTACCTACTAAAGATTGATCTTTTGATATTCTTGGAAGAGCAATTTCTGCAGCTCCAAAAGACAAACTTGTAAACCCAGAACAATCTATTCCACTGTTATCTACACCTCCAAAAGAATATGGCGTACCAATTAAAGACTCTGCTTTTTCTAGAATTGCCTGTATTTTAAGTGCTTTTTCCTGATCTTCTAGCGTCATTGCAGATAATACGCTATCAGGTTGTATAAAAGAAGTATTTTCAATTTCTTTCTTTTCTTCCTCTTCTATTTCTATCTGTTTCTGATTTTTTACTTCTTCAATTTGTGATGTAGAAACTGGAATTGGCTCAATACCCCCTCCTCCATTCACATGCAAAGTCCTTGGCGACACGTCTACTCTATCTTCAGTTTCTAGATCAAGTTTCTTAAATAGTTTTTTTAATAATTTACCATGTAAATCAATATCAACTACCACTTGTTTTTTGTATCCGTATTTATCGGTTATAAAGCTTATTCCTTCCATTGTGTTAGTTTAAAAAGTAAAAAATTAATTTTATTGGAAGATAAAAAATTCCGACTACAATCGCTTTCTATTTTTATCTTAGTTTTTACTATCTAGTGTTAAAACGCCTAATTTATTTTCTAAATCGCTATCTTTTTTAATCAGGTTAAATGGTAAGTATTCACCACTTGCCCACTTAGAAATATAATTGATATAATATGGGCTTCCCGGATTACCCGATTGCCCACCCGGATAGATGCCTTTTGCTATCGGCCCAGCCTTATCTAACTCAACAATTATTCGCCAAGAAGCTCCGTGTGTACCACTGGTAGCATTAATAATATTATGGTTACCACCAATCATAATTGGCTCTTCGCTAAAAGCCGGAAGTCTGGCTAAATGAGTAACCGAAGTTGACTTGTAATCTGCCCATACAGCTGTTTTAAGCCCAGTTTTAGACAAATGTTCTTTTACATTTTTGATTCCTTCTTTAAATGCCAGATTCACAATAGCTTTTGCATCTTCTTTTTCAGAAGTAGATTTAATATCTAAAAACTGATTAGTAGTATCGGTTCTTAAAATCTCCATTGTGTGGAATCTGTTAGGATAATCCAAATTACTTTTCTTCATTCTAATTTCATCCCATATTAATGAAGGAATGGCATCATACCACTCTTCAAAATAAGCAGCTGCCACTGCATCAATATCATTTATATAATCCCAAGATGCCAGCAAATTATATATTTCTATTTCTTCGTCGCTTGATAATTTATCTTTTATTTGTTTCAACATGAAAGGTAAATTGTCTGACGCGATCGTATTGAAATTATCGTTTTGCATCATCATCATATCCTCCACAGTGATGTCTTGTAAACTATCTAGCAAATAATTGATTCTTCTGTTTCTATAAGTTTCATACGACTGAGAATATACATAGTAAGGATAAGTACTATCAACTGGGTCTTGGTTGGCAGAACTTACAAATCCACGCGCAGGATTTAATGAAAATACATTTTGCTCCATAGGGATATATTCTTGCCACTTGCCAGATGATTTGGATCCATCCATGAGAAACTTGCCTTGCTCTTTCCATTTAACAGGAAACTTGCCCTGTACTACTATGGCAACGTCACCCTCTGTACTAGCAAAAGCAAAGTTTTGAGCCGGGCAATCATAATACTTTAATGCCTCTCTATAATCTTTATAATTCTCAGCTCTGTTTAGTAAATAAAATGTTTTCACCTCTAAAGATGGATCATGCGCTATCCATCGAATCGCATAAGCATTCTCATCAGATTTTGCCGGATAGGAAGCATCATACATAACTGGTCCCCATTCAGTAACCATTAAAGTATCGTAAAAAGTTGGTGCTCCTTTTAGCTTTATTTCTTCAATTCTAGTTTCAGTAGCTTTCCATTCTCCATCCATTAAATAGGCAGCTCTGTCTGCATCTTTGTATTCAATCTTGTACCAGTCTACCACATCTCTCAAAGCATTGGTGACACTCCAAGCTACATTGTCGTTAAAGCCAATTATTACATTGGGTGAGCCCGGTAAAGTTGCCCCTTTAACGTTGATTCCCGGAGCAGTAAGTTGCATGGCAAACCAAATGGAAGGTAAGTTTAAGCCCAAATGAGGATCGCCACAAAGTATAGGATTACCACTTTTTGTTTTAGAGCCAGAAACTGCCCAGTTATTACTACCATTTCTTATATCTGGTTCATCTACAAAAGGATTCTTCTGCAATTCTTCCAAAACGAAAGGTCTCACTTTTGGTGTAGCAACCGTATCTGGCATAAAATCCCATTTACCAGTTTTATCTACAATAGGCTCAACCGCCGAATGAGCATTAGGATATAAAAAATTGAATACTTCTTCTCCAAAAACCTTTCTCGCATTGGTATATTCAAAATCGCTGTTGTGTATACTTAAATTATTAGCCATGTATTTAAGTAAAAAAGCCGATTTAATAGGCTTCCACTCTTCTGGTTCGTAGTCGAGTAATTTATATTCTAGTGGCAATTCTGCTTTGGAAAGGCTGCTTATATAAGCATTTATTCCATCAGAATAAGCATTTACCACTTCATTCATTTTTTCATCAGAGAGCATCATTTCCACTCCTTTTTCAGCAGCTAATGCCATTCCTTTTCTTCTGGCTTCTCTGTCTAGTGGCAAGGCTTTTTCCCCAACAATTTCACTAATTCTACCTGCGGCAAAATGTGTTTGAAATTCCATTTGCCATAATCGGTGTTTGGCAGTAACATATCCTTGGGCGAAATACAAGTCGTGGTCGTTTTCTGCAAAAACATGTGGAACCAAAGCAGAATCGTAAATAACACTCACTTCACTTTTTAAACCTTCCATACTGATGTCGTCATCAGGTGTATCGTTCACATTTTCAGCATTTTGCCAAAATCCTTGTGTAGGACTCAGAAAAAAACCTAATGGTGGAATTGGACTAAAACCGGTGTTTAATGCCACAATTAAAGCAACATTGAAAACGAGCGCGATCAGAAACAAAAAGAATTTCATATATGAATGTGTTGTGTTAGTTCTGGTTTTTAATAGATTTCTGGGATGTAATTTTGTTCAGACTTCGGCGGCCTTATATATTTTTTAGACTCATCTCTCGCTGGTAATTCAATATTATCAAATGGAATTTCCTTGTAATGAATCAGACTTAAAAGATGAGTAATGCAATTTAGCCTGGCTCTTTTTTTAACATCAGAATTTACTACATACCAAGGGTTTTGCTTAGTATCTGTATAAGCAAGCATCTCATCTTTTGCCTTAGAGTATTCTATCCACTTTTCTCTGGCTTTTACATCCATTGGGCTAAACTTCCAGCGCTTTGCAGGGTTGTTTAATCTTTCTAAAAACCTACGTTCTTGCTCTTCGTAACTCACAGAAAACCAATATTTAATAAGGATAATACCCGATCGCTTGAGCATTTTTTCAAATTCTGGGCAAGACCTTAAAAACTCTCTGTGTTCTTCGTCTGTGCAAAAACCCATTACTTTCTCTACCCCAGCTCTATTATACCAGCTTCTATCGAATAAAACCATTTCGCCAGCAGCCGGTAATTGAGATACATATCTCTGGAAATACCACTGAGTTTTTTCTTTTTCGGTTGGTTTCCCAAGTGCTACAACTCTACAAACTCTCGGATTGAGTAATTCTGTAATTGTTTTAATTGTGCTTCCTTTACCGGCAGCATCCCGACCTTCGAACAACACAACTACCTTTAAATTTTTCTGCACTATCCAACGCTGAAGTTTTACTAACTCAGTTTGTAGTTGAGGTAAAACAGCATTGTAAATTTTTTTAATTTTCTTCTTCTCGCTGATTATTTCGTCTTTTTCTGTTTTTGCCATTAAATCAAAAAATTGCCTTTTTTACTTGAAAAAATATAGCTCTAATCTATAAAAAAAGCCTTACAAAAAGTAAGGCTTCGGGTACTTAAGCGATAATTAACTTATTCAACTTAAATAGTTCATTTTCATATTTAGCTCACAATTAAGTATAAGCTATTAAAACCTGTAATTATGAATTCTAAGTTTAAATTCTCTTTATATCTGGTGTCATTTGAACTGCCAATTTCTTTTTAAAAACCGAAGCTGTCATCGTTCTAAAACTGTCTGTCCACTTGGCAAATTCTATATGGTATTTCGCATTATTTTGAAAACAAGCATTTTCTTCTTTTGCAATTAAAGACAACTGCTCTTCTAACTGTGCTAAGTTATTAACTAATTGATCTGCAATTTCAATTTCACGCTGCTCTAAGCCTATCAGATATAGCTTATTTAATACACTTTTGCTTTCTTTAAGCTGCTTATAAAACTGCTTTACATCACCAAACCAATACACAAACTTTGTCTCTTCCTTGGCATCAATTTTAAAAGTTTTCAGAATCGAATTATCTTTCTTGAAAACCTCTCTAAGCAAATTTTTATGATTTGTATATATTTTGTCTAACTCATCTTTTTTTGAATATAATGAGTCTGTAACTGACAACTCAATACTTTTATTCAATTGATATAATCTTCTATTTTCTTTGAGTTTTTTTAATAAATCTACTCCTTGTTGGATTTTCCTCTTATTGTAACCATATCCCGAAAGAGTTTTTAACACAGATTTATCAGATTGAATATTTCTGAAAAGTGTATCCCACACAAAAATATCTTCTGATTTTGAAGAAGCAGATAGTTTTAGGTTAAATGAGCCCTTGTTGGTGATTGTTTTCATCGATGCAATTTTTATTTATAAAACACAGCTCACTCATTTTTATTATGGATATCATGTAAGTTCTTGCGAAATCATATACCAAAACTGGTAATTATAGATAATTCGCATAAAGAATTGGTAGATGTAAGGTTGATCTTTGTAATCACTCAATACATTCGTAAATTGTAAATAGTTACTTAAACGCAAACAATTGATGAAAAACTACCCCCTAATCATTCTAAGCTTATTACTATTTACATGTAATTCCAATCAGACTTCAATCAAAGAAAACCAGCCAGATCCAGAAATAGCAGATATGGAAATAATGGCAGGTTTTAAAATTGAATCATTCGCAAAAGAGCCGCTCATTGCTGATCCGGTAGCGATGGAAATTGATGAAAAAGGCGACATTTATGTAGTAGAAATGCATGGCTATCCACTTGACTTATCTAAGTCTGGACTCATTAAAAAACTAATTGATACAGATGGAGATGGATTACCCGATAAATCTGAAATATTTGCAGATAGCCTTCAATTACCTAATGGCATTTTAAAATGGAAAAATGGATTTATAGTTACAGATGCGCCCAATGTTTATTACCTAGAAGATTCTGATAATGATGGTAAAGCCGACATTAGAGAAACCTTACTTACAGGTTTTGCCCTTTCTAATCCACAGCACAACTTAAACACTCCAAAATTCGGTTTAGACAACTGGATTTACCTAGGCCATGAGCCTGCAATAACACCTTATGTTTACACGGATGAATTTGGTGATATTGGTTCTAATGTTAAATACTTAAACACATCCTCATCTACCGATTTAGGAGAAAATGCCAATGGTAGAATGGTAAGGTTTAAACCAGAATCTGAAGAATTGGAAGCGCTTTCAGGTGAAACACAGTTCGGACATACAACAGATGCGTGGAACCATAGAATTTATACCAGTAATGCAGAACATCTATTCCATGAAGTGTTGGCAGCAGAATACATCGCAAACAACCCTAATTTACTAATCAGGCAGGCAATTCAACGAATTCCAGACCATGGTGATGCAGCTAAAATTTTTCCTATAACAGAAAACCCAAATCACCAATTACTTACAGATGTAGGTTTGATTACTTCAAGTTGCGGAGTTACTTGGTACGATGGCGGAACTTTCGGAGATAATTTTAAGAACATAACTTTTATTGCTGAGCCAGTCCATAATTTGGTTCACACCGATATTATCGAAGATAAAGGAGCTTCTTTTAATGCCAAAAGACTGCTTGAAAACAAAGACTTTTTAGCCTCAAAAGACCCTTGGTTTAGGCCAGTAAATTTTTATGTGGGTCCAGATGGCTCAATATATTTGCTAGATTATTACCGTCAGATAATTGAGCACCCAGAATGGATGTCAGATGAAGTAAATGAGTCTGGTGCATTATACAATGGAATTGACAAAGGGAGAATTTATAAAATCAGTCCTACTAATAGCAAAACTGAAAAGTGGCTGAGTAACTTATCACTAGACAAAGCGTCACCAGATGAACTAGCAAAATTGCTTGATAACTCGAATGGTTGGTACAGAAAAACTGCACAAAGGTTATTATTCCAAAATAAAGAGAAATTTCCAGTAGAAGCAGTAAAATCCATTCTTAGCAATGCAAAGAATTCTGAAGCTAAAATACCAGCCATGTGGTTGCTCTACGATTTTGATAAATTAACAGAAGAAGATTTAAAAGCCTTGCTAAATGATGAGGTAGCAGGTGTAAGAGAAAATGCTATTAAAGTAATTGAAAAACAAAGTGCTTCCGGTAAATCTATCAGCCCAGAATTAAAAGAAGCATTGTTTGCGCTCAGCAACGATTCATCTGACAAAGTAAAATATCAATTGCTTTGTACCTCAGCATTTATCGATGGTTCGGAACAAGTAGTAAATGAAATATTAAAACAAAACTTGAATGATGAATGGGTAGCTATCGCTTCGATTGCTGTAAGTGCAGGTAAAGAAGCATCATTACTAAATTACGCCATTGAAAACTTTACGGATGAAAAATCAACTGGAAAAGAAGTATTTTTCGCCAATTTGGCAGCAACAATTGCCAATGCTAAAAACAGAGAAGGATTAAACTTGATTATCCACTCTACTGAAAATGCTTGGTGGCAAGCTGCTGCACTTACAGGAATAAGCAATTTATGGAAATACAAATCGCCCACAATTGCTTTAAGTGTGGATGACAAGCTCGCTCTAGTTAACATGACTAGCCAAGTAGAAAATCCAACACTCGGAAAAGCAGCTATCAAATTACTTCAAATTACTGGATTCCCAAAAGGCGCAGCTACTATTGAAAGTATTGCAAAAGCTGAAAAAACTTTAAAAAACACAGAAGCTGATACGCTGCTTAAAGCAAATGCGATTGCATTGCTAAGTTCGTTCGATCCAGATAAATACAAACCAGATTTAATAGAAATAGTAAAATCATCGCCATCAGATTTTCTTAAAATTGAAGCCATTAAAGCTTTAAAAACCACTCCTGATGAAGCTACAGTTTTAGCCGTAATTGATGTTGTTCCCAACCTAAGTGAAGAGGTCAAGCCAGAAGCCATCAAGTTATTTATGCAAGACAAACCTTATATTATGCTTTTTCTGGAAGCCATTGATCAAAATAAAATCAGTAAAAATGACTTGCAGTGGAACAGAATGGTTTCTTTAATGAACTATGAAGATGATGACATAAGAGGTTATGCGCGCAAGCTTTTATCTGTAAATGAAGATAGAAAAGCCGTTTTGCAAGAATATTTACCGGCTATAGAAATGGCTGGCAATGCTCAAAATGGCAAAATCATTTTTGAGAAACTTTGCATAACTTGCCATCAGGCAGAAGACGTAAATGGTATTGACTTTGGCCCTAACCTCGCCACGTTAAAAAGTAGAAATCCGCATTCTATAGTTACAGAAATCATCAACCCGAACAACTCTATTGCCGATCAATATGATTTATGGGAAATTGAATTGAAAAATGGCAGTAAGGTTAGCGGAATTATTGATCAAGACTCACCAAAGCAATTGGTATTAAAACAGATGAGTGGTGAGCAAGTGGTATTACAAAAAGAGAATATTGTCTCTCAAACCAAATCGAAATATTCTGCCATGCCTAATGGATTAGAAAATGGAATAAGTGTAGAAGAAATGGCAGATATTGTCGCATTCATCAAACAACAAGGAGCATAAATATAAAATCCGCTCAGAGAAATACTTTGAGCGGATTTTCAATCTATTATAAATAGTAGATCAACTTATATCTTGAATTGTTATAATTTTATCATCTTTAAAATGGAAAACAGATTTACCTTTTAAATTAAGCGTATCTCCTATTTTTAAACCATCAGGAAGATCAATTGCCAATTTACCAGTATAATCAATAGCGATTTCTATGTAATCTTCCTTCTCATCAAACGACATTATCTTTTGCTCCCTTTCTGTAAAAAATGATTTTGCCTGCTCTGCCTGATTTTTAAAAGCTTCGAAACCTTCAGTTTCGAGTGTTACCTCGCCATTAGCAATATTTTTAAAGACTACATCATGATGTAAATCTCTAAGCATTACTTTTACATCAAAGCTATTATAACCTTGAATGTAATTTTCAATCATTTCCTTTTTTGTAGGAGTTGCATCCATTGTTTTAGAATTAAAAAATAATTTCAGAAGCTTAGGTTCATAGATCATTCATTAAGAAGTCAACATTTTCCCTTTTAATTTTTTGATCTATTTATATAAATACTTTAAAATCATTATTGAAGCTTATAAGAGTCTTCTTTAATACCTAAAGTATCATGCTTATGTTTTTGAGGAATTAATTTTCCTGATTGCGAAAGTGTCTTAAGTATTTTTTTAAACCTTAATCGATAATTCTTGAGTTCTAATTGTTTAGTCTGATCTTTAATGGGAACACCTATTTTCTCCAATATTTTCAAAGGTGTAATATTTTGATTTTTATTTTCAAATTCTGATTTAATGAAAGTGTATGTCCAAACCAAATCAATTTGTTCAATTGTTAAGTCAGTTATTTTCTTTTTCATGAAATCATTTTAAACACCAGATAATTAAGTACTTTAATAAAGTTACTTTTATTTACAGTAAAACCTAAGTTTACTTTGTTACTAAATTGGCAATTTCATTAGCTAGACCAATAGTTGCTACAGAACCACTGTTAAACTGTAAAAAGTCTTTCTCTATTCCATCACTAAAAATCACTCCATCAGTTGGCATTAAAGACTCTATACTCAATTGACTATTTTGATTGAGGATGCCCGTTGTAATTCCTGTTTGAGTTCTTAAACTTTGAAAAGGCTCACGCACTGCAAATAGCAATTGATTGTCTTGAAGTTTTGGTCTCTTGGGTTTTAGGTCTTTTTCGAACAAATTGGCAACTCCGTAAGCCATGTTAAAAATTGAACTTAACCAACCAGTTGAACCTGTAGGTGTAGAAACAATTATTCCGCTAGAAGAATGCTCTTCAATATGATCGTTGAATGAAATTTTATAGCGAGCTGAAACATGAGAAGATGCGCCGATAAACAAATCGTTAAATGCCAATAACCGCTGCCCATCATTCAGTTTGGCTTCTGCAAAACGTATCGTTTTTAACTGATGGTTTCCAGACATTACCCTATCTACTCCTACTAAAAAATCGGATGTATTAAAAGGTAGCAAAACACCATCGTAGCGATTAACATCTGGGTTCACGGCCACAATGGGAACTCCTCCTGCATACTTAGCTGTATTCGCCACCAAACCATCTTGCCCGATGACAACTATCAAATTTTTCTCTGAAAAAATATATTGAGGCACATAGGTTCGCTCTACAATTTTGTACTTAACTACACTCGATAATTGTGACTGTAAAGCATTTAGCGACTCATGAAAAACCTCGTGCTCACGCTCGTAATCTTCGAAAACACCACCAAAGCTTTCGATATAAAACTTGGTTTGTGATCTGGTATTAAAGCGCTCTATGAGAGATTCAAGCCTTGTTTTATTTTTTACAATGATGGCATATTCTAACTTCATCGCTTCTGTCCTCTCTTTTCATTCAGAATAGACTCTAATAATTCTGGACTGATGTTGATGTTACCAATTTTCTCTGCATTTTCGGCTAGTTCTCTAAAAGCAAGTGAAATATTAAACCCAGGAGTATTGCTATTACTAAGCGCCGTAAGTGTTTTCCAATCGAGTTCTTTATAAGGTTTTAAAGTAGTTTCGATTACATATCCTTTTGTCTCTGCTTCTTTCTTATCGTTGGCTGTTTTTTGCTCAATCAATTGTTTCCTTTGGTTCTCAATGGCAATATCAGCTTCTAACCTCATTTCTCTCAGTTTCCGTTGGTTTTCTGCTTTTTGCACATCAGATTCCATGCGTTTTTCTGCAATTTGCTTTTGCTTCTCTTCAACTGCGATTTCAGTGTTTAACTCTGTCTCTTTTATTCTTCTCTCCTGCTCAACTGCAAAGTTTCTACGTTCATAAATTGCATGATCAGCCTCTTGTTGCAATTTCTCTCTAGTTTCCGTCTCTAATGCTCTAGCCATTTCTGGTGTAGCTTTGATTGATAGAATATTTGCTCCCAGAATTTCGATACCTAACATGCCAATAGCAGGAGATGCCTTTAAACCTTCCAGTATTCTTTCTTCAATAGTTTTTGCCGAACGAATGGCATCTTTCAAATTTATATCATGAATGAAAGATGAAGTTGAAGTTTGAGCCTCATTAATAATCCTTTGATTCAGCTTTTCAATGTCGCTCTTTTTATACTGACCTATATCATTTACAGTAAAATCTAATACATCTGCCAGCGTCTTTGGTTGAGATATTTTGTAACTGATTTGTCCTTGGATGGTAACTGTTTGATAATCTTTGGTCGATTCATTAAACACAAATGGCAAATCGTTACTACCCATTGGAATAGCCACAATAGAACTATTAGGAGCAAAATAAAAAAAAGAAAGTCCACGACCTTCTTTGCTTATGTTTCCATTCTTATAATGAATCACATAAGTCATCGAATCGAATTTGATATGTTTAATTCCAAACATGCGGTTTGTATCAGTTTATAAGAGACACTTTGTTACAAAATTTGGCTAAAATTAATATCTAAAGCAGTTTTTCCTAGTTTTTAATTAAAATTAGTGGAATTCATGTACGTATTCTTTTTAAGCAAATTTTTAGGTTTCTAAGTAGAAAAAAGGCAAAAGATTTAAATCTTTTGCCTTTTGAGTAAATTTCTAATTGTTAATTTATTCTTTTAAAAACTTTCTAACCAATTTCTTATCGCCAGTATTTACAACAAAAAAATACATGCCTTTTGGCAGGTTACCTATATATATTTCATTATGCTGAGTAGTAAAAAACTCTACAGATTGCCCATTTAAATTAAATACTTGTACCTGTTGTACATTAATACCCTCTACATTTATTCTAATATACTCAGCTCCCGGATTTGGATAAAGAGTGAATATTTCATCATCAACCAAATCATCAATTGCTGTAACATCATTTTCATCTTCTTCGTCGGAATTTTTCTCATCAGGTTCTTCGACTTCTGAATCAAGTTTCCAAATTTGTCTTCCCTCACTTTCTGTATCAGCGGTAAAATATAATTCACCGTTAATGAACATTAAATTTTCAGGAATAGAACCTCTTGTCCCTAGAATTACATCATAAAGTTGAATGGTATTTTGTTCAGCTCCATAAGTAACCCATAATTCTACTCCATTTTCTTTTGAGTATGCAGTAAAATAAACTTTTTGCCCATCACTAATAAATTCAGATGGATAAGAACCTTCAGAACCTGTATTCAAATCTTTTACCATCATTGTACCTTCTAAAGTACCATCAGTTTTCCAGAGTTCAACACCATTTACTCCATCCGTAGCAGAAAAGTATAAATAGCCACCTAACTCAGCATAACCATTTAAATCACCAACACCTCCTATTCCTGGATTTATATCAGCAATCATATAAGTACTATCTGGAGAACCGTCTGTAATCCACAACTCTCTTCCATATTCACTTGTATAAGCTGTAAAAACCAACTTCCCGTTAAAGCTCACTAAATTTTGAGGACTATATAAATACTCTTCATTAATAGTCTTAATCCTTTTAGTATTTTCAAAGTCTCCTATACTGGTCCATAAAACATTCTCACTATCGGCTAAATACTTTCCAGAAAAATAAACTGAAGAATCTAAAGCAGTTAGGTTTTCAATTGAGAAAATTTCTAATATTTTAAAAGTACTAGCTTGTTTTCCATTACTTCTCCATAAATCTCCTCCATAATAAAAATAAACAAAATTATCTGTACTTACTCCATCATGACCAGAATATCTAAATTGACTCAATCCTGGACTAATATACTTTAAATTTGATATTGCTTCAACTTCACTACTGTTTGAAGACATCAAATAAGAGGTATCATTCATAATGGCAGAGAAGAATAGTTGATTTTGAAATTCAACTAAAAACCTATTTGAAAAGTCTACATATAAATTTTCAATATTACTTACTCTATTTGTACCTTCTTCTGATCCATTAGTTTTAAAAAGCTGCCCATAATCATTTTCAGAGGATGCAAAAAAGAATAAAGAATCATTATAGTCTATTAAAGCTTGTGGATACGCACCCAAACTACCACTATAAATATCTTTAACTAAACTCAGGTTTTTTAATGAATCATCAAACACCCAAAGTTCAAACCCTGTTGTATCAGTTGACGCTCTAAAATAAAGTTTATTTTTTATTGGTGTAGGTTCAGAAATTGTTAGCCCTAATTTTAATTTCATTAAACTTTTAAGGCGTTCAACCTTTACTAAATTAATGTCAGTCTCCCACAATTCAACTCCTATGTTTTTTGATTTTTTTGTAAAAACAATCTTTTCACTTGTAGAAAACACATCCTCTACATTACAAAATTCAGCATTACTAAAATGATTTGAATTTAATAAATCTAAAACCCAAGCTTTCCTGAGACTATCAATTTCTGGAACAAAAACAGCAAAAAGCGAACTGTCAATTTGTTTAATATTTACAACATCGTTGATTGTAAATGTCGTAGATTTTTGAAAGTTGAAAATTTCTTTTAGATCACTTAATTGAGAATCCTCAATATTATATGTTGCGAATACTGTATTCCCATTAGCATCTCCTTTTGTAAATAATAAGTTATTATTATAATTTGAAAGATATGATGGTGAAAAATATTGAGAGTTTTTATTATTAAAAATAAATTCAAATTTCTTATCATCCGCATTAAATTTCAGAAGTGTTAACTGATTCTGATCTTGATCATAAAGAGATAGAAAAAGATCATCTTCTATTACTATAATATCTGAAAAGTATATATAAGATAAATCATCAAATGTTAGTTTTTCTATAAACTCTGAGTTTTCAGCGTTACCTCCAGTTTTATTTAAAATAATACTTAAACCTGTTTCATCTTTTTTAGAATAAACAAAATATAGCTCATTTTTGAATACAATATGATTTATTAAATGACATTCATCAAAATCATATTCATCCCAGAACTCACTTATAGAATAAGTTCCTTCTTCAGTTCCATCACTACGCCAAATATCATAAGTATTATTATTTGTTACAGTATTGAAGTAAATCAAACCATTTAAAGAGACTTGTAAAACATAAGGATATGTTCCACGATAATTAGGAATTTCATCCTTAACCATAATAGTCCCTTCAGTTGATCCATCGCTTCTCCACAATTGAATTTCTCCATCTTCTCCACTATCTAAAGCATTTAAAAAATAAATGTAATCATCATCTGTAGTTAGTTTGGCAGTATTTAAAGTTGAAATTGCAGTTAACATTTTAGTTCCAGATTCTGAACCATCTGTATACCAAATTTGCAGTCCATGTTCACCATCATCGGCAACAAAGTAAAATTTATCTTTAAATGTTATAGATGCTTCATGAAATAATAATGGAACACTACTACCATCACCTGGAAAGATATCTTTAAGAATATGAGTATTTTCTTCAGTTCCATCTGTTACCCAAATTTCTCTACCAGTGTCTTTATTTGTTACATAAAAAAATACAGATCATTGTACTTTTTAAACCTCGAAGGATCTTTATTTACTTGGTACAGATCGTAAGGTATGTTTGTCAGTTGTGTTTGAGCATATGAATTCAGCCCTATGATTAATATTATTAATGGTAATAACCTCTTCATTTAATTTTCCAATTAATTTCTAATCCTTTTTGGTTAAAACTCAATTAAAAAATAAATATTTTATGAAAAGATTGTACTTATCTAACATTCAATATTTTCGAATAATTGCTTCCTCTATTAGAATTACAAGTTAAATGACTTTGCAACACACCTCTTAATTCTGTATCTTCAAACGATTTCCCCAATCTATTAAAAATATCATATGAAACTATCTACAAAAATCTCATCTCAGCAAAACAAGAGAAGATTTATTAAAAAGATGCTAACAGGATCATTGGCTAGTATAGCTCTACCAACTTTGGCATCTGCAAACAGCTCAATCGCTAAAAGCCAGCAAGATTTTAATCAATTAAAATCACTTTACGAGGCAAGTGATGAGCGCTACTGGGAAATGGTAAAAAAGCAATATACCATACCAGCAAACCTAATTATGTTAAATGCTGCCAACCTTTGTCCAAGTCCGTACTTTGTTACAGAAAAGGTAACTTCGTTGCAGCAAAGCCTAGAGAAAAACGTCTCATTCCAATACAGAGCTGTGTTTGACACCGAAAGAGAAAAAGCTTTAAAAGCGCTTGCCGAATTTGTTGTTGCAGACGTGGAAGAAGTGGGTATTACAAGAAATACAACTGAAAGTAACAACACCATTGTAAACGGCTTGCCTTTAAAGAAAGGTGATGAAATTATTCTTTGGGATCAAAACCACCCAACAAACTCTACTGCTTGGGTAGAAAGAGCTAAAAGAGATGGCTTTGTAATTAAAACAGTTTCCGTTCCGGAAAGTCCAGAATCTATAGAGGACTTAATTGCTCCTTTTGAAGCCGCAATCACTGGTAAAACCAAACTGATATCTTTTTCGCATATTTCCAATACTTCGGGCATTGCGCTTCCTGCTAAGAAAATATGTGCTTTAGCCAAGTCTAATGGCATTTTAAGTATGGTTGATGGCGCTCAATCTTTTGGTGTGATGAATGTTGACCTTAAAGATATAGATTGCGATTTCTATTCTGGAAGCACGCACAAATGGTTAATGGGGCCACTTGAAAATGGAATTTTATATATCAAGAAAGATCATATTGAGCAATTATGGCCAAGTATTGTAGGTGCTGGTTGGAAAAGTGGCAGTACCACAGTAGATGAAAAATTCTGTGTAGTTGGCCAGAGAAACAATACCACAGAATCTGCGATTCCGGCCATTATAGATTTCCATATGTCTATCGGAAAACAACAAATTGAAGATAGAGTAAAGGCAATTCATACTTATCTTAAAAAGCAGATTCAGACAAAAGTACCTACTGCCAAGTTTATTACTCCTTTACAACCTGAGTTAAGTGCTGGGGTTACCATTATTAACTTGCCAGAAAAGGATAATAAAAAAATATTCTCAAAACTTTATGAGACTCATGGTATAGCTTGTGCGCCAACTGGCGGACTTCGATTATCAGCTCATATTTACAATACCATGGCTGATATTGACAAAGTAACTGATGCTTTGAGCGCTGTTATATAAGTTTAAAAATGATAAAAAAGCGCTTTTCTTAAATGATTCGCGCTTTTTAATTTCTATATTTTTTAGCAACCAAATAAGCAATTGTATTATTACTATTCACAATAACATTATACACTTCTACTAAGCTTTCATCTTTATTAATATCGTATAGCATCGATAGAAATCCAGCAGAACTTTCCTTGTGTGCATCTAAAAGTTTTTTATCTTTTGTGGAAAAAGCTACAAGATTACTTATATGCTTTTCTGTGTTGCGATCTAGCTTAACTTCTATAAAACTATCGGTTGATTTTAGGTAAAACATACAGAAATCAATGGCCTCCTCTTCTTCTGCCAATGCATTTGCTATGGCAGCTATTTCCTTAATTTTATCAGCATTTAAGGTATCAAAACTCTGTACAAGTTCTGCCAATTTGTTTTTATAAGGAGAGCTTTCTATAAGATTATAAATCTCTTTGATCTGAGTTTCTCTATTCTTTGAATCTACTTCATTAAGTAAGAATATAGATACGGTTAAGAACACAATTATTCCAGATACAAAGGCAAAAAACTTTGCATCCATTTTTATTTCATCTGTCATCTTTTTCTACAAATTTTTCGAATTTATCAGCAAACTTTTCAAGGCTAATGGAGATAATACTAAAGTTGATCATCAGGCTGATGATGAAAGAAGCACCAATTACCATAGCTATTGAAGTTAGTAAAAGCACCATTACATTTTCTATGTTTGGTGGCAATAAATCCCAGTTAAAGATTTCATCTGCAGTGGCTAAAATCCCCAAAATAGTGATGATAATCACCAACGTAAAAGAAAGCAGAATACAAATCGACTCAATCTTTCTCCTGTTAAAATTGATGTTCATATAAATTTAATTAGATATCTGTTCCAGTTTAAAATGGAATAGCTTTTCGCTCTTTCCAATCAATTGGCTGCTGTAAGTGCTGGTTACAAATTTCCAAATGGATTACCCTTCTTTGTTGATCGTTGATAGTTCGGTTTGATGCATGGAATGTGAGCGGCTTCATAAGCATCACTTCCCCCTTTTTTTACCCGACAAATCTGTTCATCCTCTATTTTATCTCTAATTAAATCTAGCTTATAAACTCCATTTAAATGAGATTGAGGAATCACTTTTAATGCACCATTATTTTCATCGGTATCGTCTAGATGGATTCTAAGTGTAATGATATTTTCGAGGATATTTGTTGGAGGTTCCACTCCATATTGACCTCTTTTAAAAGTCCAATTTTTATAATCTTCAATTTCTGTTTTTTGCGTAACAGAAACACTTAAATCTTGGTGGTAAGAAACAAACCAATTAGACGCTTTCGGCTTATCAAAGTAGATGGCTTTGCAAACAAAAAATTCTTCGCTTGCCAGCTCTTTTATTAGCTCCTTGATCTTCGTATTAAAAATCAAAGAAGAAAGTGCTGGACAATGATTTAAGAGTTGCCGAATGGCAAATAAATCTTTTGTTTTTATAAATGAATCAACTTCCGAATTGGCCGAATTTCCCTCGAATTCTTCTATGTAATTGATAATTGCTCGCACTTCTTCAGCACTAAAAATCTCATCTGTTATTGCATAACCAGCCTGCTCTAACTCTACTTTTTGCTTCTCGTATTTCATTGTCTCATTAAGTAAAACAAGATACGACCTTAAATTAAAAATTAAATTGCTTCTAAAACTGAAGCCACATTCAATATTTGTTAATCGCTGTAATTAATTACAGCGATTTTTTGCTTTAAAATCAACATTATTAAAAAAACGCTTCACTTTATTCTCTTTTGATCAGAAGTTGAAATGTGATAGATTTAATTCTGAAAAACAATTTCAATATTAAATTATCAATTATGAAAACCCCAATTACCCCTCTATTTATTATCACATTGGTTTGCTCACTTTTAGCTTGCTCAAATCCTAAAACAGAAACTGAAGATGTAGCAGTAGCCGAGGAAAGTCCTACTGTTGAAATAGAATACCTAAACCCACCAGATAGAAAAGACATGAACTTGCCTTTTTCTGAAGCAGTAAAAGTTGGGAATACACTTTATCTATCAGGACAAATTGGTATGGATTATACTACAGGAGCACTTGCTGAAGGTGGAATAAAAGCTGAAACAGATCAAACACTTAAAAATATTCAAAAGACTTTACAGCGATATGGCGCTGATATAGATGACATTGTAAAATGCACCATTTTCTTAGCTGATATTGAAGAATGGCCTTTAATGAATGAGGCGTATGTACCATTTTTCACTAAGCATTTTCCGGCAAGAAGTGCCATGGCTGGTAGTGGTTTGGCCATGGGAGCGCGTGTAGAAATTGAATGTATAGCCGTAATAAAATAAGCTTTAAAAAGTATACCCGACGGCTAATCGGGTATACTTTCCCTTTTTAATAAGCTATGGTTTTAGTCCAAGTAGACCCGCTTATATCTGTCAATGTTAGCTTATAGTCTCCTTTAGCTATTCCTCTTAATTTGGAAGAGTCCAGCGTTAAAATCGCTTTAGCTCCAAGAGGGATTACCAAACTGTGTTTTCCGGGTTTCACTTTCGCCACATAATGGTTTTCAATAGAATTGGAAGGCAATTGTGCTAAATCTTCTCCATCTAATTTAATCAACTCATTGCCATTTGTATCTGCCAAACTGATACCGATTAGAAACGAGCCATACACATCTACTCCTTCCACTCTGCTGAGTTCAAATGATAAGTTGCTAGTATTGATATTAGCTTGAGTAATCTCAATTTTAGGCTTTACAGACTTGTTGTGTAAAGTTCCCCAAACTCCTCCATGGAAATATTGATTGGTAAACAAACTGATAAATAGGATAATCACAGCGCCACTAATAACCAAAGTTTTTAGCTTAGCATAATCAATTGGTAATGGCCCAGATGCTATCCAGTTAAACCATTTTTTATTTGAAATGGAAAATGATTTTGACCTGAACCAATTATCTACTGAAAAGTCGCCACTACCAGTTAAGAAGATGGTAAAACCAGCAGCTATTCCTAGAATGCCAATTTGCCATTCATCTAGGCAAGTGGTGCCAAGCCAGCCAGAACCTAATAAAATCCCCATTGCCAAACCGAAAACAGCAAGACTCATTAATCGGGTAAAAAAACCTAATATAAATAAAAGCCCTACAATACCTTCGATAATGGTAAATGCAACCATGGCAAACCACAATAAATCTGGGTTCGTGACTAAAAACTCTATTACAGTTTTGATGCCTAATGCATTGGGTAAAAAGTGATTGAATTTTTCACCTAAATAGCCAGCTGTTTCCGGATCGAGTTTGTTTGCTAAAACTAACCTTCGCCAAAAAGCCGAAAAATAAGTCCAACCAACAACTAACCGCAAAGCCATTGGAAATAAGCCTGTTAGTTTATAAGATTCTATCTGATTGATTTTAATTTCTTGAGAATTCATTTTATATGATTGAATGATTAAAATTTTGAAATAGCATAGCCTTCATCAGATTCTAAAATCTGAGAAATGACTATTGAAATGATGATTAGTACTAAGCCAAAATTTTCATCTTACTGTACCGGATGTAGAGTGGTACATCTGGGTGGGAAAGCCAATAATGCTTAAGAATAGCATATTTAGCTCTTTCTACTGCTGGCTTTGAAGAAACTGAGTTAAAGTTCTTAGGAAATATACTTTTTATTTCCTTCTGAGAATTATCAATTTGAAGATGCACATCCTCGGTAGAATTCTCACAAACTTCTAGGAATGTAGAAACTGCTTTTGAAACATTAAGCTGTTTTTGTACAGGTATATTCAGATGCGTTTGAACTGATTTACGAACTGTACATGAAGTAAAAAACACAAGCAGAATCAACACTGCCAGACCCAAATATTGTCTGGTCACATTCGCTTTTACCCTTAAAAAATGGAATGTACAAATGTTGTTAATCATTAATACTGCTTTTATTTCAAAACAACATAACTTGATTAAACTCAGTCTGGTTCTGGCAGTCGCGAATTTTTGAGAAATAAATAGTTTTATTAGGTTATCTATCTTTTTGAAGTGCTTATTAAATCTTTCAAAGCATTTACAAACTGAGGTATAGGCATGTTATTCATACTTTCATTTACATAAAATTTGATCTCGCCTTTCTCATTCGGTGTTCGCAACCAAATACCTTGATTTTTCAATAGCTTCTCACATATCTGCTTAGCATCAAGACTGCCATCAAATTTCATGTTATATATATTGGTGCCATTTTCAATCTTACTCACTCGAACTTCTTCAAGCCTATTAATCTGATTTATCAACTCTTCAGATTTTTGTCTCAATTTTGCCCATCGCTCTTCTATTCCTTCTAAATAGTGCTGTGCCATGGCAGTCGCATCCCAAGTCTGATAAGTGGTACCACCCAATATTTTTATCTGATGCTCCATTTGATCGATAATTTCAGCATCTCCACAAAGCATAGCACCAGATGATGCATTTAAGTACTTATACAAAGAGATGTAGACTGTATCGAAATACGATGCATATTCTTTAATAGAAACTCCTGTATATGCAGAAGCTAAATGAAGCCTAGCTCCATCCAAGTGTAGCTTATAACCTTTTGCTCTTGCATATTCCGAAATATTTTTAATCGTCTCGATCGGTACGGCAACACCATCTGCCCTTCTTACTGGGCACTCAACCACCACAGTGCCTAAACCACTTTTAAACACTTCATTTTCATTGTAATAAGTAATAGTTTCTGCTAAATCTTTTTCATTATAAAAAGCTTTTCCTTTCCCTGCTGGAATCAATCTTTTATTATGGACTGATTGTGCCGCATCAGCTTCATCACGATAAATATGGCTATTTTCGGGAACTACAATTTTTGTATTTTCACCATTGAGTAGTTTCATTGCAAGCTGATTCGCCATGGTTCCAGTAGGCACATAAATCGCTTTTTCTTTACCTGTAACTTTGGCGAAAGCTTCTTCCAATTGTTTGGTTGCTCCCCCTTTACCATAAATATCACTTCCAATTGTTTTAGTCTGATTTATTTCAAGCAATTTTTCTAGGTATTGTTTCGGTGAAAAAATGATCCCGTCTGTCACCATATTTACCAGAGGTTTATCGTCTAGAATCTCTAATATTTGAGGGTTTATTTGTGCATTTTCTCCAACTACTTGTGAGGGAACAAAAAGTGATAATGGAGATAAACTTGAGACTCTTAGGAAGTTTCTGCGATTTATATTTTTATTCGTTTTTTTCATTTTATCTTCTTTATATCTTTTTTAAAGTTAAATTCTACTCAGTGTAGCTTTTACCAAATCCTTTCCTAATTCAACATATCAAAATAGCTAATAGCAGCCAAATAGTTAAAAATTGAATACTAATTGGAAGAAAATGGATAATCGACTTTAAGTAAAAAATTTATTTTTACCTTTCCTATAAATCATTAAAAAAGCTCATTTAAATATGAAATATCTAATTATCATCCTCACGCTGCTAGCAAACTTCAGCTATGCACAAAACATGACAGACATAAGCCTTTTCTGGAAAGAAAACCCAGAACAGGTTACAGAAATCGCATCTGAAGAAGGAAACTTATATAGCAAGCTTGGTCACCACGGCCCTGCTGTAGAAAATGAATTTGTAGCTTACCGATTCTACTTCGATCACAAAGTAGCTATCGATGTTTATAATAAAACCAAGCCTCAACTCGAACTGGCAGAAGCAGCTTGGTACCCAACAGAAGAAAAACAAAAAGAAGGTTGGGGAGCCGACCAATACAAAGCAGGTTCTACGGTAGGTTTAGGAGGAGTTCGTCTATGGGATGGTGAAAAGCCTGTTTACTTAGATCCAGTAACTAAAAGAACTGCCCGCGTTCGTAAAGAAGCCAACATCTCTTACATGGAAATGCTATCTGAAAATGTGCCTTACAAAGGAGACTCTATCGATGTTTTGGTAAGGGTAACTGTATTTTCTGGAAGCAGAGAAGGCAAAGTGGAAGCTTTCGCCTTTTGCGACAAACCTGTTCAGTTTTTAACCGGGGTAAATTATCATGATGGTACTAAAACCAAAGAAGGTAAAGACTATGTAGCTACTTGGGGACTTCACCCAGAAGATGTTGCGGCTTTCCAATTAAATATTGGTGCAGCAGTAAAATACAATCCTGATGATTTTGCCAAAACAGAAAAAGCTGACAAAGAACTAAGACTGATTTCTAAACCAACTCATTATCTTTCCACTTACATCACATCAGCTTGTGAAAAAGAAGAAAATTTTAAAGGTATGGAAGATTTCATTAGCTATTTAGAAGGTTTAGAAAAAGTGAATTAATAGATTGTATTTTGGTGTTTTCTACTAAAATTTATCATAAAAAAGCCCTTTTCGCTTTAGATTATTTCTTATAATTAACCAAAAATAGGAAACAGAACAGCGCATTATGGGTGTAGAGAATTTAAAGCAAATTGGTAAGCTCTGGGAAACCAAAGAACTTCCCGAGAATGTTGTAGAAAACACCAAAATAAAAGAAATAACTCAATCTATTTTTTCTTTACTCAGCAACAAAAATCCGAAATCGATTCTTATTACGGGTGAAAATGGTGTTGGTAAAAGCACCATTATTAATCTTGTTGCCAAAGAATTTAAAAAGAAAAACAAACTGGTATTTATTGGCTCTGCCGCAAATGTGATACTGCTGGCGAAATGCTATAAGTCCTATTCAAATATTTATTAGATTCGGAAATCATACAATAAATATTTAAATACAAGATCATGTTAAAGCCAAATAAGATCCCTGAAATTCCCATACTGACCAAACAAGTTGCCCATGCCAGTTTTCCTAAAGGGAATATTTATATAACCCTCAAAGATGAACTAGGGATAATCTATGAAAATGAATTTTTTGCAGATTTATTTCCCGCTAAAGGTCAGCCAGCAGCAGATCCTTGGAGATTGGCCATGATTACTGTTATGCAATTTATCGAAGGTTTATCTGACCGACAAGCTGTAGAGGCTATGGCGTCCCGGATTGATTGGAAATATTTATTGAGCTTGGAACTCACTGCAACAGGTTATGATAATAGTGTTTTATGCGAATTTAGGAGTAGATTGATCAAGGGAGCTCCAGTAACTCTACTCTTGGACAGATTACTAAAAAAATGCGAAGAGCGTAAATGGATCAAAAAGAGGGGAACTATCCGGACGGATTCTACCCATATGCTAGGTGCTATAAGAGCGACCAATAGATTGGTCTGCATAGGTGAAACAATTAGAGCAGCACTGAACAGTTTGGCCACAGTTGCTCCTGATTGGATGAGGCAACATGCCATACCGGATTGGACCAAAAGGTATAGCTCCCGAATAGGTAGTACCCGCCTTCCCCAAAGTCAATTAAAACAACTAGGGTTTGCAATACAGATAGGAAAAGATGGATATGACCTTTTGGATATTATATATCAACAAGACGATGAGGGCTGGTTAAGAAACCTTCCTGCCGTTAAACTCCTCCGCAATGTATGGGTACAACAATTTTATCTTCAGGAAGACAAAATAAATTATAGGGACAAGCAATTGGGCATCCCCCCTGCTTTACAGTTCATCAGCTCACCTTATGACAAAGATGCCCGCTATGCCAAGAAGTATACCACATCCTGGATAGGCTATAAAGTACATATTACAGAGACATGTCAGGAAGATCTTCCTTATTTGATTACCCATATGGTTACAACCAAAAGTCCCATTGCCGATAGTAATATGACCGATGGCATCCATGATGATCTAAAAAAAGATAAAAGACTTCCTAAGACCCACTTGGTAGATACAGGGTATATTGATTCTGCTTTATTGGTAAACAGTAAAAAACAATATGCCGTTGAACTCTTAGGACCAACCCGGTCCGATCAAAAATGGCAAGCCAGATCAGGAAAAGGATTTGCATTGAAAAACTTTAAGGTCGATTTGGACAAACAGGAAGCCATTTGTCCTGAGGGTCATACCAGTAAAAGTTGGACAATAGCCTATGATAAACGTAAAAAAGAAATGATAAAAGTAAAGTTCTCTATGAAAGATTGTAAAGTATGTAAAAGTAAAGCGTTCTGCACCAAAGCTCAACGGCGCACGCTCACTTTATTGCCAAAAGAGGAGTATCAAGCGATGATAAAAGCTAGGATCGGACAGAGTAGAGGTGATTATATTACAACATATAATAGGAGAGCAGGAGTAGAAGCAACTATATCTTTGGGTGTAAGAGCCTTTGGAATGAGGAGAAGTAGATATATAGGTCTTTGTAAGGCAAACTTACAAAATGTAATTATAGCCACAGCTATGAATTTTTCAAGAATTTATTATTGGCTGGAAGAAAGACCAAGAGAGAGGACCAGAATCTCAGCTTTTAGGAAATTGATGGAATATCCTGACAGAATCGTTGCATAGAAGGTTTCATTTCGCCAGCAGTATCAAATGTGATG